>NZ_FNFO01000011.1 GCF_900100765.1 Catalinimonas alkaloidigena | reverse complement strand
CAGCGGGTGGTGCTGGCCGGCGGCGGCGACTCGGCCCTGGACTGGGCCATCTACCTGGCCGAGGTGGCCAAAGAGCTCACGCTCATCCACCGGGGGGAGACCTTCCGTGGCGCGCCTGACTCGGCCGAGAAGGTGCTGGAACTAACCCAGCAGGGCAAGATCCAGCTCCTGCTCAAGTCGAACGTGACCGGCCTGGAGGGCAACGGCCACCTGCAGGGAGTGCGGGTGGTGGACAAAGCCAAGCTGGAGCTGTTGCTCCAGACCGACCACTTCATTCCCCTGTTCGGGCTCTCGCCCAAGCTGGGGCCGATGGCCGACTGGGGGCTGAACCTGGACCGCAACGCCATCGAGGTCAACACGGTGGACTACGCCACCAACGTGGAGGGCATCTACGCCATCGGCGACATCAACACCTATCCGGGCAAGCTGAAGCTGATTCTGTGCGGCTTTCACGAGGCGGCCCTGATGGCCCAGAGTGCCTTTGCCCGGGTGTTCCCCGACAAGAAGTACTCCCTGAAGTACACCACCGTCAACGGTGTCCAGGCCTTCTAAGCACTGCAACGCAAACCGGCGGCAGAAGCCTGGCTTGGCGACACCACGCTATTTGAAATTTGCTCATTTGTAATCTCTACTTCTTTGGATCTCGTAAAATTTACCGTCAACGAACCTGACGGCTCCCAGACCGAACTCGAAGCGCCCACCGATATGGGGCTCAGCCTGATGGAATTCCTGAAAGCCAGTGAATACCCTATCCAGGCCACCTGCGGCGGCATGGCCCTCTGTGCCACGTGCCACATCCGCCTGGAAAACGCCGACGTTCCCGAACCGGAAGATGCCGAACTCGACATGCTCGATACCCTCCCCTACGTTGAGGACGAGAGTCGTCTGTCGTGCCAGATTCGCATCGCCGACGGCCTGCACGGTGCCAGCATCACTTTGCTGGCCGCTGAAGAATAATAAATAAAAGGTGCGCCGCCATCTCCGCGCACCTTTCTTTCTCCTCTTTAGGCGTCCTGATCTAGGGTCATAACCAACTGTCGAGTTCCGCAGGGAAGGGCTGTCCTCGCTGCGCATAGAAATGCTCTACCAAGGCCCGGCCGCGCGGCAACGAACGCAACGCCCACCGCAAACGCAGCACCAGCGCTTCGTCGGGTGCCAGTTGCCACGTTGTGTCTTCCTGTTGCCGCAAACGCTGTGTTAGCGTGTAGAGTACCAAGGCCGCCGAAACGGCGATGTTATAGCTTTCGGTGAAGCCCACCATCGGAATGTGCAACACAGCATCGGCCTCCTGGAACACCACCGGCGAAAGTCCACGTTTTTCCCGCCCAAAGAATAGCGCCGACGGGCGTTTCAGATCGAACGTATCCGGCGTGGCCGCCCGTTGATGCGGTGTGGTCGCCACCACCTGATATCCCTCTGCCCGCAAACGCTCCAGGCAAGCCACGGTGTTGTCCGGATGATCGCGGTACAGGTGGAGGTCAACCCATTTTCGGGCTCCCATGGCAATGTTTTCTGCCACTTGGTAATCGGACGAATTCGCCACGAGGTGCAGGTCTTGGATGCCGCAACAGTCGCAAGTACGCACAATGGCACTGGCATTTTGCTCCCGAAAGGAGTCTTCTACTACGACGGTCAGATGGCGTGTACGCTGGCGTGCCACCTCCACAAGTTTCTGTCGCCGTTCATCGGTCAGGTACGTTTCTAAAAATTGCAAGAGTTCCTCCATCGGCACCGCAGAGGGTAGTAGACTGGACATGCCGGCAAGGTAGGCATTTGCACGGCACCGAGTTTTCTCCTAACGCAACAGGAACTGAGCACGCAGCCCTATCTATACAGGGTTAGTGTGTCGTACAATGCTTCATTCAGCCACAGTAACGCCATGGTAAACGTACATGGGATGTAAAGACAGCTTAGGGAACATCTCTATCAAACAACATGAACACACCTCTGGAAATCAGGAGGTGAGATTACATCAAAATACCTAAAAATAGGTATTTACTTGTACTTATAAATAGTAGTACCTTGAGCCTCGCTAGTTGGAATGAGCCACATAACCTCTTAATCATCAAGACGATAAGAAACAAGAAAAATCATTCCAATTCTTTATCTGTAGCAAGTAGACTTTAGAAGAAGTACGTCAGAATATAATTGGCACATTCGGTTTGCCTGTAATTGCGCCAATGCATTAATACCTGCTCTTCTACAGAGCTCACTACACACCGGGAGAATAATCAATTCACAGACCCATTACTTCGCCATCGCATAAGGCACATCGCTAGTAAAAATTATACGACACAGATGCCCTTATCCGATGTTTTGTAAAAGGCTTTTATAGTTGCTGAGCATCGTATGCCTTGGCCAAAACAATTTTTGAATGCTTGTCCTACTACCATACTGCCAGTATAAACACGTTTCTTCCTAACCTATTTTCTTATATCAATTAACTACGCTAGTCTTTATGAAAACACCTCTTTTACTCCTAATGCTGCTGAGCTTCACCACAGTTCAGGCGCAGCGCGCTGAAAAAGCACAAAAGCCCAAAAAAGAAAAGTGGCAGACGATCTACAAGAAACATGGGGTTACTTTTTCTTACCAGATTGTAGACTGCGATGGCCCTGAGTACGTGGCTTGTCGCATTAGCAATGCTCGTAAAAAGAAGACCGCCTTGTCTTACACGCTCTTTACGGTAGATGCACAGGGTGAGCGTTTGCCCTTGGAGAAATCGCGCCACCTCGTTCTCAAACCAAAGCAGACGGTACAGGGTAGCTGCAATAAGCCTCGCCCTGAACTTTTCCAACCGCAACTTCTCCCCGAAGTTCGGGACATCACCGTTGAACTAGATTTTCAGGCTTTAACCAAGTAAAATGATGCATAAAATTACCATTTTAACAGGGAGCTTACTCCTGAGTGCTACACTTCACGCACAAGTAAATCAAGAGTGGGTAGAGCGATACGACAACGCACAGGAAGGTAACGATTATGCGACAGCGCTGACGGTCGACGATGCAGGCAATGTATATGTTACAGGCTACAGCTTAGACAACGATACCGACTACGATTACGCCACTGTGAAATACAACGCAGAAGGCGTGGTACAATGGGTCAGTCGTTATGAACAGAGCGGGGACGATAGTCCGGTAGCGATAGCGGTCGATAATTCGGGTAATGTATACGTTACAGGCTACAGCTATGGGGGTAGTACTGATTATGATTATGCTACTGTAAAATACAACGCCAGCGGCACTCAGCTTTGGGTTAAACGCTACAATTATAGCTCTATCAATGGCTATGACAGCCCATCGGCCCTGGCGGTTGACGACGCAGGCAATGTGTATGTAACAGGTCAGAGCTACGGCGGTACTACCTATAATTATGACTACGCCACCGTGAAGTACAGTCCCAGTGGTACCCAATTATGGGTAAAACGCTACAATGGCCCCAATGTGAACCAAGACGTTGCTACGGCATTGGCCCTGGATGCTTCGGGCAACGTTTACGTAACAGGTAGAAGTTGGAACGGCTCCAATAACACCAAGTTCGATGTTGCCACGGTAAAATACGACACAGGTGGTAACCTGAAATGGACAAGTCGTTACAATGGTCCCAGCAATAACAATGACCAAGGTGTTGGGGTTGCTGTCGATAATGCAGGTTATGTGTATGTGACAGGCCCCAGCTACGGCAGCAGTAGCACGGGGTTAGATTATGCAACTGTTAAGTATAATGCTACTACGGGTACTCAAGTATGGGTAAATCGGTTCAATGGCGATGACAGTAACAATGACATTTCCACAGCGATAGCCGTAGATTACGCTGGCGATGTGTATGTGACGGGCTACAGCCTAGACAATAGTACTGATTATGATTACGCCACTGTGAAATACAATGGCAGTAGCGGAAGTCAACAGTGGGCTAATACCTACAATGGTCCTGGTAACGGTGCCGATTATGCAATGGACATCGACGTTGATAATTCAGGCAATGCCTATGTAACGGGATTTAGTCTGGGAAGTACTAGTAGTTTTGACTACGCAACAGTAAAGTACGATAACTCTACTGGTAATCAGTTGTGGGAAAAACGATACGACGGACCAGCAAATTCGTATGACAGAGCCGCGGCACTAGTTACCGACGACGCAAACAACGTTTACGTAACTGGCTTCAGCAACGGAGGTTCAGGGTACGGTTACGACTACGCAACCGTCAAATACAGTCAACCCAATTGCGACATTCCGCCTTCGTTTACAGCCTCGCCAACAGGCCCCCAATCCGTAAATACGGAAATCACGTTGGAAGCCTATTTCGAGAGTTACAGACCCGAAGGAGTATCTTTTGACTGGGGCGATGGCACCACCGAACCGGCTGAAGTCTTAGAGGGTCATACGGCTACGGCTTCTCACACTTACCTCACTGCTGGTGTCTATACTGTCAATGTCACTACTGAAGGGGGCTGTGAAGGATATACATACCCCTATAAGTATGTCGTTATCTACGATCCGTTGGCAGGTTCCGTGAGCGGTGCAGGTTCGTTCACCTCTCCTTCTAATGCAAACCCCGACTCGCCAGCTTCCACAGGAACCGCTTATTTTGGTTTTTTAGTCGCTTATGATGAGCCCGACGATACTGTACCTTCCGGGTATACCTACTTAGGATTAACAGTTGCATCAGTGGGCGAATTTCTGAGTGAAGATTTTGAATGGTTAGCCATTAACGATGATAATGCCATCTTTCAAGGCACAGGCAAGATCAACGGTAGCGGGAATTACGGATTCCTCATCTCTTCGATAGACAGTGATCTGCACAGCAGTAGTGCTCCTGACATGCTTCGTGTCAAAATTTGGGATCAAGATGCAGGAGGCGTTGTTGTTTATGACACTCAATCCGGGGCAGATGATAACGCAGACCCAACTACTCCTGTCAAGATGGGGGATATTCAGATTGATGCGTACAGCAGTCCATTGGTCAGATCAGCTTCTGGAGCACAAGCTACAACAAACTTCTCCTTGTCAATCTACCCGAATCCTGTTCGTGATGTACTCACAGTCGAAGCAGACGGCTCTCATTCAATACGTATTTTCAATACGTTAGGCCGCGAAGTCATGCGACAGGAGGTGGTAGGACAAACCGAAATCTCGGTCCAGCATCTGCCTACCGGACTTTATTTTCTGCACTCAGAAGGCTTGCCGATCCAACGGATTGTAAAATACTAGTGCTCTACTCTAGGCGTTGCGTAAGCTGGATAAACAAAAAGCCCGCTATATTCGAACATAGCGGGCTTTTTTCCTGATTCGCTGTTACGTTAAACTTTGGTGGCCATGAGCTGCTGTAGCTCCCGGATTTCCTGTTTGTAGTCTTCGATTTGCTTCTCGTATTGCCGCGTTTTCCGCTCGTATTCTTCCTGCGTGGCCGCCAGCTCTTCCATGTTCTGCTGCATTTCCTCTTCCTGCGCTCGCATCATCTCCGCCTGAAGTTGCGTCTCTTCCAAGAGGGCCCGGGTGTGTTCACTAACCCGATGGCTCTGGACGAACGAGCCAATCGACTCACCTAGTTTCGTTAAAAACTCGACTTCGTATTCCTCAAAAGCACGGAACGAAGCCAATTCCAGAATGCCTTCCACACTTTCGTTCACCTTGAGCGGAATGACGGCCAGCGACGAAGGCGTGGCCGCGCCGACCCCGGAGGTAATTTTTACATATTGGGGGGGAATTTCGGTCATTACGAGGGCCTCCCGCTCCAGGTAGATTTGTCCGATCAGGCCTTCGCCGGGTTTGCAGGAGTAGTCACGGTATTTTTTACGCGAGTAGGCGTAGCAGCCTTTCATGCTCAGCCGCAGGTCCTCATCGCTGCCTTCCACGATGTAAAGCGCGCCCTGATTAACGTCCATGTACTGAACGATCTGCATCAGTAGCCGATCGTAAATGTCTTTTTGGTTTTGGTGGGTGCGAATGGTTTCAGAGACGGCGGCAATTCCCTCGGAGGTCCAGTTGCGTTGGCGCTCCGACTCTTTGGCGGCCTCGAGTTGTTCCAGATTCAGGCGCAGCGATTCCGAAGCTTCTTCCATCGCGGTATTCTTTTCCTCCGCCAACGTCAGCATCTGTTCCACCTGTTTTTCGGCCTGTTTGTTGATGGAGGCCAGGCCAATCAGGCAACCAAAGCCTGTCAACACACCGAGTGCGTTGGCTACTACACTGACCCAACCCTGCCGAATGACGGTGGTATCGGCCTCTAGGGTTACCCACTGGCTGGTGATGGGAAACGTCATGATTCCCAGGAAGGTAATGCTACACAGGATGGCCAGTGCCACCTTTTCTTCCAGATCGAAGATCACAAAAGGAATCAGCGCAAAGCTGAACTCTACCAGAAAAACGCTGGTGATGGGCTCGTCGCCGGGTCCGCACAAAATCCGGTTGTAGCTGGAAGCCAGAAAAAACGGCAGGAGCGAGATGATGTAGCGCGATACGGCAATGCCGCCCCAGTAGTTCATCATAATCACGAGCGCGCAGGTAATGCCCCCGGCAGCCGGAATCCAGGCTAGGGACGGATAATAGAGCAGCGAAATTCCTACGAAGGGTATCGCAACGGTAGTAATTAATAAGAAAGCCAGAATGTTGGTAGGGCCTATTTTCCGGCGAAGTTTGGGAGGCAAATCAAGACTATCATTTCCGTGAATGATGGCACTCAGGAAAGAGGTACCAAAAGCGGCCATGTACTGTAGAATTAGGGTGAATACTAGAAGTGAGTTACTGGCACGAAAATAGAGATTCTCCACCCTATTGATTTACAGTACCTTAGTCATAATATAGCGATGTAAGAAAAAGATGTACAAACATAAACTACCTCTAATCACCATCGATTCATCTACAAAAAATCGGCTTTTACTGGACAATAAAGTTGAATTAACTATACAAACGGCGCCGCAGATCGATTTTTTCCCTCGCTTCAGTCATTGTATACTCTGATTCGGCAGGTAACACCACCGTGCAGAAACACGCGTTCCACGCAAAAGTCAATGCTTTGTATTGCAAAAAGTGCTTGAACTGGCAACACGTGAGGTCCTTTTGCCGGGTAACGGAGGCGATTTCGTAGAACTCCATAGAGACGGTCAGCCCGGTGCGCAGCACTTTCGAGAGTGCTTCTTTCACCGTCCAGAGCCGGGTGTAAAACGCATCCATCGACTCTTTGCCATCCCAGAGACCTTTTTCGTGGGGCGTGAGCTGCGAACCGATGTTTTCCCAATTGCCCGGTTGTACGCGCTCCAGATCCACACCCATGGGATGCTCTTCCGAAAAAACCAAACACGCGGCCTGGTCGGCGGTATGCGAAAGGCTCACGCCCACGCTAGTCGGCGTGCCGACGACCAGCGGCTGTTGAAATACCCCGGACGTCAGGTAGACGTCTGGCGATGCTTCTCCCAGGTACGTATGGAGCGTTTGGCGGGCCAGAAAACGCCCTAACAAAAAGGAAGTCTGACGGGCCGGAATACGCAGGGTCTGGTACTGGGCAAATTCCAGCGGATGCAAATACGCTTCCGGCTCGGTAGGCAAGTGCGCAGTACTGGCAAAACTCAACACGCCGCGGTAGGTGCGGGCGGTCCGCTGTAGGGTCAATGGAAAAATGGTCAACTCGGTCGGGCCTTGATCGATGAAAAAAGGATAGCGGACGGAGTGTCCCCGCCCGCTATCATCTGTCTATTCCAGGCGTCGCTAGGCGATATTCTGCGCACGCTCAGCATGAATCAACTCGCTGAGGCAGGCCAGAATACGCTCTTGGTTCCGGCTCAGGAACCAGTGATCGCCTTCTACTACTTCCAGTGTAAAATCGCCCGTGGTCTGGTCGCGCCAGTGCTGAATCTCCTCCATTTCCACGACTTCGTCCTGATCGGCCGCGAAGACCGTTACGGGGAAGGGGAACGGTGCCTCTTCGTGGTAATAGTAACTCATAATCAACGGCATGTCCTTTTTCATCACCGGCAGGATCTGCTTCAGGAAGTCGACGTCGTCGATGTAGTTGAGCAGCGAAAGGATTTTCTCCTCCGAGTTGGTAAAGACGGCCGTTTCCCGGATCGACTCTTTCTCGCGCCAGAGTGGCGTCAGGTGCGGCGGAATGGTACCGGTCAGCAACAGACGCATGGGCTGCGGACCGCCTTGCCGGCGCAAATGGCGCACCAGCTCGAAGCCGACCACCCCGCCGAAGCTGTGGCCCATCACCACGAACGGCTTGTCGAGGTATGGCTGAATGGCCTGCGCCAGGTCTGCGATCAGCCGTGGCATGTCCTCGTAAGGCGTTTCGTTCCGGCGATTCTCCCGTCCCGGCAACTGAATGGCCATCACGTCGGTGTGGGCCGGTGGGTGGTAGAGGAAATGGCTGAAGATGGACGCCCCTGCCCCTACCGGGTGTATGCAGAACACACGCGTCTGGATGTCTTGCGTGTTTGTCCGGTTGCGGATGAACCACGTGTCGACCACTTCCAGCTCCTCTTCCCCGGCGATGCCCGACACGTCGGTCGCCACCGCAACACTCGCTTCTTCCCCGGCCTCTTCGTGCGTCAGTTCCTGCAACAACTGGTTTGCCAATTCCAGCAGGCTCGGGCCTTTGGCGATCTTCATCAGCGGGAAATTAAGTTCCAGTTTTTGTTGAATCCAGTTCCGAAACTGATTGAGCATCAGCGAATCCAGGCCGATCTTGGAAATTGATATATCGGTCTGAATCTTATCGACCGACGTGCCCAGAATTTTCGCCAGCGACTCGGCCAGCTTGTTCTGCAGCATCTCGGTCTGTGCTTCGCCCGACGCGGCCAGCAACTGATCGACCAGCGTAACCTGCCCGTTCCCCCCACGGCTGCGCAGGCTTTCCTGACTCAGCAGATGGGCAAAGCGGGCGTCGTTTACCTGATGCGGGAAGAATTCGCGGAACCGTTTCCAGTCGAGCAGCGCGGCCATCCGATGCGAAGGCTGTTGTAGCACGATGTTCTCGATCTGGTTCAACACCCGCTGGAGCGGCATGGGCTGCCAGCCCTGGCTACCCAGTACCTTCAACACGTGCTCTCCTTCTTTCGACATGCCGGCATAGGTGTCGAGTACGCCCAGGTTGACCGACGCCGCGGCCAGCCCCTGCGCCTGACGGTAGGCACACAGCTTGTCGAGGAAGTTGTTCGCGGCCGAGTAGTTCGACTGCCCCGGCAATCCGAAGATGGCCGACACCGACGAGATCGTCAGGAAGAAGTCGAGCGTATCGTGGAGCGTCGCACGGTGCAACGTCCAGGCACCCATGGCTTTCGGATGGAATACCCGGTGGAACCGCCGTTCGTCCATGTTGGGCAGCGTGGCGTCGTCCAGCACGGCTGCACTGTGAATGATCCCCTTCAGCGGCGGCATCAGCGCACGTACTTCGGCAAGCATGGTGCGCACGGCCGCTTCGTCGGTGATGTCTACTTTCGGCAACCGCACGCAGACCCCGGCCGCTTCCAGGTCGGCGATGGTCTGCCGGTCATAGTCTGATTTACAGCCGCTCCGGCTCGCCAGCACGAGGTACTGCGCACCTTTGGAGGCCAGCCACTTCGCCATTTCCAGGCCCAGGCCGCTCGCCCCTCCGGTGATCAGATAGGTCGCGTCTTTCGGGAGCGAAAGGGTTTCGGCCGGCAGCACATCGACCTGCTGCGTTGCCATCGTCACCGCCACTTTCCCGATGTGCGTGCCTTTGCTGAGGAACCGCAACGCCTCCGACAACGCCGACACCGGATACGTCCGGAACGGCAGGGCTTCGATCTGTTCGCTCGCCAGCAAATCGGCCAGTTCGCGGTACATCCGCTGCGCCAGCCTGGGTTTCTGCGCCATCAGGCGGTCCAGATCCACCGCGTGGTACGACAGGTTCTCTCCGAAGCGCTTCAGCCCCAGTTTGGTATCGCCGTAGATGTCGACTTTGCCGATTTCCACAAAGCGGCCGAACGGCGCCAGGCACCGGATGCTCTGCGCGATGGCTTTGCCGGTCAGCGAGTTGAGGACCACGTCTACCCCTTCGCCGTTGGTTACCTCCAGGATCTGATCGGCGAAACGGAGATCGCGCGAATCGAATACGTGTGCAACGCCCAAGGCCCGCAGGTAATTTCGCTTCTCCTCGTTCCCCGCCGTGGCGATTACTTCGGCCCCGCGCCACCGGGCAATCTGGATAGCGGCCAGCCCGACGCCCCCCGAAGCGGAGTGAATCAGGACGCGCTCGCCTTCTTCCAGGTGCGCCAGGTGGTGCAGCGAGTAATAGGCCGTCAGGTACACGACCGTTAGCGTCGCGGCTTCTTCAAACGACAGATTTTCGGGCTTCTGCACGACGCACTGACGCTTGGCGACGGTGTAGCCCGCAAAGCTGTTCGAGGCCCACGCCATGACCGGATCGCCCACCCGGAGGTCGGATACGCCACAGCCAACGGCGGTCACCACCCCGCTGCACTCCAGCCCTAGGTTGGCTTCGGCAATGCCTCCCGCAACGGCTTCCGGCGACAGCAGGCCCATTGCGTTCATCACGTCCTTGAAGTTGAGCCCCGCCGCCCGCACTTCGATCTCCACTTCGTTGGGGGCCAGTTCGGGACGGGCCGCCTGCCGGAAGGCCAGACGATCGAACGTGCCGTAGTCGCGTACTTCGGCCCGGTACCGGGTCCCGATGGCTTCGGCGCGTTGCGTGGCGGCCTGTTCGGCGCTTTCCTGATGCACCGCTTCCAGACGGCGCGCGTACCGTTGCGTACCGCGAAGCGCCAGTTCGGTGTGGCGAACTTTCTGGAGCGATTTCGGCTCGACGATGGTATCGTACAGCGATTCCAGCTCGGCCTCGTTCCACTCGGCCGACAGGTCGATCAGGCGCAGCGGGATGAACGGATATTCGTTGGTCATCACGCGGGTGATGCCGTAAAGGGTTCCCTGGGCGAAGTTGACCTGCGTATCTTTTTCGGTGAGTTGTTCTACTCCCCGGGTCACGAACGTAAAGGCCGGTTCGATGTCCTGGCTGACCACCGCCTTCACCGCCTGGATGGCCGACAGCGCCATCTGTTCCTGACGCGCGGCCATGGCGTCTGTATCCAACTCATGCGCGGCCGCTTCGTCCAGTCCCCACAGGTACACGACCCGGGTAATGGGCTGGCCCTGCGCTTGCACCATCCGGATCACTTTTTCCAGATCTTCCTGTTGCAGCGGATCGACTTCAAAGTGCTGCCCGAACAACTGCTGGTACTGGTTGCTTTGCATCACCAACGCCACCGAACGGTGCGCGGCATTGAAACGGCGCAGCAGTTGCATCGCCACTTGCCCTTTGTCGGCCAGCAGCAGCGTGCATTCGGCCGGGTTGGTCGGCTCTGTGCCCAGCGCCTGTTTTGCCGTGGCCAGCAGTTCGGACTCTTCCAGCAGTTGCCACTGGTACGTGTACATGCCCTGGTAGAGTTCGTCGCGCTGCTCACCACGCGACCCTTCGATGTACTTACAGGTTAGCCCCTGAATTTCTGCGACCAGTTCGCCTTCTTCGTTGAAGAGGCAGTAGTCGCCGTGCATGTACGTAGCGTTGCCTTCGGTCAGGTTCACGTAACACCACAGGCGATGCCCCGGATGCTGATGCACTTTGAAACGCTCGATGTGCACCGGCAGGTAGATGCCGCCTTTGCCCGTGTCGCTCTGCTCCTGCGCGAAGTACAGAATGGTGTGCAGCGACGCATCCAGCAGAGCCGGATGGACGTGGTATTTCTCCACGCCGTACAGGTCCTTTTCCGACAGGCTGATGGTGCTCAGCAGTTCGTTCCCGTGCCGCCACATTTTCTGCACGCAACGGAACGACTCGCCGTACTGAAGGCCGCCTTCTTTCAACGTCACGTAGAAATCGGAGACCGACAGTGGGTCGGTCACACGCTCGCGCACCGCATCGAGCGAAACCGTCTGTTTCACGAACCGATCGCCGAAGCTGTTCACTTTGCCTCGCGAGTGGTGTGTCCAGGCGGCGTCTTCGCTGTAGCGCGGGCGGCTGCACAACACGTAGGTTCCTTCGTCGGACGTTACTTCCATGCGGACTTCGGGCGACTCGCCTTCGTCGGGCAGAAACACGGCCGATTCGAAATGGACATCTTCCAGGAAGAAGTCCGTGCCGGGGAACGACGCGTGCGCCATGGCGTTGGCGACTTCCAGGTGGCCGGTGCCGGGGAAGATGATGGCCCCGTCGACTTTATGATCTTCCAGATAAGGGAATACGCGCTGATCCAGCCGCACGTCCCACAGCAGCCGATAGGCATCGGTCGCCGACTGATGTTTGGCAACCAGAAACGGATGGAGGGTTGTCCCCTGCCGCTCGCGACGGTGCGCTTCAGTTTCGAACCAGTAGCGCTGTTTCTGCCAGGCGTAGGTCGGCAGTTTCACGTAGCGCGCACCGGGTGTCGCCAGCTTCTGCCACTGCAAAGCCAGACCGTCGGTGAACAGCCGTCCCAGCGAGCCCATCATCACCACGGCTTCGTCATCTTTGCGACGCAGCGACGTGACGGTCAGGCCTTCCTTCTGGTTGGCTTTCAGCAGATCCTGCACGCCCTGCGACAGCACCGGATGCGGGGCAATTTCTACGAACGTATCGAATCCCTCATCGATCATGGCCTGCACGGCATCGGTAAAGTACACGGGTTCGCGCACGTTCTGGAACCAGTAGTGGCTCGTCAGGTGCAGGCCGTCCTCGCGCCGCCCGGTTACCGTCGAATAGAGCGGCAACGTGGCGGCCGCCGGTTGCAGGTGCACCAGCGAGTCGATCAGTTCGTCTTTGAGCTGATTCATGTGATGGCTGTGGAACGGCACGTTCACCCGCAGAAAACGGTGGAACACGTCTTTCTTGTCCAGCGCCGCGGCAATGGCTTCCAGCGGTTCGGCATCGCCCGACAGGGTCACCATCTCGGGGCTGTTGATGGCCGCAATGGAAACAACGGCTTCGTACCCGACAATTGCCTTTCTCGCTTCCGCCAGCGTCAGGCCCACGGCAAGCATTTTACCGGCTCCGGTCGCTTTGTTCTGTCCCCGGCTGCGGTGGTAAATCACCTCCACGGCCTGCGCCAGCGTCAGCGCACCAGCCGCGTAGGCCGCCGCCACTTCGCCAATCGAGTGCCCGACACAACCGGCGGGCTCCACGCCCCATGACTTCCACAGTTCGGTCAGGGCAATCTGAATCGCCATGATAGCAGGCTGTGCAATGCGGGTGTCGCTAACGCGTGAAGTGGCCTCGTCGCGGTTCATCTCTTCCAGCAGCGACCAGTCGGCCACCTTCGCGAAATGTTGCTCGATCTCCAGAATGGTCTCCCGGAAAACGGGCGACGCCTGTAGCAATTGCTGCCCCATGGCGTACCACTGGGGTCCTTGCCCCGAGAAGACAAAGCCCACTTTGGGCGCCGTTTCGCGGGTCACTTCCGCGTAGTGCATGCCGGGCCGGGTCTCGTCGCGCAGGAAAGCTTCAATCGACGCTTTCAGTTCGGCTTTGGTGCGGATCGCGATGCTCAGCCGATGCGGATGCGCCGAACGCCGCGTACCGGCCGAGAAACAGATATCGCTCAGCGCAGCGGGCGTCTCTTCCAGAAAGGGCACGTACTTTTCGGCGGTGGCGCGGAGTGCCTCCCGGCTGCGGGCCGTCAGGGTAAACAGGTGGACGTCGTGACCTTCGTCGGTGGCTGGTAGCTCCTGCGCGGTCGGTGCGTCGTAGGTCTGCATCACCACGTGGGCGTTGGTGCCCCCGGCGCCGAACGAGTTTACCCCGCCGAACAACGTGCCTTCTTTCGGCAGGTCTTCCAGTTGAGTAGGTACACGCAGTTTGTAGTCGTCGAACGGAATGTTCGGGTTGGGCTTCAGAAAGTGGAGGTTGGCGGGCACCTGGCGGTTTTTCAGCACCATGGTCAGCTTGATCATCCCGGCG
The DNA here is from genome assembly GCF_900100765.1 of Catalinimonas alkaloidigena. Lineage (NCBI taxonomy): Bacteria > Pseudomonadati > Bacteroidota > Cytophagia > Cytophagales > Catalimonadaceae > Catalinimonas > Catalinimonas alkaloidigena. The sequence goes on along the minus strand of NZ_FNFO01000011.1, from coordinate 317,312 downwards.
ATTCCGGCGGCGGCTTCCAGGTGGCCCATGTTGCTTTTCACCGACCCGATGGTCAGCTTCTCGTCGGCCGTGCGCTTTTCGCTCAGCACCTGCCCGAAGGCATTGGTCTCTTTCGGGTCACCGACGGGCGTGCCGGTGCCGTGCGCTTCGACGTACGCGACCTCTTTCGGATCGACCTGCGCATCCTGATAAGCCGTGCGCAACATGTCGGCCTGCGCTTCCAGACTCGGTACGGTGAACCCTTCGGGCGTATGGCCATCCTGGTTGACCGCCGAGCCGCGAATCAGCGCGTAGATCTGGTCGCCGTCGGCCTGCGCCTGCGAAAGCGGTTTGAGAAGGACCACCCCCGCGCCTTCGCTGCGCACGTATCCGTTGGCCCGGCTGTCGAACGACTTACAATACCCATCGGGCGAAAGGAAATTGCCTTTCGACATCATGATCGTCGACTCCGGACGCAGCATCAGGTTGACGCCCCCCGCCAGGGCCTGGGTGCTCTCGCCCGACCAGATGCTCCGGCAGGCCTGGTGTACCCCGACCAGCGACGACGAACACGCCGTATCTAGTGTTACGCTCGGGCCTTTCAGGTTGTAGACGTACGAAAGTCGGTTTGCAATGGAGGTGAGCGACACGCCCATCGGCACGTGGGGTGTAATGTTATCGCGCTGCAGATGGGCGATCTGAATGTCCCAGTAGTCATTCATGAATACGCCCATGAACACCGCCGTTTTGGAGCCGGAAAAATCTTCGAGCCGGATGCCGGCGTCTTCCAGGGCTTCGTAGGTTACTTCCAGCAGCAGCCGTTGCTGCGGGTCGATGCGCTCCGCTTCTTTCGGAAAAAGTCCGAAGAAATCGGCGTCGAAGTGGTCTACGTTTTTCACAAAACCGCCCTTCCGCGACTTGGTTTTGCCCGCTACGTTCGGATTGGGGTCGTAGAACGCTTCAAGGTTCCAGCGCTCTTCGGGCACGTCGGTAATGGCGTCGAAGCTACGTTGTAACGCGGCCCAGTATTGGCTGGCACCATGAACATCTCCGGGAAACCGGCAGCCGATTCCCACCACGGCAATGGGTTCTTTGTGAATCATACAGAGGAGTTGAAGTAGTAGAATTATGGAATTGAACAGAAAGCAATGGACATAGCCTTCCCTGCCGTGCATCGCTTCCCTCCCCGAAAACGAGGCATACCTTTCCTGCTCCGATTTCGGCCCCAGCGACAGAAATCGGCGTTTGTGCAAGAACACGTCAGTTTAGTAAGAAGAAGCCTCTCGCAGACTACTTACCACGGCGGATTTCCCGAAGCACACGGGCCACCCCACCAGACAGAAAAGACAGAAGGGATGTTTACCGGAACACTTTGCGTTCCCAGCAAACGGACGACAGCAACGAAACGGGTAATAGCGTACTAGAAGAAGTCGTAATGCAGTTCATAGACAGAGTGATTGAAAACTTACACAGAGAGTGCTTTATAGTTTACCAACTGAAACTATTTCTAGACAATACTTATTTGAACCTTACCCCAAATATGGTACAAAAACGATAAAATATACTACTTAAACCAACAAAAATCTTACGAGTCGTTTCTCTATCGATTTAAACCCAAACACTATATACTCTTTGTACTATGGTAAGATTTGTCCCTCATTCAGCCAGTATTGTTGCATTCTCTGCCCCGCCCCTCTGTTCTCGCCGACCTACAGATTTGCAATTTATTACACAAAAATTACATCAAAGATTGTACATATTTTTTCTTTTTATTTCTCCGTATGTTTAAGCTCTCGTTTACATCGCATGAATGTTGTCTGGTTTCAAAAGCAAAAAGTATCGTTAGCGGCCCTGCCACCCCGCCTCGCCGATCAGGAACAACACGCCGCTCAGTTCTGTAAAATGTGGCAACAAGGCCAGCCTGAATTCTGGCTGCTGACGTCCGGCTCTACCGGCACTCCCAAACCTCAATGCCTCACCCGCGCCCAGATGGAAGCCAGCGCCCGGTTGACCGGAGAAGCGCTGGGACTCACGACGGGCGACAAAGCGCTGGTCTGCCTGCCGACCCGCTACATTGCCGGCACCATGATGCTGGTGCGAGGACTGGTGCTGGGACTGGAGCTGCACCTTTATCCGCCCCACCGCAACCCGCTTGCGTTGGTAGCCGCCGGTACGTCGTTCGACTTTACGGCGATGGTGCCCATGCAACTGGAAACGATTTTGCGGGAAACGCCCCAGGCCCTGGCGGCTTTTGCCCATGCCAAGGCCATTCTGCTGGGCGGTGCGCCGCTCTCGGCCACGCTCGAGGAGCAGGTGCAAGCCCTGCCCTGCCCCGTCTACCACACGTACGGCATGACCGAAACCGTTTCGCACGTCGCCCTGCGCCGCCTGAACGGACCTGAGCGGTCGGCCGTATTCACGTCATTACCGGGCATTGATCTTCGCCTGGACGACCGGGGGTGTCTGTGCATCCGGGGAGCGGTCACCAACGCGCAGTGGATCACCACCAACGATCTGGTGGAACTGCACGCCGACGGTCGGTTCCGGTGGTTGGGGCGCGCCGACCATGTCATCAACAGCGGAGGCGTAAAAGTGCAGCCCGAGGCGGTGGAGCAAGCCGTGGACAAGCTCTGGAAAGAGAATAAAATCGCCGAACGCTATTTTGTAGGCAGCCAGCCGGACAAGTACCTGGGCCAGTGTGTCGTGCTGTTTGTGGAGGGCATGCCCTTCCCGCCCACCCGCGAAGAATGGCTCCTGGAAGCGCTGCGCGAGCGCCTGCCCCGGTACCACGCCCCCAAGCGCCTGCTCTACGTGCCGTCGTTCGAAGAGACCCCCACCGGGAAAATCGACCGTACGGGGACGTTGCAGAAATTAGCACGCTCCTGAAAAACAGCCGCTTCCCTTCGTAACAACCTATTACATTTGCGCAATGGATGCATTGCAACGTATGGCGGTTCGTTTCCAAACCGCCGAGTACATCCCGCCGCCGTATAGCCACGTGTACACCCTGGAGGCCGTCCCACGACCCGACGGGCTGGCCGTTCGTTATGAATTGACCTACCTGGATCGCGAAGACCTGACCGAAGAAGAAATTTATGACGAAGGATTTACACCCGACGACGATTTCGTGTGGGAAGGCGTACTCTCCAGCGCCTGGACCAAGGCCCTGCGCGACCTGCTGCGCAAGGGCGGTAGCACCGACATGAAAGAAAGCGACGGGGAAATCCACCTGACCCTGACCGATGCGCAGGGACAAGTTGCGGAAGGCACGCCCCGCAAGCGCGAAACCTGGGCCTACTTTTGCCAGGAACTGGTGCAGGCCATCTACGAAGTGTCGGGTAAAGAACGCGCGCTGGTCGTGCGCTTCGCGAAAGTGGACCCTGAGCAGCGGGTGCAACTGGTCACCGTTCAGCCTTCGTTCCGCGAGCGGCGTGTGCAGGTCCGCGTCGAAACGCCGCCGGAAGAACGCACATTTCCGCTGGCCTGGCCGCGCCTGAAACCGCTGCTGCGCAGCGTCTACGCTCCCGACTACGAGATGGACAAATCGTTTGAAGCGACGCCGAACCGACCGGGGCATTACCTCGATCCGGGCGAAGGCGTCTGGTACCGCTTCGGCAGCGGCGTGCTCAACCCCGGTCCCGATCAGGAGGTGCTTCAGGCGCTGGAACAGTGGCTGAACGAACTACTGGAGAAACCGGGCGCTTCCTGAATGGGAACCACCCGGATCGCTACAGCACCGTCACACTGTAAAACGTAAACGGTTTTTGTTCCAGCGACCTGTAGAGCTGGCGATACATCGGCTCCAGGGTTTGCAAGACCTGCGACACCCAGAAGTGCGTATCGACCGCGAAAGACGCCGAGCCGTCCATCTGGGTAGACAGCGTCAGGTAACTGCGGAAGGCCAGCGGCGAATTATCCTCCGTAAACGCGTACAAACTGACCCGGTACGAACCGTACGGGCTTCGTCGAATCACACGGCGGGCCTCTGTAGTGCGCAAGGCGCTCAGGCTGGAGCCCGGTGCCAGAGCGAGCCGCGTACTCTCCACAAACGCACGCGGGGCAATAAAACTGATGCGATCGGGCCGTTCGGCCACGCCCGTCGTAGTCGTAGAAATGTAGTAATGCTGCGACACGGTGTTGATGTCGTACGCGTCGCGCCAGTACGGAAACGTTTCGTTTCCGACCACCAACGCCGACCGGGACCAGTCTATGTACAAAGGCTGATTCAATTTGTTTTCAATATGGACCAGCACGGGTGCCCCCTCGCCCTGAAAGCTGTAGCGGATCAGAAGCGTATCCGTCTCGACGATATACTCTTCCGTAGAACCCGAAGCCTCCGCACTGGATAGCGTCGCGAATTGGTAGGCCGTGCACCGGCTAAACGCCAGGCAACTCAGCAAAGCGAAAACGTAGATGGAAAGGCGCATAGAAGTAAAAGGATTGAAAATTTGAGATGACGTCAAAGAGCGGCTACGGCCCCAGTAGCGCGAAAGCGGAATCCGAGCACCAAGCTGGTCGTAAACAGAATCGCGGTGATCGGCTCATAGCCGGGCGGGGTAGCCAGAAGGGCTATTGCGTAAACAAGTGGTTGCCTACATCGCTCGGGAAAAAGTGAGAAGATAGGCTTACAGAAGACCGCCTTACCCGCCCCATGCCGCTACCAAGAGGAGCGACATCATCACTGAACTGAGCAAGGTCAACGACGAAGCAGCAAGTACCCTCGAATCGTTCTGCTGTTGCACGGTAAACGTATCGCCCCACTGCTCATTTCTGACCAGACGAACGTAGCGGGCGCTGGTCGTTTGCAACACTTCCTCCAGCCAAAAAGTAGTTTGCTGGTAAAAAGGATGCGTCAGGGGCCGATCGGTCCCAAAAGCCAGGTAACTGCGGATGTACACCGGCGAAGTCGCAGCACTGTACCCCTGACGTTTGAAAAGCCGCCCGCCGCGCCGTTCCTGCCATACGTCGCCCGGCAGGCCCTGGTAGGGCGTTGGGGCCAGCCAGAACAGCGGACTTTGCAGATAACTGTGCGGGGGCACCAGGGCTACGTCCTGCGACGATCGCAGGGGCAACGCACCGAAAGGTCCGCCCAAGGCCTCGTACACATACCCTTCCGAAGGCCCTTCGACGTACGGAAACACCTGCCCACCGACAATCAGCGACGACTGCCGCCAGTCGATAAACAGAGGGTGGTTCAGCTTGTTGTAAATGGAAATGGCGACGGGGCCACCTTCGCCGGAAAAATTGTAGGTCAGTAGCAGGGTGTCGGTTTCCACGACAAATGCACGCTGCAGGGTTTGGGGATGATCGCTGGCCAGCCGGATGACCTGGTGACGGGTGCAGCTCCCAAAGCCGCACGCCATAAAGACGAGTAACACGTAGAAGATGGGGCGCATGGCGAAGGGAGTAGAGGTTGACTTGCCCAGAGCAAAAACTTCGCCAGATCGCAAAAGCATGGCTTTTTTGCGCCCGGAACTTGGCACACGCCCGAAAACTTCCCTACTTTCGAAGGACGACTTAGTTTATACCCCCATGGACCTACACCTGCAGTATGTAACCAACGCCGACGGCGAGCGCATCGCCGTACAAATTCCGCTCACCGAATGGGAGGCGTATCAGGCTGAATTTCGAAAGCTGGAAAACCGCCTGGCGGGGCAAAAAGCGCTGAAAGCCGAAGCCGAAACGGCCACCCGAACCAAACGCGAAGGCGGCACGCAGCACTCGCTGTTCAGTTTCGACTAGCGGCGCTTGAGTCGCTCCACGTCGGCCTGCAGTTGCCGCACCAGTTGCGTGAGTTCGGCCACCGAAAGCGGCTGCCCCGCCTCGGCCGACACCGGAGGGCGGTCGCTGATCCAGCGCACCGGCTCCCAGATTTCCAGGATCGACTCGACCGGCGTCGCCTCGTTTCCCACCTGCACACAGCCCGTTTCGGCAATCTGATTGTCGAGCACCGCCTGGTGTACGCGCCCGCCCCGCGTCAGCAGCACGTACGGCTTGGCCTGTAGCGAATACCAGTTGCGCACGTAGCGCCCCACCACCACCACCGCATCCAACTCAAACGCCCGGTACACGTCGCCTCCTTCAAGCGACGGGAGTTGCATTTTGGGCAATCCTTCCAGAAAAGCCGGATCGGCGTATTGCGTTTCGTACGCCCGAAGTTGCGCCTGCGGCACCAGCTCGATCTGCTGCCGTTGTTGGGCATCGACCGTAACCGACAGCATGCGGATTTCGCGCCCTTCGGCGTAGCGATTGGTGCCGGAAGCGGCGGGTTTGGGAGAGGCAACGGCCACGCCGTTATCGGACCGGGGCGTCGGTGCTGCCGGCTCAGGTTTTGGCGGAGCAGGTTTAACGGCGGTATAAGTCGTCGGCGATGGCTTCGGAGGGGCGGGCATGTTTCGGACGGGCGCGGCGTGGTGCGACCGATGGGCATCGTCGTGGTGACGCGTCGGCACACTGCCCGGCAACGGCGGCGGATTCCCACCCGTCAGGTCGCGGGTCATCAGTTGCACGAAGTCCACTCCGAACACCTCGGCCATCCGCGCCACGTACTCCTCGCGCGGTTCGGCGCGCCCTTCTTCGTAAGCGCCCAGCAACGACCGCTTGATGCCGATTCGGTCCGCCAGCTTCTGCTGCGTGAGTTTGTGTTGCTTACGAAGAAAACGGAGGTTAGCCCGCAGTAGACTCATATTCAGTTATATTGCGCCGTTGCGACGGACCGCCGTGACGACGATTCGCCGGGGAAAGTTTCCTGCCAAATTTATCCTTTTTGCTAAAAAGGAATTAGCAAAATTACGCCTATGGTGCTCAACTACATCTGGATTGCCTTTTTTCTCATTGCCTTTGTCGTCGGTTTGATTCGACTGATCTTTCTGGGGGACGCCGAAGTTTTCCCCAACATGGTGTCCGCCACGTTCGATATGGCCAAAACCGGCTTTGAGATATCCCTGGGCCTGACGGGTGTGCTGACGCTCTGGCTAGGCCTGATGAAGATCGGCGAAGCAGGCGGCATGATTCGCATTTTAGCAAAACTGATCGGGCCCCTCTTCCACCGGCTCTTTCCGGAAGTGCCCGCGGGCCATCCGGTGTTCGGCTCCATTCTGATGAACTTCTCGGCCAACATGCTGGGCCTTGACAATGCTGCCACGCCGCTCGGCCTCAAGGCCATGGAAGAGTTGCAGGAACTCAACCCCACGCCCGAAACCGCTTCGAACGCGCAGATCATGTTTCTGGTACTGAACACGTCCGGCCTGACCTTGATCCCGATTTCGATCATGACGTACCGGGCCGAACTCGGAGCCGCCAACCCGGCCGACATTTTCATTCCCATTCTGCTCACCACGTTTTTCTCCACTATGGCGGGGCTGATCGCCGTCTCGCTCTACCAACGCATCAACTTATTCCATCCGGTGGTGCTGGCTTACCTGGGCGGCCTTTCGCTCTTCATCGCGGGCATCATCTGGTATTTCGCCACGCTGGATTCGGGGGCCATCAACCGGGTTTCTACCATTGTGGGTAACCTGATTCTGTTCACTATCATCGCCGCGTTCATCGGATTGGCGTGGCGCAAGGGCATCAACGTCTACGACACATTTATCGAAGGGGCCAAAGAGGGATTTCAGGTGGCCGTTAAAATCATTCCGTACTTGGTGGCGGTACTCGTGGCCATCGGGGTGTTCCGAGCCTGCGGCGCGCTCGACTACATCCAGAACGGGCTGGCCGCGTTCTTCGGAAGCCTGGGCGTCGATACACGTTTTGTGGCGGCCCTGCCCACCGCCCTGATGAAGCCCCTCAGCGGAAGTGGCGCGCGCGGACTGATGGTCGATCTGATGCAAGCCGAAGGAGCCGATTCGTTTGCCGGGCGGCTGGTTTCCACCATTCAGGGGGCGACGGACACCACGTTCTACATCCTGGCCGTCTACTTTGGTTCGGTCAACATCCGAAACACCCGCTACGCCGTTACCTGCGGCCTGATTGCCGACTTTGCCGCCATCATCTCGGGCATTTTCATCGCCTATCTATTCTTCGGGTAATTATTTCTGTTGGTATACCCGCACGTAATCGACTTCCATGGCGGTAGGAAAGGCCGTGGTGTCCACGCCCTGCTGGCCGCCCCAGTTGCCGCCCACCGCCACGTTGAGTAGCAAGTGGTGGTCGTGGTCGAATGGCCACTCCTCCCACCCCTCGCCGGTGTTGCCGAACGCAAAATAACGTTGGTCGTCGATATAGGAGATGATGGAGTCGGGCGTCCAGTCGGTGCGGTACACATGAAACGCCGAGCGCGCCGTAGGAATGCGGAGCGTATCCCCCACCTGCGTGCCGATGCTGTGGTTAAACGCTTTGTCGTGTATCGTGGAGTGGATCACGTCCGGATCGTACCCCACCTCTTCCATGATGTCGATTTCACCGTTGTCGGGCCACCCTTGGTTGCCATATTCTTTATCGGTGTAGAGCAGCCAGATGGCCGGCCACGTTCCCACGCCCGAAGGCAGCTTGGCGCGTATTTCGAAACGTCCGTAGGTCCAGTCGGCTTTGCCTTTCGTGGTCAGGCGCGCCGAGGTAAATTCCTTACCTTCCCAGGGTTCGTGGATTGCCGTAATCCGCAGTGTTCCGCCTGCCAGACGCGCGTTTTCGGGACGCGCGTCGGTATAAAACTGCAATTCGTTGTTGCCCCAGCCGTGCCCTCCCACGTTGTAGTTCCACTTGGTAGTGTCGAGGTGCTCGCCATCGAACTCGTCGCTCCAGACCAGTTGGTACGCCGCACCCGGCGTCGCATCGGCCATGGCCTCAGCCGAAGTACTGGTGTCGGAAGGAGCCGATTGGCAGGCGACGAGCAGAAGGCCCAACGCCAGGGCCAAAGGAAGCGAGTAATGCATACGAATGAAGGGGGTTGGTGCCGCCGACTCAACCGAGCCGACGACACAAAGATCCAAGATTCGCGGAATTGTCACCCGCTTTTTGCCGAAGCGGTGGCGCTACTGGATCACGATCTTACGCAGCAGCTGCCCGGCGGGGGTTTGTACGCGCAGGCTGTAAAGGCCGGCCGGTTGCAGACGGAGATCAATCGCTTCTTCTAGCACTTCCTGTTGGTTGCGGACGGACTTACGCCACACGGTCCGCCCCATCAGGTCTACCACTTCCAGGGTCAGACTTCCGTGCGGAGCTTCTGCCCACTTCAGTTGGAAGTACCCGGCACTGGGATTGGGATAGAGCTGCACGTGGCGATCCAGAGCGGCAGAGGTCGTGGTCACCGCTTCAAATTCAATAGGAGGCATTTTTGTAAAATCGGCGAATACACTGTCGGTCAGCGTATGGAACACTAGGTTGGTATGCACCGGCGCGTTGAAGTCAAAGTAAATGTCAGCTTCGTTTTCCACCCGCGTTAACTCCGGCAGCGTGTCGTAGGGCCGAATGGAGAAACTCACGTACCCGTGGCTGGCGGGTTCGTTCCGCGTAGAGTCCGGTAGGTCGATATCGGTAAATGTCCAGGTCAGCACTGCCCGCCCTTTGCCGGAAAGCGAGAACTGATACGGATGTGATGATGCACCCTGCTGCAGCGTTGATAAGTCCAGTCCGGCATCGAGCGTATCGACGATCACAACGCGGTAGGCCGTATCGGTACCCGTATTCTGGAAGCGAATTGTGTACTGGAGCGCGACGTCGGGCCGTAGGTAATGCTGTGCAAAGCGCCCCGTCGGCAACGCTAACTTGTCGTTGGGATCAAACGAATCGATGATGGGTAAGCACGAAACACTTATTTCCTCTGGCTCGTCGTCCGGCGGCAGTTGCGCCACGTAGCCGTAGCTGATGGCTCCCTCAACATTGGTCCCACAGCCCTCCAGTGTGAGGTGAGTCTGCTGCTGGTACGGATGCCCCGGACGCTGATCGGCTTCCAGCCGTACGGTCTGGCCGTTGACCGGCACACGAAACACCAGGCTGTCGTCAGCTACCAACTTCAGCTTGGCTTGATAGACCAGTTGCGCATCCAGGTAGAGCCGGTAGGCGCTACTGTCCTGCATGGCCAAGCCCTGGTTCCGAACCACAAAGCGCACAAAGCCGTTGTCCAGGCAGGTGGCGGTCAGCTTCACTTCCGACTGGTCCCAGTTCGGGTCGACGTCCCGCAGATTACGTGGAAAAATTTGGGCTTCGGTGCACTGGGTCAGGCCACGAATGGAGTCGATGCCGCAGACCACCGAGTCGGTAATTTGAATCGTCCCGAACCGATGCGGTGCCAATGTTCCCAACACAAAGACATAGACGTTGTCGTCTTCTACCCGACTCCAGGGCATGGTACTGGAAATAGGCACCACATACTCCGGATATTTTACTTTCACTTCCACAGGCGAAGCGGGAGCGGCCCCATCGTTGGTATAGCGCACCGTGGTGGTGCTCCTGAAACACCGACGACGTCGATCAGAAGAGACCGCAACGGTGAGATAGGGCACTTGAACCAAATAGTTACCAAAATCAATATCCGTTACCGTGGTATCTTGTGTGGAAACCTGCACCCGGTGATAAGACGGGTTAGTCGGGCAGGTTTGTTCTACCCATTGCCATCGTTTCAGGTCAGGAAGTAGTTGATTGACATAATATGTACCAGTATCAACCTGAATTGCGTAGCGCCCTTCCTGATCAGGGTAACCATAATAGGACCCCGGCTGCACGGTAATAATGCTTTGGTTAAATTTTGTATCACTCGTATCCCATTTACAGTTTTCGTTGTTATCTCCGTATACTCTTCCGGTGATTGTGCTGAACGCAGTAGGCAGGTATTCCCGATTCGTGTACTGATAAACAACATGGGTTAGCCAATTACAAGTAACTCCCATTATCCCCTTATTAGGACTAATCGCGATCAAGTGATTTGACCATATGGATGTTTCTGACAGAAGATCACCTTGACTGTTCCACACACGCAACTGCCAATCGTTCGCCGTAGTGGTCCACACATTACCGTAGGCATCGATAATGATTCCTTCCGGTTCATCACCACGATAAAAAGAACTCGGTTTTCCAAAATGTTGCAGAAACTGGCCGTCAGAAGAGAACTTTTGCACGTTGCGCCCATCTTGCTGTGCTACATATACATTACCGGCCTCGTCTAGAGTAACACCTTGCGGTCCATTTAAGAGTTCGGCACCCTGCCCCGTAGTCTTGAAGCTGTCCAGGTACTTGCCAGTCGCATCAAGCTTACGAACACAATTCCCAGCGTTATCAGCAATGTACAGTTGCCCTGTAGGTGTCAGTGCTATGCCTTTGAAAGCATAATGTGTGTCAGTGGGGCCAAAATCAGAAATCTCATAGAGCAGGTTTCCAGCGCCTGAGAATTTCAACAGACGTTTTTCTTCCAGCAGATAAAAATCACCAAATCGGTCCAGTAGCATCATGACAGGGTCTAGGAAACGCCCATCCTTATTCATTTTTAAGGGTAACTGTCCTATGAGTGTCCCAGCAGGAGTATATTTGACAATTTGTTGGTGATCGGATTCAAACAGGTAGCAGTTGTTGTACCGGTCAAACGCGATCCCTTGATATTCTTTTTGAGGCCACTTCTGTTGTTCGATAACTGTTGTAATTTCTCCATTTTCAATCGACATAATAGCCTGGTAAGGATCATCTATCAGTACATGAAGTATCTTTTTATTTTTTTGATCAATCGCCAGGGCTATCACTTCCCGACCCGCTAAAATTGCTCTCAAAAATTGCCCGTCCGCATCAAACTGATCGATCCCGTCTGAGTACCCAGCGTTTACCACACCATTTCCGTCTACTTCTAGACTTTTATAGAAGTGGCTTGTCCCTGTAGCCATGATATGGCTCAAAAACCTACCTGATGAAGAGAATTTATTAATCCTGTAGTGCCCTGATTCCAGCGCATAAATATTCCCGATAGCATCAAAGGCCAAATCATTGTAACTATAACCCTCCTCTATTATATCCAACACTATCTCATTCAAGTAATTTCCTTCGGCATCAAACTGTAATACTTTTGATAAGTATGATCTACCCACTTCTTTATGAATCAGCACATACAAATGTTGTTCCCCATCCGCGCGAAGTGCATCAATGTGATACGTGTGCTCCGGTTCAGGAAAGGTTATTTCCATCACGAAATTACCTGCACTGTCAAACTTGTATAGTTGCTCATAGATTCCTGCTTCTGCTATCAAAAACAAGTTTTGCTTCTCATCTACGAATATTCGATCTTCCGATCCCCCACTCGGCTCAATCCACCCTTGATGTTTTCCATCTGCACTGATTTTAGCTATATAGGGATTCTCTAGAACATAAAATTCACCATCAGCGCCCACGGCCAAATCACTTGGATTTTTAAAATACGACCCTAAAATTGTCTGCATTTCATAGCCTGGTGCTTGCCCAAAGGCGCTAACAGCCATTAATAGAAACAGGAAAAGTGTAGTTTTCTGAAGCATTTTGTCTGATTGAATTTATCGAACTAACTGCGCTTACTCTTGGGCGTGCAGCGGGTCTACACCCGCAATTTTTAAGAGCTAACAAGCTATTCTGGTCGGAGCGACTTCTGCCGGTCCAGCCTTATGAATGTCGTGGCTCTCTTGTATCTGGTTTCCTTCAAATTCTGCCCATTCTCCGGTTTTGCCTGATTAAGCGCCTCTTCCGTAGCCGACAGAGACACGTAACGAATTGCTGCATTGCGTTGAAACGATTTAGTCTTCCTCATCGCACCACCTCCACCCAGCCTTTGAAGCTGTCGCCGCAATCAGAATTGAGATGCAAAAAGTAGTAATAAACACCGCCCGGCAAGGGTTCGCCAGCCGTGTTGCGTGCCTGCCAGTCGTTCTGGTAATTGTTGGAGACGTAGACCTGTTTCCCCCAGCGGTTGTAAATGAACAAACCGCTTGACGGCGCCAGCCGACCGAAATCGAGGAACTCGTTTCGCCCGTCGCCATTCGGGGTGATTACGTTGTAGGACCGCGGTGGCACTGCAATGGTCACGTATACCGTATCGCGTACCGTACACAGGCCGTTGGTAGCTTCAAGCCAGTAAAGCCCGGAACTGTCGGCTTCGATAGTGGGGGTGGTAGCCCCTGTCGACCAGCGATATGTGACGTTGGGCTCCTTACTTCCCCCCAGCACGTACGGGGGCGGACCACAAAACATACGTTCAGACGGCAGCCCGGCAGATGAGCCAAGATGCTGCCGTACCTCAAACGTATCGGCGACCGCACAACCGGCTTCGTTCGTAGCCGTCAGCGTGTAGACACCCGGTGCGGCAAGGAACTGCGATGACGGGAGCGACCAGACAGAATCCGCATGGGTCAGTTGGTACGTGACGTGCGCTTGCCACTCGACCGGAAGAGCCACGGAGTCGCCGGTACACACGACCAGATCATCCATAGCCAGGGTCGGCAACGGGCTCACCGCGATGCGCACCCGGGCCGAATCGGCACAGCCGTTTCCGCGATCGACCCGCACAGTATACACCGTGGTTTCCAAGGGGCGAGCCACCGGCCGGGCGCTGGTCGGGTCACTCAATCCTGCCGCTGGCGTCCACTGGTAGGCGAGGCCACCGGTTGCCCACAACGTCGTTGCGTCGCCCGCGCAAAGCTGCTGGTCAGCGACCACCCGAAACGGACGCAACACCGGGGCTTGAATCTGGTCTGAAATGCCGAGCGACAACGGCATACCAACGGGAATGATCGTGAACGTCGGTGCTACCGAATCAGGCTGGTGAATTACGGTGATGGCACACCCACCCACCTGTGTCACGTACAAACGGCCGTCGCTGGCCAGTTCGATTTGCCCCAGTCCTTGTGGCGTGCCCGTACACCCCTGGGTCACAAGCGGCACGGTCCAGGAACGGATTTCGTCGGTCACTAGGTCGTAACAGAACAGGTTTGGATTCACTACATTACCAAACAAGTCGCGGTTGTTAAAATCGGTGCAGTAGACCTTGGTGCCATCGGGCGAAAATTCCAGTCCATACATGCCTGTATCCTGAAACTTGGTAGGACTCACGTAGCTCAAAAAACTGACCGAACGGGCGCGGCGCACGTCACCGGTTTCCGGCTCGAAGTCCCCCACCCAAATGCGTTGTCGGTAGGCCACGGCATACCCTAACCGCCCCTGATAATAGTCAAGTTCGCCACGCCCACCGGACTGCGCTGCATCGAAAGGGGCGATCAGCTCCGCAGTTCCCAGCCCTGTCGCCGTTACGCGAAAACGTACAAATCCTTCGTACCGTCGATAGGCTAGCACCCAATAGTCGTCACTGCACGGGATGGGAACTACCTCCAGGCCTTCGCCGTGCGAACGTGCATCAAGTGACTGGTTGAGCTCTGTGACATCTCCGGCCCCGTTGCGTTGCGCTAGGTCCACGATCGAATAGAAAAGAGGACTGTGTTCCTGGTTGTCGGAACGAAGTTGATTGTAAATCAGAAAATAGCGAGACAGATCGCCGGGCACAGGGCAAATGGCAATTTCGGTGGCGGAAGGGTCGGCAAAAATGCCGACGGAGCCTGGCATCAGGTCGCCGTTGCGGTCGTAGACACCACCGGCGTTTACCCAGAGCACCACCGTTCCGGTGCTATCTTCCAGGTGCGCGAGGCCTTCACCCACCGAACCGCCCGACCCCACGCCTGTGTACTGTACCGTGGGCGGTTGGGTCTCAAAATCAAGCGCGACGATGTTTTCTGTACTGTTGAAGTAGAGGTGGCGCAGGGCCGACTGGCTCCATCCCAGTTCACATCCCAAAAAGGCCACCAACATCCAGAGAAGCCGACGGCAGAAAGAGGGGAATCGCACGATCAACAAAAAAGCTGGTTCGACAGAAAGTAAAAATCAGGTGGCAACATAAGCAAAAAGCGTGTTGGCTCGACGTCCGCCAAAGTATTTTTCAAGAAGGATGAAGTAAGATTTTTCTCATAACCCTGATGCACAGCCTGTTGCTCCTGTCGCCTTCGTTCCCATCTACAGGAGGCCCCCCTGCCACCGCCCCGAATATTTGCCCCTCCGGTGAGTAAACTCCCACCGCTCCTGTCTCTTTGTAGGTGCAACTACGTTTCAAACCTGATCGACACCATGAACACATTTTCTACGAGGCGTCAATTCCTGACGACCACCAGCACGGCCGTAGCCGGAAGTTTACTTGCGAGTCCGCTCTTGGCGCAGGCGGTCCCGGCCCCAACTGCCAAACGCAAACTGGCCATGGTCGGCACGGGCAGTCGCGGTACGGGCATGTGGGGAAAAAGCGTGGTAGAGGCGTACGGCGATCTGGTAGAATTTGTCGGTTTGTGCGACGTCAACCCCGGGCGGGTGGCGTATGCCAAGAAGTACATGGGCGTGAAGTGTCCTACCTTCACCAATTTTGAGGAAATGATGCGGCAGACGCAGCCGGAAACGCTGATTGTGACCACCGTAGACGCCACCCACCACGAGTTTATCGTGCGCGGCATGGAGTTGGGGGCCAACATCATCACCGAAAAGCCGATGACCACCGACGCACGCAAGTGCCAGGCGATTCTGGATGCGGAGCGCCGCACCGGCAAGAAGGTGACCGTCACGTTCAACTACCGCTACTCCCCACACCGGCAGAAACTCTACGAGCTGCTGCGCGACGGTGCCATTGGCGAAATCACCTCTACCGACTTCCACTGGTACCTAGACGTTTCCCACGGCGCCGATTATTTCCGCCGGTGGCACCGCCTGCGTGAGATGGGCGGCACGTTGTTCGTTCATAAAGCCACACACCATTTCGACCTGCTCAACTGGTGGCTGGAGTCCGATCCGGAAGAGGTATTCGCGCTGGGCAAATTGGAGCACTATGGCATCAACAACCCGTTTCGTCATACCCACTGCCGGCCCTGCCCACACAAAGACAAGTGCAATTTTTACTGGGACATCACCGATAACAAGCAGTACATGAACCTGTATGTGGACCACGAACAGTACGACGGCTACCACCGCGACGGCTGCGTGTTCCGCAAGGACGTCAATATTTACGATAAAATGGCGGCCACCATTCAATACGCCAACGGCGTGCAGGTAAGCTACTCGCTCACCACGTACTCGCCTTACGAAGGCTACCGCATCGCCTTCAACGGCACCAAGGGACGCCTCGAAGCGTGGATAAAGGAGCGCCAGCCCTGGGAGGCCGAAGACTACGACGAATTGCGCCTGACGCGCAACTTCGGAGAGACGGAGCTGATCAAAATTTCGCACGGCGGCGGCGGGCACGGCGGTGGCGACACGCGGCTAAAAGACAAGATCTTTAAAAATCCGGCGATGGAAGATCCGTACCGACAGTCGGCCGGAACGCGCGACGGTGCCATGGCGTGTCTGCTGGGCGTAGCGGCCCGCGAGAGTGTCGTGACGGGCGAGAAGGTGAAGATCGGTGCGCTGACCGACCTGCAACCCCGGGCGCAACGGATGTAAGCAAGCCGAGTAGTAACCTGATGAGAAACAGCCACGTACTTGTCTTAGTGCAATGGTTTGCACCATAAACTGCAAGTTTTTTTCTAGGAATTGAGAAAAAACAAAACTATCTTTTGAAACGCAGGCCTCTCTCCTATGAAAAAAGTATACACCTCTCAGAAGGGCGAAATTGTGAGCATCGTGCTCTGGGTTCCGCTGCTCGGCATGTTGGGCTTCAGCCTGTGGGACGGCAAGTGGGTGATGGCGCTGATCATGATTGCTACGTGTGCGCTGACCGCCGTGGTGTGGTACGGCACACGCTACCAGATTGTCGGCGAAATGCTGGTGGTCAAAGTGGGCCCGCTGACGACCTCCACCCTGCCGATCAGCCGCATCCGCGAAATCCGGCGTACGCAAACCCTGCTGGCCGCGCCGGCCAACTCGCTTGATCGCCTCGAAATCCGGTACAACCGCTACGACATGCTGGTCGTTTCGCCGGAACGCCCCGATGCGTTTGTGGCCGATCTGCAACGGATCAATCCCCACATCCGCTGGGTAGCGCCGAACGAAGTGTGGGAACACGCCATGAACTAACCCCTTACGACTTTTGCAAAAAAGCCCGCGTCCTCATTACGGAAACGGGCTTTTTTATGCCGCTCGGTTGGTTCTCGGTGTTAGGAGACCAGTCCGCTCAGGTACGTGGTCAGCAACCGGACGCCCCAGGCCGTTGCGCTTTGCATGGACGAAAACTCGGAACTGCCAAACGCCACCCCCGCAATGTCGAGGTGCGCCCAGCGCGGATGTTCGTTGGTAAACGCCTCCAGAAATTTAGCCGCCGTAATGGCACCGGCGTAGGGCTTGCCGTGGTAATTTTTGATGTCGGCCACGTCCGATTTCATCTCGTCGGCGTAGACCGGCCACAGCGGCAACCGCCAGACGCGCTCGCCGGTCTGTTCGCCCGCCGCGGTCAGGGCCTGCGCCAGGGCATCGTCGTGGGTAAACAGCCCCGCCGCGTGGTAACCCAACGTGCCGATTACGCTGCCGGTCAGGGTCGCCAGGTCGATCAGGATCTCGGGATCGAAGTGCTTTTTGGCGTAGGCCAGTCCGTCGGCCAGAATCAGCCGCCCTTCGGCATCGGTATCGATAACTTCGATGGTTTTGCCGGAATACGAGCCGATTACATCACCGGGACGCAGCGACGAAGCGTCCACCGCATTTTCGGCCGTGGGCACCACCCCGATCAAGTGAATCGGCAGTTTCAGCCGCGCCACCAGCTCCATCGTGCCCAGCACTGCCGCCGCGCCGCCCATGTCGCTCTTCATGTGGTGCATGTTGGCCGAAGGCTTGATCGACAGCCCGCCCGTATCGAACGTGATGCCTTTGCCCACCAGCGCCACTTTGGGCAAGGCTTCGCCCTCGGGTTTGTATTCCATCACCACCAACTGAGGCGGATGCGCACTGCCCCGCCCTACGGCCAGCAATGCCTCAGCCCCCATCTCCTGGAGTTGTGCGCGGTCGTAGGCCGTTACGGAAAAGCCCCACTGGGCACCGGCATCGACGGCCCACTGCACCAGCGTTTGCGGCGTTACTTTGTTGGCCGGAGCGTTGACCAGATCCAGGATGCGGCGTTGGACGTCGGCGGTCGCCTGCGCTCGCTCCACCACGTCGGCCGTTGCGTCGGTGCGCAATTGCAGCAACGCCGCGCCCCGGCTGCCGGGGGCTTCCTCCGGCGGATCGGATTGCGTTTTGTACAGCCCCAGGTTGTAGGCGCCGAGCAGAAATCCGTTGACGGCGGCGTCGGTCAGGGTGCCGGCCGCATCGGCATCGGCTCCGGTGAGGTACTGGAAGAAGATGCCCACGCGCGTCGGCAGTTTCTTACCGTAGCGATGAGCGAAGCTGCGAAACGCCAGCAGCACCGACGCAAAATCGGGTTCCTGGCCCACTCCCAACAGGTAGACCCGTCGTGGGCCTTTGCCCGGACGCGCGTACAACAACGCCACTTCTTTCAGTTCACCTTCAAAATCGACGTCGCCGTCCAGGCCGGCGCGCTCGGCCAGCTTGACACGCCGGTCGGCCAGGCGGCTGTCCTGCACCAGCGGCACAATCATGGCTTCAACTTCTTGTAAATCAGGATCAATACGTATTTCCATTGTTCGGTGTATCCATTCGGTTCAGGGCCGTAAATTGTCAAAATCCTGCCAGCCGACAACCCCCGCGCGGGCTTTCTCTGCCGAACCGGGAACAAACCCCGCTCAGGCGTAACTTCTGTGCAATCGGTTTCGTGGGTTGTTGCATTCCAGCGCGGAATTCTGTTTGTTGCACCTCATTAACGCACCTCTATTCACAAAACCTCCCAAACTGTATGTCTCAATCGTTTCACCGTCGAATTTTTTTACGTCGTACGGCCCTGGGCGTCGGCTCCATTCTGGCGGCTCCTCTGGCGTTTTCGGCGTGTACGCCTTCGTCCAACCCTTCGGATACCGCCTCGACCGACACCACGGCGCAGGCCAATGCCAACGATCCGCAGAACCGTAAGCTGGGCGTGGCGCTCGTCGGCCTGGGCAGCTATGCCACCCACCAACTGGCACCGGCGCTGGCCGAAGCGCAACACTGTTACCTGGCCGGGATTGTGACGGGCACCCCCGAAAAGGCTGAAGAATGGAAGAAGAAGTACAACATCCCCGACAAAAACGTCTACAACTACGAAACTTACGACCAGATTGCCGACAACCCCGACATCGACATCGTGTACGTGGTGCTGCCCAACTCCATGCACGCCGAGTACGTGATTCGCGGCGCCAAAGCGGGCAAGCATATGATTACGGAAAAGCCGATGGCCATTTCGGTCGAAGAATGCGATCAGATGATTGCCGCCTGCAAAGAGGCCAACCGCAAACTTTCGGTGGGGTATCGGCTGCACTTCGAGCCGCACAACAAAGAGATGATGCGCCTGGGGCAGCAGCAGGTCTTCGGGCCGGTGAAGAAGATTTCGGGGGCCGACAGCTTCAAGATCGGCGATCCGGACCAGTGGCGGCTCGACAAGGAGCTGGCCGGCGGCGGTCCGCTCATGGACGTCGGCATTTACTGCGTACAGGGCGCGTGTTACACACTGGGCAAAGAGCCGACGGCCATTACGGCGCGGTTCGGCGAGGTGACCGATCCTAAAAAGTTCGACGAGGTGGAAGAGACCATCATCTGGCAGATGGAATTTCCTGACGGCGTCACGGCCGATTTCGTTTCCAGCTACAACCAGAACGGCGCAAAACTGCGTGCTGAAGCGGAAAACGGTTGGTTCGAACTCGATCCGGCCTACGGTTACGATGGCCTGAAGGGCGAAACCAGCGAAGGCAAAATGGATTTCCCGCAGGTCCGCGAACAGACGTTGCAGATGGACGACTTTGCGCTCTGCGTCCGCGAAAACCGCGAGTCGATCGTACCGGGCGAAATGGGCCGCCGCGACATGAAAATTCTGACGGCGATTTACGAAGCTGCCCGCACCGGCAAGAAAGTACAACTGACGTAAGCGCACTTTACGGCAAGCGTTTCAACCCCACGGACGGCGAACTCTTCTTCGTATTCCGTGGGGATTTTTATGGGGAGTCGGCAGAAATCGGAAGCGTATCTTCTTGAAAAAGAGGGATTTATTCTTACCTTGATGCACGTATTACGAATTTCCACGTCCACCTGCCATGAACCGGTTCTCCCCCCTTCTGGTGCGGCGTACGTTACTAGCCAGTCTTTTCCTCCTCCTCCCCTTCACTGGTCGTACGCAAGCCCCGCCCCGTGATGCCCGCATCGCCCCTGCGTCGGCGGCCCTTTCGCAGGCCGTGCGGTTGCAAAACCCGCGTCTGTTGCGACAGGGCTCCAGCCGCACCGATTCGCTGCGGATTACCGATGTCGACTGGCAGGCGTACGACAGCCTGACCGTCTACCTCTGGTCCGACACCCTCCGCCTCAGTGCAGACGAGCCCCGCTGGGCCGAATTGCAGGCCTACATCCTCCGCCTCGACACCACCTCTTCCTGTTACTTCACGTTTCAGGACTCGGTCATTACCGTTTACGCCCAAGGCGTCGAAACGGCCAATCCCGGGGTATCCGCCCCTTCGCCGGCGGCAGTGGCCGACGCCGCCGAAGCCGAACTGGGCCACATCGCCCACAACCTCCTCGACAGCATGGAAGTGGGCCAGCCGCAACAGGTGCGCATTTACATTTCGCGCGACGCGCTGGAGGCACCTTCCCTGTTCGCCAACATTGTGGGCGAGGTGACGCGCGCCGAGATCGAAGTCAGTTCGCTGATGAGCACCAAGGTATACTGCCCTGACGACGACCCAACGAATCCTAAATTCGCCGTCACCCTGACCAACGAACCGGCGCTGAAGCCCATTCTGGGCCAGGATGAGGTGTTCTGGGACTGGTCGGTGACGCCGCTGCGCCCGGGGCGGTTCCGGCTGAACATCACGGCCTCGATTCAGGTCGAACTGGACGGCGAAAAATACCTGCGCGAGAAAGAAGTCTACTCCAGCGAGATTTTCATCCAGGCACAACCCGAAGCGGGCTTCTGGACGGCGACCTTGCTCAAGTGGCGTGACGGTATTCTGCACGATCCGCAGTGGCTCCTGACCGTACTCCTGATTCCGCTGGGGCGCTGGCTCTACCAGAAATACGGCAAGAAGAAAGCACCCCAGGCAGAAGAACAACCGACCGAGCCCGTGAGCTGATCACGACGCATCCAGGTAAGGCTGCGCCAGCCGCCGGGGGGCCACATGGCAGTAGGCGGCGGTCAGCGCATCGGCCACGACCGATTCCGGCACCGAATCCAGCTCTACATACGTCCAGCCTTCTTGGCCTGACGGGTCCGGCACCGCATAAATCGCGTTGGCATCGAAGTCGGTAAACAGCGACTGATCGAGTTCGGAGAGTTTCAGGCAGACCCGTTGGTCTGGCTCCGAAAGCGTCGCAAAGCTTTTCTGCGCCACTTGAAACAACGTTTTCTCATGGTCGGGTTGCTCTTCCACTTCCGGAAAAGCAAGCGCACGTTGGCGGAACTGAGCGAGTACACTCATGAGGGAGTTTGGGAAAAAAGTCGCCTACTAATAAAAAAGCAAGCCCCGGCGAGGCTTGCTTTCGTCTAAACAATGAAGTTTACTTACCGGGACGCATGTCCCCTTTATCGCCTTTCAGCACCTGCATCCGCTCGGGGTCCCAGTGAATGACACGTTGCTCGAAGTAACTCATGTTCGAGGCCAAGGCCGGACCCGCCGCCCGCAGACCGAACGTAGCGTCTTCCACGATTTTCTTGCCGTTGCGCACCCCTTCGAAGAAGTTCACAAAGTGGTCGAGCCGCTCGTCGTAGCCCTTGGGCGCTTCGTAGCGCTCTTCGTCGGGTGGCATCACTTCGGCGCGTTGCGACGGATATTTTTTGTGGTAATCTTCCACAAAGGCCTTTTTCTGCGCATCGGTGAAAACGTTGTAGATGTCCCATCCGCCGTAACCGGGCGCTTTCGGCAGCTTGTCGCGCCGCACCGTCAGGTTGCCCCAGCCGATCTGAATTTCGCCTTCCGACCCGACCAGACGGGTCAGCTCGCCCCCACCGGAGCCGTCGGCAAAGTTGCAGCGCAACGTCAGTTGGAACGCCGGGTGCACATCCGTTTTCGGATAGTCGTGGATGCCGACCAGCAGATCGGGCACGTCGCGCCCATCCTTCCAGTAGTTCAACCCGCCCGACGAGTAGATCCGCGTGGGGCCCAGCGAGCCCGTCACCATGTGCAGCCCCGAAATCAGGTGCACAAACAGGTCACCGGCCATGCCCGTGCCGTAGTCGCGGTAATTCCGCCAGCGGAAAAAGCGTTTCGGATCGTAGGGCACCTTGGGGGCATCGCCCAGGTAGCGGTCCCAGTCCACCGTTTGTGGCGAAGCGTCGGTCGGAATCGAGTACTGCCAGGCTCCCAGCGCACTGTGGCGGTCGTAAGCCGCCTCGACCATGTTCAACTCACCGATGATGCCCGACTCGTACAGTTCCTTGGCTTTCTCGAAAATGATGCTGCTGACGCGCTGGCTCCCGACCTGAAATACTTTGCCCGTTTTCTTCTGGGTGTCAATCACCTTCTGCCCCTCGTCGATGTGGTGGACCATCGGCTTTTCGCAGTAGACGTGCTTACCAGCTTCCATCGCCGCCACCGAAATGTGATCGTGCCAGTGATCGGTCGTGGCGATGATGACCGCGTCGATGTCCTTGCGGTTCAGCAGTTCCCGGAAGTCGCGGGTGGTAAAAATATCTTTGCCGTAAAGCTCCTTGGCGTGTTGCAGGTGCCCGTCGTACAGGTCGCAGGCGGCCACAAATTCGATGCCGGGCACTTGCAGGGCCGTGGCCACGTCGCCGAAGCCCATCAGGCCCATGCCGATGCATCCGAGGCGAATCCGGTCGTTGGCAGCCACGCCCGCGTGGTGAGCCGGACGTTTCAGGAGCTGCGGAAAACCCTCGGCGAACGCCAGCGGTGCGCTGGCCACCAGTGCGGTGGTTCCGCCGAGTTTCTTGAGGAAGGAGCGGCGGGAAGATGTAGGTTTGGACATAGGTGTGAGAGGTAAAAATAGAATGGTTACTCTCCACAAGATAGATCTAAAATTTGAAATGGGAAGGATGTGATCGGAGCGATTCCCATCCCGATTGCCGAACACGTCACAGAAGGCCGCGCAGCGTTTAAAAATCAAATCGGCAGGTAGCCCCACTCCCCCGAAAGTAGGTACCTTTTCCAGAGGTTTTTGGGCGATGTGGTGCAGATGTCGGCGCTGTACGCGATATTGCTCTATCCTCCAGGACACAACTTCAACATGAGATTCTTCTACTGTTCGCCCTGAGGTACCACCGTCTCGTGTACCCTCGTGGTGGTACGGGTCCGACGCGCCTGGGCGGTTGCTCGAACGTCTGCCGGTCGCCCCACGACTTTTTGACTGATTAATTGCACATGACCCCATCAGAGGTGATGGTGAAATGGCGGGCGGCTCGGGCGACGAACCTCCCTGCCCTTACCCAACAACGCTGGCTTCGTTACGTGGCCTTTTCGGTGCTGTACGCCGCCCAAGGGCTGCCGTACGGCTTTATTGTGGTGGCGCTGCCCGCGTTCCTGGCAGAGCGGGGCCTGTCGGCCGCGCAGATCGGGAGCTTTATCGGCATCGCGCTGCTGCCTGTCAGCATGAAGCTGCTGGTGGCCCCGCTGATGGACCGCTGGAGTTTTCTGCCCATGGGCCGCCGCCGGCCGTGGGTGCTGGCCGCACAACTGGGCATGGCCCTGAGCTTCGCCGCCTTCGCGCTGGTAGCGCAGCCGCTGGCGCACCTCACGTGGCTGACGATCGCCGGTTTCGCCGCCTACTTCTTTATTGCGTTTCAGGATGTCGCCGTGGACGGCATGGCCATCGACGTGGTGCCCCTGCAGGAACAAGCCCGCACCAACGGCGTGATGCGGGGCAGTATGTTGCTGGGCATGTCGGGTAGCACGGCGGGAGTCTCCTGGCTCCTGAACCACTGGGGTTTACCTCCTACCGCGCTGCTGGTGTCCGGGATGATGGTGGCCATTATGGTGGTACCGCTGCTGCTGCGTGAACGCCCCGGCGAACGGCTGCTGCCCTGGAGTAGCGGCGAAGCCAGTGCACAGGCTACCCTGAGTACGGCCCCCAACTGGAAGAGCATCGGGCGGAATCTGGTGCAGGTGCTGGTGTTGCCCTCCAGCCTGGCCCTGGCGGGTACGATTCTCGCCTGCCGGGCTGCCTCGGGACTGCTGGAAGCGGCCCTGACCGTGATCACGGTACAGGAACTGGGCTGGCAGGATACGACCTTTACCCAGCTCAACGCCAGCGGTTACCTGGCCGCCGGACTGATCGGCATGCTGCTCGGCGGACGGCTGGTCGATACGATCGGACGCAAACGAGCGATGACGGCCGCCGCCCTGGTATTGATGGTCGCGACGGTGCTGCTGGGGGCCGGGCCGCACTTGTGGCCGGAACGCGGGGTGGTGTCTTCCTACATCATCGCCTACCTGCTGCTCGACATGGTCTTTACCATTGGGTTTTATGCCACGGCGATGGCCCTGTGTGCGCCGCGCGTCGCGGCGACGCAATTTGCACTTTACATGGCCCTCAGCAACTTCGCCTTTTCGGTCGGGGCCTCGCGACTGGGCATATTGAAAGATACCTTCGGCTCGGCACACCTGCTTTTCTGGGTGGCGGGCGGCCTGGCCCTCGGCGCGCTGCTGCTCCAACTCATTCAGTTCAATGTGCACCGGCAACGCCTCGATGCACTGGAAAAATAACCTTCGGGGTTGTGTCGGCATCCGCGCGACTCCTCACGGTACCTCCCGTTCGCGTAGCTTGCCACATTTCCCGCGCTACAATGAACGTAGCGCTTTCGACGGGTAGATGGGCCTGTTGCCCTGCACTACCAGTAACGTAACCAACGCTAGCCATGCCTTTTACCATCCGACGCGCCCACCCGGCCGACTTTGAAGTGTTGTACGCCCTGATGCTGGAATTTGCCCATTACCTCGACATGCCTGGCAAGCTGACCACGTCGCCGGAGCAATTGCGGCGGGATCAGGACATTTTCCGGGCGCTGTTGGTGGAGGACGACGACGGAACACCCATCGGCTTTGCGACCTACTTTTATGCGTATTATTCGTGGAGCGGCAAAGCGCTGTACCTCGACGACCTCTACATTCGGGCAACGCATCGGGGACACGGGCTCGGCGCCACGCTACTGGATCGCGTCATCGAAGTTGCCCGCGAAGCCGGATGCCGGCAGATGCGCTGGCTGGTGCTCCGTGCCAATCAGGACGCCATCGCGTTTTATCAAAAGAAGGGCGCAACGGTAGACGACACCGACCTGGTCTGCACCCTGGACCTGACGTAACAAAGCCGTCTCAACAGAGGAGGCGGCAGATTTTCCGCGTCCAACTACCCGCCCGACTGGTTTCCTGCTGGAATAGATTGTATATTCGTTCGACTACGGTTCCCCGCCTTTCTGCCCCCTCCTATGCATCGCCTCGACCGCCTTACTGCCCTCCTGACCCTGCTGCAAAGCAAACCCGTAATCACGGCGCAGGAACTTGCCGACCGCTTTGCCGTAAGCCTGCGGACCATTTACCGCGACGTGCGGGCCCTGGAAGCCGCCGGCGTACCCGTTGGGGCCGAAGCGGGCAAAGGCTATTACCTGCCCGAAGGCTATCGGCTGCCACCGGTGATGTTTACGCCCGACGAAGCCGGGGCGCTTCTGCTGGGAGCCAAGCTGGTAGAACAATGGTCGGATCAGTCGGTAGGGCCTGCGTTTCAGTCGGCGCTGTCAAAAATCCGGGCGGTGTTGCGCCCCGGCGACAAGGCACGACTCGCCGAACTGGACGATCGCGTGGCGGTGTTCCGTCCCGCAAGTAGCGGCGGCGCGCGGGCGAAGAAGAGTGAGTTTCCGGACCACTTTCTGACGACGCTGCAACAGGCGCTCAGCCAGCATCGGGTGGTCGAGCTCGATTATTTCTCTTCGTACAACCAGACGTGGACGCGCCGCACGGTCGAACCCATCGGCCTGTTGTATTACGGGTCCGGCTGGCACCTGATTGCCCACTGCCGCCTGCGCCAGGCCCAGCGCGACTTCCGGGTGGACCGGATGAAAAACCTGGCGGTGTTGGCGGCACAGTATACGCCCGTGGCGCCCTTCAATCCCCAGGAGTACATGACCCCACCGAGCTGCGTCACCGAAAAGACCGAAGAGGTAGCGGTGCTGTTCAAGGGCAACACGGCGCGCTTCACGGCCGAGCAACGCTACCTCTGGGGATTCACGCACGAAGTCAAAATCCCGGAAGGCACGCGCCTCCACTTCGAAACGCCCTTTCTGCCAGGCATGGCCCGCTGGCTTCTGCCGTTCGGCAACCGCATCCGGGTAGAATCCCCCGACCGCCTGCTGCACCTGTTGCAAGACCTGGCCCGCGAAGTCCAGCACCATTACCTGCCGGAAGAAGTCGTCGCACCGGTAGAAGAATAATCAGGCAGAATGCATCTGCGACTCGCGCAGTAAACGGGTAAGAACGTGGCCATGTGTGCCATGGCGATTGAGTGAGGCAGGCCTGCCCGGGCTTTCTCCTAGGCTCTTCTACGCTTTCTCCGTCCGGTCCCCTCGTTACCGAAACTCCCAAAAACCAGCAGAGCGAACTCTTAACTCTTTTTAACCCGCAACTCCTACGCCCATGGACAACCTATTTGATTTTGCTTCGCAGCAGGGGCTGTTCCGAAAACTGGAAGTCTCCGACGTACTGTTCACAGAATACAAATGCATGCAGCAGGAATCGGTGTTTGGCGTCTGGTCACACTACAACTACGTGGTGTATGTCCTGAGCGGAAAGAAGAAGTGGCGTACGCTTTCGCAGGACTACATGGTCTATGCCGAAGAGGCCATTTTCGTGAAGAAAGGGGCGAACATCATCCACAAATTTTTCGAGGAAGAGTTCTGTGCCCTCATCATGTTCCTGCCCGACCACTTCATCCGCGAAGTGGTCGCCTCGCTGCCCCCGCCACCCGCCGGCCCCGCCCTGCCCACCGACGCCGTCATCCCGATTCACCTGAACCGTACACTATCGGCTTACTTTCACTCGCTGTACGCCTACTTTCTGGAAGAGCAACCGCCGCCCGCGCACCTACTGGAAATCAAATTCAAGGAATTGATCGCCCACCTGGTTTCGTTCGAAACCAACCGACCGCTTTGCCACTATTTCCGGGAGCTGTGCCACCAGCACAAGCCTTCGCTGCGCGAGATTATGGAGGCCAATTTTAAATACAACCTGACGCTGGCAGAGTTTGCCCGCCTTACCGGCCGTAGCCTCACTGCCTTCAAGCGTGAGTTTCAACAGCAGTTTCAGATGTCGCCCGGACGCTGGCTGACGCAGGCTCGCCTCCACTACGCCCGGCACCTGCTGGAAACCTCGGACTGGCCCGTCAACGAGCTGGTGCTGGAATGCGGGTTTGAAAATACCTCGCATTTTTCGCGGATCTTCAAACAGCACTTCGGCACCTCCCCCCTGCAGTACCGAAAAGTACACGCCTCGTAGGCTGGGCTCCTCAGCACATTTTTTTGTCTTTTCAGAAAACCGGCCCAGGCCGCCTGCGCCTATCTTGCCTTCATCTTTCATTCACACACAACCTCTTGCCTTATGGAACACGTCATTGCCCACGACTGGATCGCCCTCGTCGAAGAACTGGGTCCCACCCTTGCCACCAACGCCGCTACGGCCGATCAACACGACACCTTTGTGCAGGCCAACTACGCTCTGTTGAAAGAGCACCGCTTTTTTTCGGCCCTGATTCCGGAAGAACTGGGCGGCGCCGGTAGCTCGCACCGCGCCATGTGCGACACGCTGCGCACGATGGCCCATTACTGCAGCTCGACCGCCCTGGCCCTGTCGATGCACCAGCACCTGGTGGCGGCCAACGTCTGGAAATACAAGCGCGGACAGGGAGCCGCCGACATGTTGCAGAAAGTGGCGGCCCAGCAGTTGATTCTGGTCAGCACCGGTGCCGGCGACTGGCTGGAGTCGAGCGGACAGGTCGAAAAGACGGAAGGTGGCTATCTCGTCACCGCGCAGAAACACTTCGCCAGCCAGGCACCCGTTGGCAACGTGCTGGTCACCAGCGCTCCGTACGAGGCCCCGGAGGCGGGCTGGCAGGTGCTGCATTTCCCGGTGCCTTTTCGGACCGAGGGCCTTACGGTCCTGGACGACTGGTACACCCTGGGCATGCGCGGCACCGGCTCCCACACGGTGCGCTTGGACCGGGTCTTTGTACCCGAATCGGCCATTGTGCTGAAACGCCCCCGGGGCACGTACCACCCCGTCTGGAACGTGATTCTGACCGTGGCCATGCCGCTGATCATGGCGGTGTACGTGGGCATCGCCGAGCGGGCCGAACAGCTGGTTCTCGCAACGCTACGGGCCAAAGCGCAGCGGCCGCCCCACGTTCCGTACCTGGTCGGCGAAATGCACAACGCCCTCACCACGGCGCGGGTGTTGTGGCAGGACACGATTCGCCTGTGCCAGAATTTCGACTTTCAGCCGGAAGATGCGCAGGGCATCGCCATCCTCACCCGGAAAACAGAAATCGCCAACGCGGCCATCCGAACTGTCGAAAAAGCGATGGAAGCCCTCGGCGGCGCGAGCTTCTTCCGGCACCAGGAACTGGAACGGCTGTTCCGCGACGTGAAGGCCGGGCCGTTCCACCCTCTGCCGGAGAAACCCCAGCAACGCTTCACCGGCGACTACCTGCTCGATCCCGCCCAAACGCTGTCGTTTTTCTAAAAATTGCCCCGGCGCATGGCGTTGCCCATCTACGCCCCGACGTCGAAAAAGGTCGTTTGCCAGGCCAGATGTTCCTGGCCTTTGCGGGCGTTTCTACCTGGCAGGCAGGTTCCTGACAAGAACTCGGCAACACGCCCGAGCGGCTGACCGGCCAGGTGCTGGCACAGGGATACGCGCTGAACCAAGTCGGTCGCGCACTCTGCGTACGAGTTGGCTTCAACCCGACCGGAGCCGCTCCTGACGCTGGTTCAATTTCAGGTTTATCGTCCCTGCTTTTAGCTCCTGACACTCTGAACTTCATCGTTACCCACACCGGACAGGTCTGGAAAAGAAGGCAGGTAAAAATTTGAGAATCAAGCGATAACCTCGTGTACCGCCCTGCGTATGAATGCTTGATTCGGAGGAACGCACACAACTTTCCTCCTCCGAAGCAAGCGTATGCAACTCTTCAAATGCACCCACTGCGGGCAGCTTTTATATTTCGAGAATCACCACTGCGAGAAGTGTGGTTATCCCCTGGGCTTCGAACCCGAAAAACTCAAACTCGTACCGCTGGTGCCGGTTCACGATGCCGTATTCGAGATTTACGAAAACGGCCCGGAAACGTACCGCTACTGCGACAACCATCAGCATGGCGTCTGCAACTGGCTGGTGCCGACCGACAGCCCCTCGGCCTACTGCAAAGCCTGTGAACTGAACCGCACGGTTCCCGACCTGAGCAATCCGGATTACGTGGCCCGGTGGCAGACGCTGGAATTTGCCAAACACCGGCTCGTCTACGCCCTCCTTCGGATGAAACTGCCGCTGATCAGCAAATTTCAGGACCCGGACAAGGGACTGGCGTTCGATTTTCTGGCCAATCCAACCGAAGAGGGCGCGCCCCGCGTACTGACCGGACACGCCGACGGTCTGATTACCATCAACATCGAAGAGGCGGATGACCTTGAACGCGAGATGGCACGCAAGAACATGGACGAGGCCTACCGCACCGTGCTGGGGCACTTCCGCCACGAGGTGGGGCACTACTACTGGGACCGGCTGATTGCGGACGACGGACGGCAGGAAGCGTTCCGTGCGCTGTTCGGCGATGAACAAGCGGACTACGGCGAGGCGCTGGAGAAACACTACGAAACCGGCCCGCCCGACCACTGGCAGGAGGAGTACATCAGCGCGTATGCCACGACGCATCCCTGGGAAGACTGGGCCGAAACCTGGGCGCATTACCTCCACATTGTGGATACCCTCGAAACCGCCTACTCCTTTGGGATGTCGGTCAGTCCCATTGTGGCCGACGAAGCCGACGACAGTCTGGAAGCCGACATGGACCGCGATCCGTACCGCCTGAAGAAATTCGACGGGCTGATCAACCGCTGGTTGCCGCTCACGTTCGCCATGAACAGCCTCAACCGCAGCATGGGACACCACGACCTCTATCCGTTCGTGATTCCGCCCAAAGTCGTCGAGAAACTCGCCTTTGTCCACGATGTGTGCAAGGAAGTGAAACGTGAGGCTCGGGAAACCAGCAAAGTCGCCCCGTAAGTACGGTGGAGGCCCCGCTCATTTACTCTATTATTACAAGAATTACAGCATTGTAACGCCCTGCGCTCCGCGTCTTCAATCACTCATGCACTCAGGGTACGAGCACTTCGCTGCGGCGGGCCAGGCGCACGCCCCGGGTGCGGTTGATCTGCTCCTGCAAACGCACGATCAGCCCGTTCAGGTGTGCGATTTCTTCAAACAGAAAGGCTTCGTCGCTTGTATCGGCGCCCTGAGGTGACGGTGCGGGCAATGCGTGTTCGGGTTCTGCCGGGGTGAGGGGCACAGGCTGATCCAGCCGTTTGTAAACCAGCCCCAGTGTCTGTTCCAGCTGCCGCTGGGCCTCGCGCAATTGGCCATACAGGCCGGGCACCTGGAGCAACTGGGGATGGCGACTCAGGTAGACGCCGATGGAGGCAATGACCGACATCACGGCCGAATGCAGAAGAATCAGGCTGCCGTACGGCGCGAGGTCTTCCTGCTTGCGCCGAGGTTCGTTCTTCAACCGCTGGAAGGAGGAGACCACGTTGGCCAGATCGAGGTAAGCCCGCTTGCGCGACAGCCGGTACGAAGTCTGCTGCCAGGCCCCTTCCCCCACCAGGCGGGTGATTTTCCGGAGCAGACTCAGGTTCGATTCGAGCGAAACGCGCAGGTAATACGGAAAACTCTGGTATTCCCACGAGGGCCAGAGGTAGTGCATGGCGACCCAGCACAGCGCGGCACCGACCGACGTGTCGACCACCCGGAACAGCACCGCACCCGGAATTTCGCGGTGCAGAAAGCTGTACAGAAAGACGACGTAGATCGTCACGAACACCGACGCTACGGCATAGTACTCCGTCACGAAGCAGAACGCAATGAAAAAGGCCGTGCCGAAAATGGCGATGGACGCCGTCTGCGACGGATGCAGCAGGTACAGTCCGTAGGCAATCAGTGCGCCCAGGATCGTGCCGATCAGGCGGTGGGTGAACCGCTGCCGCGACACGGCGTAGCCCGGCTTCAAGATCACCAGGACCGTCAGCAGCACCCAGTAGGGATTCTGGAAGCCCAGCGCCATGCCGAACAGGTAGCCCGCCACCGCTGTAATGGAGGTCCGCAGTGCATAGCGGAAGTAACTGGAGCGGATGGTGAAGTTGTTGCGGATGGCTTCCCACGTCATTTCGGGCGTGTTGGCAAACCGGTAGTGCATCCGGTCGTCCATCTTCGTTTCGGTCTGCTGGGCGCGGTTTTCCAGGATACGACGCAACGATTGCAGTTTCTTGAACTGGATCTCCTGGTAGGTCAAAATGCGCCGCGCCCGCAGGTACGCCATTCGCCGCTCCGGGTCGTTGCCGATGGTCCGTTGAAACTGATCGAGCACCTGCCGGGCCTCTTCGGCCTGACGCTCCAGACGCGCTTCCTCAGAGGGAACGGTTTTCTTGCGGCTGTTGAAAAAACGGTAGTAGCCTTCCAGTTCAGCCACCATCATCCGGCTGAACCGCGGCACCACGTCCAGCTCCGGAAAGGTGGTGAGCCACCCGCGCCACCGCTCGTAGTCGATGGGCGTACCCAGCGCCGTTTCCTGAATTTCCAGCAACTCCACAAAAATCATCAGCATCTTCCGCTCCCAGGAGCCCTCCTGTTGCAACGGTCGGATCCACTGGAACAGAAAATCGCGCACGTCGGTGTGGGCGTAGGTCACGTCCGTCTGCCGGTCCGACAGCGCCAGCAGCCCTTCGCCCAGGTCCTCGCGTTCGTCGAACAGGCGCACCCGCTGCTCCAGGTAAGCCGTGGTGCGCTCCATGCAGGTCGCGATGGTTTTCCGCAACTGACGGCGCGCCGAGAGGGCGCTGAGGGTCAGCGCATAGGCAGCATACCAGATGCCGCCGGCCAGCAACAGCAACAGGTGGTGTATAATGGCTGCCGGGGTGGTGTAGGAACGATAGGTGCTGAGCGCGATGATGATCGCCAGGTTGCCCATAAAGGCCATTGAGGCGTAGCGAGTGCCGAACGGCGCTACGTAACCCAACAGAAAGATGAAGAGGAAGATCAGGGGAAACAGCAGCACATACTGGTGCGCGGCCAGCATCACCACCGCACTCAGCGTGGAAGACAGCAGGATGGTCAGCGCCAGGGTTTTGACCTTACGCCGAACGGGCTCGCGCTTGTCGGCACCCGATACCAGCAACGTACCGAGCATCAGCGTCAGTCCGGTGGCCTGATCGCCCTGCGCCAGAAAGAACAAAAGCGGAATGAACGCTCCCGAGATGTACCGGAAGGCCATGCTCACGCTCTCCCCTTTCAGGAAATCGACAACCGTCTGCCAGGTCAGTGCTTTCATACGAAGCCTATACTACGCACCATCGTCCGTCTCCGTTGCTTGTCACACCAATCTAGAAGGCGAAGCGATGCGAACCCAATCACGTATGTAAATAATCCAAAAAAAACCCATCTTACTTTCTGTCATCGAAAGCGAACAAAGTAGGACATTTTGAGCACCCGTTCCATTTGTTGCGCGTGATGATTGCATTTTGCACGCCGCTTAGTACTTTTCCGTTGCCAAGTACCCGGCACGCTGTACCTGCTTGCATACCTGCATCCGAATAATCCAAAAAATCACCTCGATCGAGTCGCATCACCGGCTCCGGCTGCCGTGCAGCATGCCCGCCTCCGTTCCTTGCTTAACCCAATCCGATGGCTCCTCAACTCCTCCGCAATTTATACCATACCGTCACCGACAAAGCGGCGTACCTGAAAGGCGTGTACGACATCCGCAAACACAAATTCTGGTTCATCGACATTCCGCGGACGTCTTCCAGTAGCATCAAGGTAGAACTGAGCCATCAATTTGGCCCTTCCTACGGAAAAACCAATCTGCTGGAAAAGAAATTTGCACAAAAAAGTGCGTTCAAAGACCACCGGACCGCCCAGGAAATGCAACAGGTGCTGGGACGCGCGTTGTGGGACGAGATTTTTAAATTCACCCTCGTGCGCAATCCGTGGGACCGGATGGTTTCGCTTTACGCGTACCGACGTAAAAAGGGCACGATTCCGCCGGACCTGAGTTTCCGAGATCTGGTGCTGCAATTCAATTCGCCCCGGTACATGCTGGCGCACGCACTACACGCCCGCCACTCGTATTACTACCCGCAGGTAGATTTTCTGCAAGATGCTCAGGGTAAGATGATGGTCGACTTCGTGGGGCGGTACGAAAACCGGGAGGAAGACCTGAAGGTGATTGCCGAGCGGCTGGGTTGCCCTGGCCTCGGCCGCCTGTTGCTGCAAAGTGCCAAGCCCACCAAGCACTACGCCACGTTTTACGACGAAGAGACGCGCGAGATTATCCGGCGGGTGTACGCGCAAGACATTGCCCTGTTCGGTTACGAGTTCGAAGCCTAAAAAAGCCCATTTCCGCCTGGGCAGAAATGGGCTGTGCGTTAGACGTCAGGAAGGCAACGACTACTCCTTGCCAAATTTAGAGCGGAGCATCGCCAGTTTTTCTTCCATCGACAAGTCGGACTTCTGCGAACGCTCCGGCCGGTTGCGGCCGCCGCCCTGTCCTTTTTTCTCGTTTTGCGGCTTCCCCGTAGGGCGGCCGCCTTTGTCGCGCTTTTCTTTGGGCGCCGCGTCTTTGGCTGCGGGCGCTTCTTCTTTCTTCATGGACAGGGAAATGCGCTTGCGAGCGACATCGACTTCGATCACCGTCACTTCTACCTGCTGCTGTACCTTCACCACTTCGTTCGGATCGCCCACGTAGCGGTCGGCCAGCTGGCTGATGTGCACGAGGCCGTCCTGGTGCACCCCGACGTCGACAAACGCACCGAAGGCGGTTACGTTGGTGACGATGCCCGGCAGGCGCATCCCGACGCGCAGGTCCTGGATGCTGTTGACACCTTCGGTAAACTGGAAGGCCTGGAACTGCTCGCGCGGATCGCGGCCCGGCTTGGCAAGTTCGTCCAGGATATCGCGGAGCGTAGGCAGCCCCACCGTCGCGGTCACGTACCGGTTCAGGTCGATTTTTTGCCGGAGCGAGGCATCGCGCATCAGTTGCGAAATGTCACAGCCCAGGTCGTTGGCCATCCATTCGACCAGCGGGTAGCTTTCGGGGTGGACGGCGCTGGCGTCGAGCGG
The DNA here is from genome assembly GCF_900100765.1 of Catalinimonas alkaloidigena. Classification (NCBI taxonomy): domain Bacteria; kingdom Pseudomonadati; phylum Bacteroidota; class Cytophagia; order Cytophagales; family Catalimonadaceae; genus Catalinimonas; species Catalinimonas alkaloidigena. The sequence continues at coordinate 282,975 of NZ_FNFO01000011.1, read as the reverse complement.
CGATTCACCGCCCCGGATGCGCAGGAAGCCTGCGGCCTGTTCAAACGCCTTTTCGCCCAGCCGGGGGACTTTTTTCAGCGACTGCCGGTCCGGGAACGGGCCGTGTTCGTTGCGATAGGTAACGATGTTGTTCGCCAGCGAAGGCCCCAGCCCCGCCACGTAGGTCAGCAGTTGCTTGCTGGCCGTATTTACCTCAACCCCCACGCGGCTCACGCAACTTACCACCGTTTCGTCGAGGCTGTTTTTCAGCGCAGTCTGGTCCACGTCGTGCTGATACTGCCCCACCCCGATCGACTTGGCATCGATCTTTACGAGTTCGGCAAGGGGGTCCATCAACCGGCGACCGATCGACACCGCACCGCGGACGGTCACATCCTGGTCGGGAAATTCTTCACGCGCCACGGCCGACGCCGAGTAGATCGACGCGCCACTTTCGTTCACCACCACCACGAGCGGACGCCCCGGCAGGTCGAGGCCGCGCACAAACGTTTCGGTCTCGCGGCTGGCGGTACCGTTCCCGATGGCAATGGCTTCGATGTTGTACTCCGCCACTAATTGCTTGAGCGTGGCTTCCGAGCGGGCGGTCTGACGCTGCGGCTCGTGCGGGTAGATGACCGTATGGTGCAGCAGTTTGCCTTGTGCATCGAGGCAGACGACCTTACAGCCCGTCCGAAAACCAGGGTCGAGCGCCAGCACACGTTTTTGTCCCAGCGGCGCGGTCAGCAGCAGTTCGCGCAGGTTGTCGGCAAACACCCGAATGGCCGTTTCGTCGGCCTTCAGTTTGCTTTGCAGGCGCACTTCCGTTTCGAGCGAAGGCTTCATCAGGCGCTTGTACCCGTCTTTGATCGCCATCCGCATTTGGTCGGCGGCGGGCGTCGTGGCGTGAATGAAGTGCCGTTCGAGGCGGTTCAGGGCCTCCTCTTCTTCCGGCTCGATGTCGAGCAGCAGAATGCTTTCTTTCTCCCCCCGGCGCAGGGCCAGTACCCGGTGCGACGGCGCCTCGGCAAGGCGCTCTTCCCACTCGAAGTAATCTTTGTACTTCTGACCTTCTTCTTCTTTTCCCGGCACCACGCGGCTGCGAATCGTGCCCTCCTTCAGGAACAATTCCCGAATGGCGGCACGTGCGTCGGCCTCTTCGGCAATCTGTTCCGCCAGAATGTCGCGCGCCCCGGCCAACGCTTCGTCGACGTTGGTGACGCCTTTTTCCGGATCGATAAAGACCTGGGCAGCTTCGGTCAGGTCGAACTGATCCTGCAAATACAGCCGATATGCCAGCGGCTCCAATCCTTTTTCCTTGGCGATGGTGGCGCGGGTGCGGCGCTTCGGGCGGTACGGCAGGTACAAGTCTTCGAGCGACGACAGCGTTTCGGCCTGTTCTACCTTCTCGCGCAATTCGTCGGTTAGGTGGCCGTTGGTCTCCAGCGATTTCAAGATCGAGTCCCGCCGCTGGTCCAACTCACGCAGCTGCTGCACGCGGTCGCGCACGTTCGCGATGGCGACTTCGTCGAGACTACCGGTCGCTTCTTTGCGGTAGCGGGCCAGGAAAGGGACCGTGGCTCCTTCGTCCAGCAACCGAACGGTGGTTTCCACCTGGGAAGGAGTCAGCTGCAACTCGGCAGCAATTTTTTCAAAATGGTTCATCAGTGATTCTAACTCAGCACCTAATCAGCCTGCAAAGCTAAAAAAGCCCGTCCGAACCTCATTCGTTCGTACGCGACTTCTTCAGAAGTTTTTCTGCACTATTGGGTTCTGGTTTACTTTTGTGTTCACGCTTTCTGATTATGCCCGAACCTCGCCCCGACATTCAGACCCGCGCCGACATCGAACGGATGGTGCAGACGTTTTACGGAAAGGTAAACGAAGACGGCGTGCTGGCCCCGATTTTCAACGGTGTGGCGGCCGTCGACTGGGAGCATCATTTGCCCGTTATGTACCAGTTCTGGGCCTCGATGCTGCTGGGCGAGCGCAGCTATCAGGGCAATCCGTTTCGTAAACACGTGCCGCTGCCCATCAACGCGCTGCACTTTGCCCGCTGGTTGAACCTGTTCCACGCCACCATCGACGAGCTTTTTGCCGGCCCGGTCGCCGACGAAGCCAAGCAACGCGCCACGCACATCGGGCGGGTGTTTCAGTTCAAACTGGCGCAACTGCACCGGTAATGGCCAGGGCGCTCGCAGCGGCGCGCCGGCACTACCACGTCTGCCCCAGCAACAGCACTTCTTTGTCTTCGCCGGGTACGCGCATGTGTCGTTCGTAGCGGAAGCCCAGCTTTTGCAGCAGCCGTACGGAGGGTTGGTTTTGCTCGGACACGATGCCGACCAGCCGCCGGAAACCGAGGGTCTGCGTGGCGTACGTCAGTGTGGCCTGCGCGGCCTCAAAGCCATAGCCCTGCCCGACGTACGCCGGCAGAAACGCAAACCCGATGTCAACGTCGTCCAGGAAATCGCGTTTGACCAGGCCGCAGATGCCGATGGGCGTGTCGTCCGTTTTCAGGGCCGTGCGGTAGAAACCAAAGCCGCTGGTTTCGTAGCTGCGGAGCGCGCCTTTGAGGAGATACGTTTCGGCCTGATCGACCGTGCGCACGCCCCGGTCGCCGATGTATTGCAACCAGGCAGGCGTGTTGAGCAGGTGGAGCATGAAGGGCGCATCGGCCAGGGTGAGTTCGGTCAGCACCAGGCGGTCGGTCTCAAGTCGGGTCATGAAGTAACGGGGAAAACGTAGTAGCGGATAAAGGTAGGTTCCGGCACGGGGGGCGACAATACCCCTCTCCTTTTCCGGGCCATCACTTCGGCCGCCTGTGGTGGGACGAACTAAAAAGAGGCCTAGCCAAGCCCTTGAAAATGAGGAAATTAAACGCTACCTTTTCTCAACAACCAACGCACCACACCTCATGGATACCATCGTCAGACTCAACAAGTGGGCCAATGCCCACACCAACGTCGGCTTCGATTTTCTCCGCATCGCCCTGGGGGGCTTCCTTTTCTACAAGGGCATCGATTTCATGACGCAAACCGAACAGATTATCCGCGTGCTCGATCCGATCGACACGTTCGGCTGGACCATGATCATCGTCCACTACATCGCGATGGTACACCTGTTCGGTGGGCTGCTGATTGCCATCGGGCTGCTGACCCGCCTCAGCATTCTGATTCAACTGCCGATCCTGATCGCGGCCGTGCTGCTCAACTTCATCGGCGACATGAACGTGAGCAACCTGGTGCAGGCCTCAGCTGCCTTGTTGCTGTCCTGCTTCTTTCTGGTGTACGGCTCGGGCAAACACTCCGCCGACTACATGCTGAAGATGCGTCAGTAACCCTTCCGTCTTACCGCCCGAGTGGTCAACGCATTCCGGTGCGGCGGGGTAGCGTATGCCGTTCCCGACTACCGCTGAAAAATCTCCGGGTACTTGCGGATGAAGTAGACGGGTGTGCAGCTCCAGGCGTGGCAGTAGCTGTTGACCGGAAAGAAATTGTAAGGAGACAGGCGCTCGTTCGTCGGGTCGTAGACTTCCCAGAACGTATCCGCGCCCTTCTTCACCATGCCGCCCCAGTACTCGACAACGGCGGTGCGGGCTTCGTCCGTCAACCCGCAGGCAATCAGCGCTTCCACGTAATAGTGGTACAAATAGGGTGCGCCGGGCCGCACGGCGTTCGGCTGGGTCTGCAACGCACGCAGGGCGCGTTTCCCTTGTGCTTTGGTGGCTACCCCGCTCAAGATCATCCACGCCTGCGAGGCATACGATACCTGCCGGTCGGGTCCACTGACGAACAAACCCGTCCCTTTCTGGTACAGATGCTTCCGGGCGGCGTTGGTCATGGTTTTGATGAGCCCGGGCAGTTGCGTTACCTCCCCTTCCCGGCCGAGTTGCTGCGCCAGCGCGTACGTCCGTTTCATCGCCAAAATCATGATGCCCTGCAGGGACGCCTGCCGGTCGAGTTGGTCGTTCCAATCCACAAACAACCACCAGCGGTTGGCCGTCGCCGTCTGATGATCGAACAAACCCTCATCGTTCAGGTACGTGGTGATGTGGTCCATCTGCCGTTTGGCCACGGGCCAGAGGTCTTCGGCGGTGGCGCGGTCGCCGGTGGCTTGCAGGTAGTCGTAGAGCGATACGTTGTAGAGCAACGAATAGTCGAACAGGAAGGGCGCGCCGCGTTGCGCATGAGGCTCGGGCGTCTCGAAGGCGTTGGAATAGAGGAACCCATCTTCCCGGCACAGCCCCGCCAGCAGGTAAAAGCACCGTTTGGTGAGGTCGTGGTTCTGAAACGAATAGACGTTGGCGAGCGATTCCAGGTACAGATCGCCGATCCAGAGACGGCGGTCGCGCTTCGGTCCGTCTTCGTAGACCGTCTGCATGCACTCTTTCAGGGTCAGCAACCCGATGCTGTCGATCTGCGTGACGAGCGGATCGGTCCCCGCAGCCAGCGCCGGCGGCATCTCCCCGACCGACGTCACCGCCCGGAACTGCAGGTCGGCGATGCGGAAATCGAAGTAGGGCGAACTGCCCAGCAGCTCAATCTTCAGGTAGCGAAACGACATGCGCCGCTCCAGCGTGATCGTATCGGGAATGTGCATCACGGTGATGACTTCGTCCTGCAACCACGCCCGGCTCAGCGAACCGGGATAGGGATCGAACGGTGTCGCCAGTTCCGACGGCACCTCGCCGAACGTGAGGCGGAAGCGGGACGGCGCGTCGGACGTGCCGCGCAGGGCCGCCAGCGAAAAAGAGAAGTAACCCGTCAGGTGCTCACCGAAGTCCAGCACCACACCCGACTGCCCCTTAAATGAACGCTCGTAGACGCTGTCCATCGGCAGTGCCTCTACTGCCTTCCAGCCCTGAAATGCCGCCGCATCTTCCACCAGCCGGACGGTATGCAGCGGGCGGTGGATCGTCTCCTGCAAGTTCGGTTTGTACTGTTCGGCCTTTTGCAGCCAGCCGGGGCGCTCGGCCTCAAACATCACCTCCTGCGCCCGAAGCGCCAGCGGAAGCAAGACAAGCAGTAGCAATACGCGTAAAGGTTGTTTCATGGTGGGATGATCAGGTTGTAGGTTTGGAAGTTAAAAGTGTAGAGTTAGGAGTTTTGAGTTCAGAGTTCAGAGTTCAAAGAATCTTGAAAGAGATGGAGCACACTTGGTTGGGAACATCGCCTCTCACTGCGTTTTGGTTATCGGTTAAGTAAGTGATTGGTGTATCAGGACAACGTGTTCGCCCTGCCATATAGAAACGCCTACTCGTGTTTATTGCCCACTTCCGAGGGCTGTCTGTTTTCTTCTCCAGCCGACCGACGGCCGCTTGCGTTCGCCTTCAAGCCGTCGGACGTCACTCTGCCCTCCACTCCAAGCGCCTCGTACTCACTCATTCACCACCTCACACCTTACCCATTACCCGCTATGCCCTCTGCGCCCCGCGCTATTCACTCATGCTGTAATTCACTGATTCATTCATTTCCTCGCCCTCTGCGCTATGCCCTCTGCATCTAGGCTACTTCACCGTGACGATGACGCGTTGGTAGCGGGTGAGGGCCGGCGAGCCGCCGTCGGTGCCTTCCAGGATGAGGTGAATCGTCTGGCCGGGTTTCGCATCGGCGGGAACGGTAACGGCCGCCTGGGTCTGCTCAGGTTTTAGAAGGGTGACGTTTCCCGGATACGTGCCCGCCTCCTGGTACTGCCACCAGCGAAACTGGACCGGATCGCCGTCGGGGTCCTGGGCAGCGCCTTTCAAGGTGAGTTTCTGGCCGGGTTTGGCGGTGAGGTCCAGCGCATGCTTTACCGAGACGGTCGGCGCGTGATTGGCCTCCTCGTAGGACTGAACGCACCAGTCGGCACGAGCGGCGAAGTCATTCTGAATCACATCGATCCAGCGCGTCTGCGGATAGGTCGTCTCGGCCGAGTCGACGTAGGGGTTGTAATCTTTCACCTGGGGACCATCTTCCCAGCGGCGGGGGTTGGTCGGCGAGGGCACCATGCGTCCGCCCCATCCGCCGTACGACGGGTCTTCGCGACTCCGCAAGCCGACGTCCAGCAGAAAGAAATAGGCCGGTGAATCGCCTTCGGAGATGAAGTCATACTGCTGCAGTCCATACTGCTTTCCGGCGTCGGGCTGCCCGTGCGTATGCTCCGGGTCGCCTTTGATCTGCTGCCCGTCGCCCCAGAGGAAATACGACGCCAGCAGCGGACCGTGATCGAACTTGATGTGCTCGGCAAACCACGTTCCACGCAGGTAGGTCTTCAGCTCGGCGGGCACCACGCGCGGCCACAGGTACGCGAAGCTCCAGAACTGATCGGAATTGTAAAACACGCGGATTTCGGGCCAGTGCGGCGCGACGTATTTCTGGTAGGTGGCATCCTGGTCGAGCACCGTATAGAGCACCGCCTTGTCCGACACTTTCCGGTAAATTTGGCCCCACTGCGGCGTACCCTGGTATTCCTCCTCGATCGACTTCAGCGCCCGCGCCACCGTGTTCGTGCCGCCCCAAATCTGCAGGTAGAGCGGCCCCGGTTCATCGTCCAGCAGCAACTGCTTGATAAATTCCGAGCCAGGCGTCACCTTTTCCATCTCCCCTTCGAACTCGATGTTCCCCACCCGAACGATGCTTTTCAGGTAGTCGGGCGTGGGGTAGCCGTCGGCGTGTTGCTTCAGCGTGGGGTACACTTCGGCATACTGATCGATGTAGCGTTCCATCCAGTCGGTACCGGGCCAACGCAGTTCCGTCCGCTCGCCGTATCGCTTCGCCGTATTGGGCATCTCGGAGGTAAAGCGGGTGCCCTGACCGTCGCCGGCGTAGTGCCACTGCGAGCTGCTGTAGACCAGCGCTTCCAGGTCGAACTCGTTGGCGTAGAGCAACATGCGAATGAAGGTATCGACGTCGTCGACTTCGCCGTCGGTGGTGACCACTGTGCGGGGTTTGGGTGCGGCCGTCGCGGCAACAGCGGTCCAGCTGCACAACAGAAGCAGCCAGACCAGGCGGGGCAAGGAAGGGAGCATGCGTAGGTGTTTACTTAACGTGTCCGGTCGACACAATAAAAGCAAGATACGGATTTTTGGAAGAAAGCAAACGATCCCTACCCAAATGCCGCTTTTCCAGTCCACCGAGGTCAGCGGCGTACATTTCTCCTAGTCCTTTAACAACCCGAAGCATTGCCGGGCGATTTCCAGTTCTTCGTTGGTAGGAACGACCAGAATTTTGATGGGCGCGTCTGGCACGTTGATTTCGCGGAGGTGTCGGGCGCGGGCTTCGTTTTTGGCGGCATCCAGGCGAATGCCCAGAAAATCGAGGTCGGCGCAGGCCATTGCGCGGGTGCGGGCATCGTTCTCGCCCACCCCGGCCGTGAAAACGAGCGCATCCAGTCCGTTGAGCACCGCCCCATACGCCCCGATGTACTTGCGAATGCGGTAGGTGTACATCGCGTAGGCCAGTGCGGCCTCCGGGTTCCCGTCGTCCATCGCCCGGGCAATGTCGCGCATGTCGCTGTGTCCGGTCAGACCCAGCATGCCGCTCTGCTTGTTCAGAAGCGTGTTGAGTTGCTCAGGGTCGTAGCCCCGGTCGTTGATCAGGTAGAAAAGCACCGACGGATCGATGTCGCCACAGCGGGTGCCCATGACGAGGCCGTTCATCGGCGTGAAGCCCATGCTCGTCTCCAGCGACTTCCCTCCGCGCACCGCCGCCATGCTACAGCCGTTCCCCAGGTGCAGGGTGATGAGCCGGGCATCGGCCTTGCCCAGGTAGTCTGTCGCCCGTTCGGCGACGTACTTGTGGCTGGTGCCGTGGAAACCGTACACGCGGATGTGCTGCTGGCGGTAAAATTCGTTCGGAATGGCGTAACGAAACGCCCGCTCGGGCATGGTCTGGTGAAAGGCCGTGTCGAAGACGACTACCTGTTGCGCCCGCGGAAAGATTTGCTCGGCCACCCGAATGCCCAGCAGATTCGGTGGATTGTGCAACGGCGCGAGCGAAGCCAGGCGCTCAATCTCTTGTTTTACCTCTTCCGTCACCACCGTCGCTTCCGAAAAGCGCTCCCCCCCGTGGACCACCCGATGCCCCACCGCCTCAATCTCGCCGGGATCGTGAAGGACGCCATGCTGAGCGTCGGTCAGGAGTTGCATCACCGCTTCCAGGGCCGCCCCGTGGTCGGCAAACGCCGCCGTCGTTTTCGTCTCGTCTTCCGTTCCGTTTCGGTACACCTTGTGGGTGATCTCGCCCCGCTCCTGCCCGATTCGCTCGACGATCCCATTGCAGAGGGGCGACTCGCCCGGCATCTGAAACAGTTGGTACTTGATGGAGCTACTGCCGGAATTGATCACGAAAATGTTCATGTGGAGGTTAGAAGGTTACAGGTTCGAAGGTTGAAAGGTTATAGGGTCAAAGTCTCAGGTCATAGGTTCGAAAGTCCATCGGGGTTGTCAGCGTGCCCAGGACCTAACTCCGTAAAGAGGATCGATGTAGCGCGGGAAAGATTTTTGACAGAAAGACCTCTTCTTCCCACTTCAGACTTCACACGTTCCTCTGCCCCAAGCGCCCCGCGCCATTCACTCATTCTTGACTCTGGATGGCGGTGATGACCACCGTGTTGAAAATGTCGGCGACGGTGCAGCCTCGGCTCAGGTCGTTGACGGGTTTGTTGAGGCCCTGCAACACCGGGCCGATGGCAAGCGCCCCGGTTTCGCGCTGAACGGCCTTGTAGGTATTGTTGCCCGTGTTGAGGTCGGGGAAGATCAGGACGGACGCCTGCCCCGCCACAATGGAATTAGGCATTTTCTGCTGCCCCACGACCGGATCGACCGCCGCGTCGTACTGAATGGGGCCTTCCACTTTCAGGTCGGGACGGCGGGCTTTGACCAGTTCCGTCGCCTTGCGCACCTTCTCCACTTCTTCGCCCTGCCCGGAACTGCCCGACGAATAGGAAAGCATGGCGATGCGCGGCTCAATGCCGAAGTTGAGGCTGGTATCGGCCGAGGCGATGGCGATTTCGGCCAGTTGCTCGGCGTTGGGATTGGGGTTGACGGCGCAGTCGCCGAACACGGCCACGCGCTCGGGCAGGCACATGAAAAAGACGGACGAGACCACCGAAAAGCCCGGCTTGGTTTTGACAAACTGCAGCGCGGGGCGGATCGTGTGCTGCGTGGTGTGCACCGCACCCGACACCATGCCGTCGGCGTGGCCTTTGTAAACCATCATCGTCCCGAAATACGACACGTCGGTCATCATGTCGCGGGCCATGTCGTGGTTCACATTTTTCGTCTTCCGCAGCTCGTAGAACGTCTCGACGTAGTCCTCGAAGTAAGGCGATTCGGTCGGGTTGACGATGCGCAGCCGCTCCAGATCGACCTGAATACCCAGGCGGTTGTAGGCCGCGGCAACTTGCGTGGGATCGCCCAGAATGGTCAGGTCCACGATTTCCTGTTGGATGAGGCGCGCGGCGGCGGTCAGAATCCGGTCGTCGTTGCCTTCCGGCAGCACGATGTGGCGCTTCTGCTGCTTGGCCCGCTCCACCAGCTGATACTGGAACATGCGGGGCGTAAGCCCTTCGGAGTGGAACGTGATGATCCGCTCGTCGAGGGCGGGCAGGTCCATGTATTTTTCGAACGTGCTGATGGCCAGCTCGATTTTCTTCGTGTTGCCGGGCGTGATCCGCGACTGAATGTCGCCCACTTCGTTGGCCGTCTGGAAGGTGCCCTTGTCGACCGAAATGATCGGCACCACGGTCTGCAACCCTTCGATCAGCTTCAGAATGGATTCGTCGGGCGTAAAGCCGCCCGTCAGCACAATGCCCGACACTTTAGGATAATTGAGCGAAATGTTGGCCTGCAGTGCGCCAATGATGATGTCGGCGCGGTCGCCGGGCGTCACGATCAGCGTGTTGTCCCGGAGGCGCGGCAGAAAGTTGGGAATTTGCATGGCCCCGACCACTGAAAGATCAACCTGTTGCGACAGCAGATCTTCCCCGAACAATAGCTGCCCACCCACTGCCTGAAACACCTCCTGCATGGTCGGGTTTTTCAACTCCCGTACCTCAGGAATCACCGCAAAAATCGTCTGGCTTTTTTCGGGCGACGGCAGCATGGCCCGCACGTCGTCGACCAGCGCGGGATCGACCTTGTTGGCAACCGCGGCCAGCACCTGCACGTCTTCTTCCTGAAAGCTGTTGAGCGTCGTGATGACCGCGTTCACCACCTGCGAAGCCGATTTCCCGGCCCCCGACACCACCACAATGGCGGGGGCGTTCAGGTTTTTGGCGAAGGCCACGTTGGTCCCGAACTCGAACGCCACGCCGCTCCCCACAAAGTCGCTCCCCTCCACAATGATGAATTCGTACTCTTCTTCCAGGCGCTTGTACTTCCGGATGATCGTGTCGATCAGCTCGTCGGTATTTTTCTCTTCGGCCAGTTTCAGCGCTTCGTCGCGCGTGTAGGCATACGTCGCTTCGTACGAAATGGGCAGGTCGAAGTACCGCAACACGGTTTCGATGTGCACGTCCCGCTGAAGCGCCGGCGCGTGGTTGATGATGGGTTTGAAATAGCCGATTCGCTCGGCATTGCCCAACAGGCGATTGAGGACGCCCAGCACCACCATCGATTTACCGCTGAACGGCTCCGCAGTGGCAATGAATACAGATCTCGTCATAAGTGTCGGAACGAAAGACCGCCCTTCGGGTTTGAGGCACCCAAACGGCCAGCAGGGTTAGCATCTGCGAACAAAGCTAAGGACTGAACCCTAACCCCACGCTTTTTTCCGGAAGAATACGACGTTTTTCAGAAGATCGCCTCACCCTTACGCTACTAAAGGCCCCAACCCGAGGCGTATGCCATTCGGATACAGCGTGTTACAACACTACTAAAACTAAAAAGCTAAAACCGGGACAAGATCTCGCTAAAAATCAACTCGATCGAATTTAGGGCATTATGCTTCCTTTAAATCGCACGTCTCCACAGTAAAATTCGCGTAACTAAAAGGCCTCAAATCCATAACCTGTTTGGATTGCCCCGCGGGGGGTGATTTTAGAATTTTGGATCGCTTTTTTAGCGCAATCCCTTCACACAACGTACGCATCTATGCCTTCTTTTTCACTCGTTCCGCCACGCGCGCGGTCCCAATCCGCACGCTGGCTTACCCAAACGCTCCTGTGGGGCGGTACGGCCGCGGTGCTCCTCTCTACCGCCGCCCATGCCCAGGACGACCAGCTTCTCAAACGGGCGGTGCTCGATGCCGCCACCTTTTCGCCCGGCCCTACGTCGGGTACGCGCATCGGCGAAGGGTCGGTCAACGGACAGCCCGTTCCGTTCGTCGACCAGCAGCCGGTCCAGGGCATCTCGGCCATTCTGGCCAACGACAACGGCACGTTTTGGGTGATGTCGGACAACGGCTTCGGCAGCTTCGAAAACTCGGCCGACTACCTGTTACGCGTCTACCTCATCAAGCCCCGCTTCGAAAAAAAGGGCGGCGGCAAGGGCGACATCAAGGTACTGAAGTACATCACGCTGCACGATCCGGACCAACACATTCCTTTTGCCATCACGAATGCGTTTTCTGACGAGCGCCTCCTGACGGGCGCTGACTTCGACATCGAATCGATTCAGCGCGACCGGGACGGCACGCTCTGGTTTGGCGACGAATTCGGGCCGTTCCTGCTCCACACCGACGCGCAGGGGAAGGTGCTGGAAGCACCGATTGCCCTGCCCGACTTCGCAAACGAAGGCCAGGACGTACGCGCACCGCAAAACCCTTACCTGGAAGAGGCCAGCGCCGGACGCATTATGAACGCCATGTACGCCCACGCCAAACGCTTCGGTAACGAACGCGTTCCCGTCATGTCGCCCTGGTACGTGATGATCGACGACCAGGACCCTACGACGTTCGATCCCAGCCGCGAAACTCCGCCCGCCGGCTTGCCCGCGGCGTCCAGCGATATTTTTAACGTTTCGTCACTGCAAAGTGCAGGCTATCCGGTGGTGGCCTGGACCGTGAACGACTCCGCCAGCATGCAGAAGCTGATGCAACAGGGCGTAAACGGCATCATTTCCGATAACCCCGCCCTGCTGTGGGAGATGGTGAGCCAGTACGACGGCAACGGCGATGGGCAACCCGACTTTCTGGACGAAGAGGGTCTGCTGGATGTCCACCTGTTCGACGCCCAGGGCCACCGGGGCGGACGCAACCTGCGGCCGGAAAATACGCTACCCGCCATGGAAGCGGCGCTCGACTACCTGATGACGACCCTGGAAACCGACTGTGGCATTACGGCCGACGGCGTGCCCATACTCGACCACGATCCGCACATCGAATCGGCCAAAGCGCGCAAAGCCGACGGCACCCCCTACACCTACGAAGACGAGGTGCTGGTGAAAGACCTGACGCTGGCCGAAATTCAGACGACGTTCATCGCCGACCAGCTGCTGGCCGGTCGACCGGATCAGACGAACGACCTGACCCTCTCGCCGGTTTCGGTAGCGTTCGCCAGCGCCAAAGGCCTCATGAGTCCGTACGTGATGCCCTCGCTCGCGCAACTGTTCGAGTTTGTGGACTATTACGTCTACTATTACCACTACGGCCCCGGCAGCAGCAGCCCGAACGCCGCGTTGCGCTGGAAAAATGCCGCCCGGGTGCGATTCAACATCGAAACGAAAACCAACCCGCGCACCGACACCGACAACCGGGGGGATGTGTTTGCCGAACGGACCATCGCCACTGAACCGTTTGCAAAAGCCGTCGCCGACGTGATTATGGCGCACGGCCTGGAAGAACGCGCCGACATCCAGAGCTTCGACTTCAACACGCTGCTGGTGGTGCATGCCTACGCCCCGGCGATCCGTACGGTCTGCCTGTTCGGCGACTTCCCGAAAGTGGGCGACAGCGGCGACGGCACCAACTTGCAGGACCAGGACGGCACCAATACGCCGTGGCTGGGCGGCCTCTACTGGCCCTACCGCCAGACCAAGCGCGACCATCCGGTGCGGGCGCAGGGCAGCGGTGGCTTTGAAGGCATGGCGTACGACCCGTGGGCCAAACGCCTGCTGCCGCTCCTGGAAAAACCACTGATTGGAGATGATCCGCGTCAACTGCTGATCCACGAATTCGACCTGCCCAGCAAGTCGTATACCGGCGTGCAGTACCGTTACCCGCTGCACCCGCGCGGTGCCGCCATTGGCGACTTTATTCTCTTCAATCCGAAGCGTGGCCTGATCATCGAGCGCGACGGTTCGCAGGGTAACCTGGAGGGATTCAAGCAGGTCTACGAAATCGAATTATTTGACGACGGTGCCCTGGTCGGCAAGAAAGACGCCGTCGACCTGCTCGACCTCCGCGACCCGCACCAGATTTCCGGCCCCGGCCTGCCTGGCGACGTGGGGCTGGGCGAGCGCTTTGCCTTCCCGTTCGTGACCATCGAAAGTGTGGTGGTGTTCAACGACAAACGCATCGGCATCCTGAACGACAACAACTATCCGTTCTCCATCGGGCGGCACGTGGGCGCGGGTCTGCCCGACGATAACGAGTTCATCGTCCTGAAGCTGGGCGAAAAATTAGGCAAAGGCCACATCACGGCGGAGCCGGTCTTTATGCTGGTCGATGCCGATACCGACGCTGACCTGATGGAACTGAAAGACGGCGCCACGCTGAACCTGTCGACCCTGCCTCCGCACCTGACGGTCCGCGTTGAGTTTCCGGGCCTGTCCTTCGGCAGCGTGGTATTTAGCCTGAACGCGACGCCGGTACAGACCGAGAACCAGGCACCTTATGCCCTGGCCGGTGACAATAATGGCGATTTTGCACCCTTTGCGTTTCCCTACGGCACGCAGGTACTGACGGCCCTTCCCTACTCCCAGCCGAACGGCCTGGGCGTGGCGGAGTTGCCCGCGACGGTTCATTTCTCGGTCGTTCCGAGCCAAGTCAGCGGCTTTACGCTGATCGATGCCGCCACCGACCAACCGCTGCGCACGCTGCACGATGGCGATGTGCTGGACAAAGCCGATTTTACGACCCAGGTGTTCAACGTTCGTGTCGATACCAAAGCCGATTCGGTGGGGAGCGTGGGCATCCGCATCTACCGCGACGGGACGCTGGTAGCCAGCCGCACCGAGAACCAATGTCCCTACGCCGTCTGGTCCGATGCCGCCGGCGATTACCACCCGTGGTCGGCCGAGCCCGGTACGTACACCCTGTGGGCAGCGCCTTATGCAGCCGCCGACCGGCAGGGCACACCGGGCGAAGCCATGCAGATCAGCTACACCGTCGTCGACACCCTACCGACAGCCAGCACACCCCGGGCCCAATCGGCGGCCCACACCGCGGCGCCTGTCGACTTTCAACTACTCCCCAATCCGACCTCGGGCCGTGTGCAGGTAGACTATACAAGCGCCTCCGCATCGGCCGTGCTGGAGTTTCTTCTGTACGATGCTACGGGTCGTCTTCTGAGCCGCCATGCGGCGGTGGGTGCGCTGCATCAGCAACTTGATTTGCACGATCGTCCGGCAGGCGTGTACTACGCCGTGCTGATCCACCCGGCAGGGCGGATTACCCGCAAGGTCGTGCTCCAGTAACTTTTTGCCCTCCTATTGCTGACAGAAGGGGATGCAGGTGGAATGCATCCCCTTTTTCTTGTATCCATGCTGTCCGAACCTAAAAAGGCTACCGAAACGTCTCCGGTAGCCTTTCTTTTTGCGTGCGGCAGCGCTACTTCACGTGTAGCTCTTTCTGTTGCGCTTCGCGGTCGCGGGCTTGTCGCTTGAGCATCCAACCCGGATATTCCGGCGGCAACTGGCTCACATCGTCCAGTTGTTGCAGTTCCTCGTCCGTGAAGGTCACGTCGATGGCCGCCAGGTTGTCGTTCAGTTGTTCCAGGCGCTTTGCGCCGATGATGACCGTGGTGACGGCCGGTTGCTGCAACAGCCACGCCAGGGCCAGCCGCGCCACCGAAACGCCTTTCGACTCGGCCATCGGGTGCAATACATCCAGAATGTTGAAAGCCCGCTCCCGGTCAACGGGCGGAAAATCGAAATTGGCCCGCCGGGCGTCGGCTGGTCCTTCGCCGTTGCGTTTGTATTTGCCGCTGAGCAGCCCACCGGCCAGCGGACTCCACACCATCAACCCCATGCGCTGGTCTTCCAGCATCGGGATGATTTCGCGTTCCAGGTCGCGCCCGGCAATGGTGTAGTAGGCTTGCAGGGATTTAAACTTTGCCCAGCCCTTCTGCTCCGAACAGGCCCGCGCCTTTACGATCTGCCACGCGGCCAGGTTGCTGCACCCGATGTAGCGCACCTTGCCGTGTTCTACCAGAATATTCAACGCGTCGAGGGTTTCTTCCAGCGGTACAAACGGATCGAAGCCGTGAATCTGGTACAAGTCGATGTAGTCGGTTTGCAGTCGTTTGAGGCTCGCTTCCACCTGCTGATGAATGTGATGACGAGACAGCCCCGTCTGGTTAGGCCCCTGCCCCATCTGCCCACGGACTTTGGTGGCGACGATCAGCTCGTGCCGGTTCAGTCCCAGGTCTTTCAGCGCCTTGCCGGTCATCTCCTCCGAGAGTCCCTCCGAGTAGACGTTGGCCGTGTCGATGAAGTTGATACCCGCCTCCACGGCGGCTTTCACCAGCTCGTTCACGCCCTCCTGTTGCACCTTCCCCACGGCTTCGAAGTACCCTTTCCCGCCGAACGTCATGGTGCCCAGGCACAGTTCGGAGACCAGTAAGCCCGTGTCTCCCAAAATGTTGTATTTCATGAAAATGTCGTTTGAAGTTGAAAAGTATAGTGGTAACGAGCCCCGTTCCGAACAGGTTGTTGCGTTGCGCCAATCTGCACCCAAAAGCGAAGGCTCCACGGCGGCACTACTCGGTGGAGCAGTGGCGCGGTGGAGCCGCTCGGGATTCGGGCCGTGGCTACCTGAGTTTCGGCAGGGTTATTCTCTCAATAATTTGAACGTGCGGATGCCTTGGGTCGAAGTGATGCGCAACAGGTACAAGCCGGGCGATAGATGCGACCCAACCGTGCAATTTCCCTGCGAGGCGCCGGAGAGCAAGGTACGTCCCGTAGCGTCCAGCAACTGGTACTGAAAGGGGGACTCGTACTGCACGTAGAACGCGCCGACCGAAGGATTGGGGTAGATTTTGACCGGCAGCGGGACGAACGAACGGGCCCCGGTGGGTGACCCTTTTACCACCGTGATGTCGGGCCGGGGCGGTGGGGCCATGCCGCCACCGAGGTAGAAGCCCGGATGCGGCGGCTGGTTGTAGGCGCTGTTTTGCCAGGCCACGGCGACGCGGTACTGCGGGTCGTGCATCAGCGTGTAAATGCGTTGATCGGTCGGAATGGTCGTGGTGAAAATCCGCAGGTGTGCGTTGTCGGTCGTGCGGTACATCACCTCTTCGCGCCAGTCGCCCATCAGGTCGGCACTCAGCGCCGGGTTGGACTTGGTGCCGTTGTTACTTTCCACGCCGTAGGTATACACGGTGAACAGGCGCTGCGTCGTGTTGGTGGTGGTATCCCACTTGTCGATGACCGTGCGGTCGAGCAGTTCGCGTTGCAGGTCGCCATCCCACCAGATGCCGAAGTTCATAGACGGTTTGGTGTCGGTAATCCACGTACCGTCGCTGGCGTAGAGCCCCCCGCGCGAAGCCCAGCATTCGTAGCCTTTGTAGCGCGGATCGATGTCGGAAGCCATGCCCCGCCCAACGTCGGCGCGGGCCTCGGTCACGGTCCACAGCGGCGTCCCGGTCAGCGCGTCGATGAACGCCGCACCGATGTTCCCGTTGTAAGCGGGCGACTCGTGGGGCATCCAGAGTTCGAGGCCCGGCCGGTCGGGGTCCATGTCGCTTACATGCAGCGCGTCGCCGTGGCCCAGCCCGTTGGCCCAGAGGCCGGTGCCGTCGTCGTCGATGGCACTGGAGCCGTTGAAGATCTCCTGGCGGCCGTCGCCATCCACGTCCGCCACCGACATCTGGTGGTTGCCCTGCCCGGCGTAGGCTTCGTTGCCCTCGTCGAAACTATCGAACACCCAGCGCAGTGTCAGGTCGCCGTGGCTGAAATCCCAGGCCGCGCGCACCAGCCGCGTGTAGTAGCCACGCCCCATGATCAGACTGGGATGCTGCCCGTCCAGGTAGGCCACCGCGCCGATAAACCGGTCGATCCGGTTGCCGTAGTCATCGCCCCAGATCTCCTTGATTTCAGCGGGGGTCGGATTCTCGATGGTCGGGTGGCGACTCGGCACGTACGGTTCGGTATCCAGGATAGCCCCTGTCTCCCCGTTGAAAACGGTCAGAAACTCCGGACCTTCCAGAATCCAGCCCCACGCGTTGCGGTGGTAGGCGTTCGGGTCGCCGATCACGTTGCCCTGGGCGTCGCGTGTGCCATCGGCGGTTTTGCAGGCCACTTCGGCTTTGCCGTCGCTGTCCAGGTCATACACCATAAACTGGGTGTAGTGCGCCCCGGCGCGGATGTTCGGCCCCAGGTCGATGCGCCATAGGTGCGTGCCGTCCAGCTCGTAGGCGTCGAGCAACACGTTGCCCGTATGCCCACCCTGCGAGTTGTCCTTGGCGTTGGTGGGGTCCCATTTCAGCACGATTTCGTAGTCGCCGTCGCCGTCCAGATCGCCCACGCTCGCGTCGTTGGCGGTGTAGCTGTACGAGACGATGCTGTCGGGCCGTACGTGGATCGTATCGTCGGGCGGCACCTGCAACGGAATGTCGAGGTAGGGCTGCTCCCAGACGGGGGTCGGCGCGGACGCTTCCTGCTCAACACCCGCCACCACGGCACGGACGGTGTACGTCACGCCGTCGGCGTAGTGCAGCGGGGCGGATTCGCCCGTGGCGACGACCACGCCCTCCAGATCCACAAAATTGGTCGATTGCGTGATGGGTTCGGGGTTGAGTTTGGTGCCGTTGCGGTAGACGTTGAAGGCCACATCGGCCGAATCGGTGCCCAGCAGGCGCCAGCCTACGTAGACGGCGTCGCCGTTGCGGACCGCCACGACACCCCGGTTCAGGTACTCCATCTGGACCTGTGCCCGCGCAGAAAGGGCGCACAGCAGTGCAGCGCATCCCAGCACATACACCCGTAGGCATTTGCGAAAAAAGTAGGTTGTTCTGTTCATAAAACGGAAATTATGGAGGTGAAATAAATGCGTAGTCAGACGGGGCTCACTCAAGTGGCCCTTCACTCAAAAGTGGCGAACGCATGCGCCTAAAAATGTCAGGACATCAACCCGATCCTCTTCCCTCAAAAAATCCAGCCTTCCTCGCTCAAATGGTTGTTCGAATCCACCGTAGCGCTGGTCAATCGCGCGGTCTACGGCTCAACGCCACCCGGGCACCGAAGGCGAAGCCCAAAGCGTTTCGATTGATTTGTCGATATAATCTACTCTTACGACAACCCCACGCTCAACTTCCCCCAAACCCCACTCAAAAAAACCAACATATTCTCTGAACGTATCTCCCGGCGTGCCGCGTCTGATTCCGTGGGTCGGTAAGGGCCGAAGCGTTTCCATCGCTCTGTGATTGCTCCTTGAAAGAACGCATTTCCCGAACCGTAACCGTGCCAGCGACGTAAACCGGGGTGCATTATGGCCACTCCCATTAATTCCCGTTCGCTCGGTCGGACACAGTTCAGCATTCGCGATGAGTTACAACTAGCGCTACTGCCGACGGTGGTCGTACTGGTGGTGCTGGTCATGCTCGAAATGTTCAGCAGTCAGCGCCTTCTGTTTTCGTCGCTGCCATCCAGCGCCTTTCTAATCTACCTGGCACCCGACCACCGCACCAACCGCATGCGCACGCTGCTGCTGGCGCAGGTGGCCGCCGCGAGCGTCGGATTTCTGGCCGAACGGCTGATCGGGCCTAACTACTGGGCTGCCAGCCTGGCGATGCTCCTGACCATCGTGCTGATGGTGAGCGTGGACGCCATGCATCCGCCGGCCGTTTCTACCGCGCTGAGCTTTGCGTTCCGGGGCAGGAAACCCGTGCGCTGCTGCTGTTTGGCCTGGCCGTCGGTCTGGTGGTGGTCCTGATCGCATTGCAGCGGTTTGTGTTGTGGCAGTACACACGCTTTACCCGCCGAACCCCTTGATCGCCACGTCGTTACTCTGATTATGGAAGAAACCTACTCGATTGAATCGCTCATTGTAGAAGCCGTCCAGTGGCTCAAACTGGGCATTGAAACCACCGGCGCGCTGATCGTTGCCTTGGGCGTGGTGCTGGCCATCGTGCAGTTCGGGCGCGCCATCGCTTCGAAACAGACGCACAACTTTACCGCAATCCGGCTGGTGCTGGCGCGTTACCTTGCCCTGGCGCTGGAGTTCCAGCTGGGAGCCGACATTCTGTCGACAGCGGTTGCCCCGAGCTGGGAACAGATCGGCAAGCTGGGCGCCATTGCGGTGATCCGAACGGGCTTGAACTACTTTTTATCGCTGGAAATGCGGCAGGAACGCGCCACCGCATCGCACGAACACGCCATCCAACAGAAGGCTGCCCCGTCCGCTGACCCTGAGGTTTAATTGCCGTCACATTAGACGGAATGGCCATAAAAAAACCCCACGCGGTGGCGTGAGGCAGTAGGTTTAAAGCGATAACGTTTCCGTTACGGAATGCGGCTCGGAGACGCGGGTGTCGGGGTCGACAAAATCTGGAAAGGACCACGCCGACGTTCGGCCGGTTGTTCCGGTTCCATCACGACGACATCGCGTCCGTTATCGACCGAGTCTTCAACAGTGGCGGTACGGTTGCTAAATTCACCGTACTCGTCGGCTGGCGTCGTCATCTGCTGGGTGGTGTCTTCCTCTACCATATCGAACGACCAGTCGTCTTCGACAAACGAGGAATCGGACGTACTCTGGGCCTGGACAAATGTGACGCTAGCGCCTATAAGAAGTAAAGTAAAGGCAATTCGGGTTAACATAGTTGTAAAAATTTATATACCTATAAAAAAACCTCCCGGTACACCAAGAGGCTGCACCTTGTGGAGGTATAGGGTTCTTTACGTAGCGCTGCGTAAAGGGTTAGCCCACCCGGCGAAAACCTCAGAAAACTCTTCCACCAACCAACTGAAAATCAATTAATTAACCTTAATCTATCGCTGTAACACTACGTCAAGTATTGCTTCGGATCAGCGTCGTAGCGGCCCCTGGCGCAGCCCTCTTCGCGCATAAAAAATCCGGTCTCCTGCCAGAAACCGGAAAATGGCGAAAGTTGGCCTGTGGGTGCTGCTATTGTACGGGATACCAGTCGCGGAGGCGTACGTCGATGTTGGGGTCCTGTTTGGTGACCAGCGACTTAAACTTCTCCACGTCGCTCAGTTTCCCTTCCCCACCACGAAAGTGAAACGGATACACGATTTTAGGTTTGAACGCCAGCACCGCGCTGGCAGCATGCGCCACGTCCATGGTGTAGGGCAAATTCATGCAGACAAACGCCACGTCGATGTTTTTCAGTTGCCGCATCTCGGGAATGTCTTCGGTATCGCCCGAAATGTAGACGCGCTTGCCCCCCAGCGTGAGCACGTAGCCGTTGCCCCGCCCTCGCGTATGCCGGGAGTCGGGCGATTCGGGCAGGTTGTACATCGGAATGGCCTCGACGCGGATGCCCTGCCAGGTGAGGGCCTCGCCGTTGGCCAGCTCGTGCGTTTGCTTGAAGTTGATGTCGCCCAACTGGTCGAGCACGGCTTTCGGGGCAATCAGCTCCGCGTGCGACAGATCCAGTTCCTTCAGGGTTTCGGGATGGAGGTGATCGCCGTGGATGTCGGTAATCAGCACCAGGTCGGGAGCCGGCACCTTGTTGAAAAGCTCGGCTCCACCGTACGGATCGGAATATATGGTCTGGCCGTTCCACTGAATCACCAGACTGCTGTGCAGAATCGGGTGAATGGACATGGCCCCTTTGTCGGTCGGAATCCGATCCGGCTGGGCGGCATTGGGTTGTTGCACAACCGTTTGGACGGTATCGATGCGCAACGGTTGCGGAGGTTGCTCCGACTGCGCGTAGCCGACCGACGTGGCCGCGAAAAGGGTGAAGACAGAAAGTATGGAAGGTAACTTCAGTTTCATGATGAACAGATGTTTCCCCTCTTAACGAAAAATCGTCGCCAGTTGTTTATCCGCCACAACATGTGACCTGTTTCCTACGGTTGCGCCCCGAAACGGTAGGCCACCCCCACTTCCAGCGCAAAGCCACGCAGACGAGGGCCACCGGCGGCAACACGGGGCGGGGTAAAATCAGGATGGTATGGGGTAAAAGTAGAAAGCGACAGTTCATGGGCAAGCATTTGAGTGAAATCCTTCTCGCCCAGCCATCAACTGGAACGAAGTACCCAGCGTGAAAAAGTTGGGATTCGGTCTTTCCTGTAGAAATGCCTCTCCAACGTCATAAGAGTCAGGTGTGTGCTTAAGTAAGGTATGGGCATAGGTTAGATCAAGCGTCCATCTCGAAGCTACATGGTAGCGCACTCCGATGACTCCTTGAAGCCGTTTGATGTAAAAAATGGATGACCTAGGGCTTGAATATGGTAAAGAGCTTGTCCTCACCGTATCGTCCGGTTCCGTGAAAGTCGCTTCACTTTTCAAAGCATTGTCTACATATCCTCCGAAGGCCGGGCCGGCAAAGAAGGTAATGCGCTCGCCTTTTTCCTGATACTGAATCAAAAGAGGAACCGTCACAAACACGCTCTTTACATCCGTGGTGCCCTCTCGTTGACTACCATCAGAAGCTACATCGGTGTAACCCAGTGCGTAGCGTAAGCGATCGAAGAAGCCCCCCGTCCTGAGGCTAAGACGCAGAGGAAGTTGCGTTTCCAGTTGCAGACCTACGCCATAGCCCGGCTTACCGCGGTAATACGTGTCATTTTCATGGTTGACCGAGGGAGAATTTTCCCTGGCAGGTATTGTATATCTGCCTCCACATGCCGGGGCGTCGGTACATGATCGTTGCCTTGCACGGTGGCGTAGACCCGCAACGATTGAGCCGAGGCTGAGATAGATAGGCAGCAGAGGGAGGCGAGTAAAAAGTGACGGTTCATATGAAAAGAGGATAGAGATCGATTTTTCTCACAAAGCCGCGATCCGAAAAGAAGTACCCAGCGTGAGGAAGTTAGGATTGGGTGAGGTTTGCCAAAATATGTCTGTTACCTCCTTTACAGGCTTGTTGGAATCGTATGTGACTAACGTATGTGCATAAGAAAAATCAATCGTCCAACGCTTGGCTATGTGATACCGTACGCCCACTATGCCCTGTAGACGCTTGACGTACAAAGCCGAAGACCTGGACCTGCCGACAAAGTTGGAACTAGTCACGGTACCGTCGGCTTCGGTTGTGGTGGCTTCGCTCTCAGAGGAGTAGGCCATAAATCCACACCATGCCGGTCCGGCGAAGAAAGCAAAACGATTTCTTTCTTCCTGGTACTGTACGAGCAAAGGAATCGTCAGCAACGTACGTTTGTAGCTGCTTTTTCCTTCTCCCTTGCTTCCATCGCTATCGTACGACGAAAATTTAACTTGATACCGTAGCTGATCTATCTGGATACCGGTGCGCACAGAAACGCGTTGACCCCGACTCCACTCCACCTGTCCCCCGAAACCACACCCCGGTTTACCAGCTTGATAACGACTACGATAGTAGATACCCGGCGTCCAATCGATATCGATTCCTGGTGTTTCCTCTCCTTCGAAAATGGAAAAGGCCTCTCGTATCTGTCGAGGGAAAACAAACTGATAGTTGCCCTGCACGGTGGCATAAAACCGTAGCGATTGGGCTGAGGCAGAGACAGACAGGAAGCAGAGGGAGGCGAGTAAAAAATAACGGTTCATAGGCAAGGAAATCAGGAGAAAGGGATACGGATGAACAACGCAAAAGCCTCTATGAACTATACTTCTGATCCGGAACTTACGACGTTTTTTTTGTAATACAACTTCCCGTTCCTGACCATGACCATGACCCTAGCCCGATCCGTCCCGTTTTTGGTAGTTTTGTTACACACCAAACCACCCTACCCCCATGTCTGCCGTTGACGTCCCCCCCTACCGACTTAACAACCACGTTCGCATTGTGACGGCGGGCAGCCTGTTCGACGGGCACGACGCCGCCATCAACCTGATGCGCCGCCTGTTGCAGGCCTCCGGGGCGGAAGTGATTCACCTGGGCCACAACCGCTCCGTCGCTGAGATTGTTGACTGTGCCATTCAGGAAGATGCGCAGGCCATCGCCATCACCTCGTACCAGGGCGGACACGTGGAGTTTTTCAAGTACCTGTACGACCTGCTACGCGAGCGCGGCGCGGGTCACATCAAGATTTTCGGCGGGGGCGGCGGCACCATTTTGCCCCAGGAAATTGAGGAACTGCACGCCTACGGCATCGACCGCCTCTACTCGCCCGACGACGGACGGCAGATGGGCTTGCAGGGCATGATCAACGACCTGCTGGAACGGGCGGATTTCCCGACCAAGACGCCGACGCAGGTCAACGGCGAGGTAGCGCAACTGACGCAGCGCGATCCCAAAGCCATTGCGCAGCTCATCACGGTGGCAGAAAACTACGGCGAGGCATTTCAGGACCTCCGTGCGTCGCTGGAAGCGCAACGCTCCGCTCAAAAAATCATTCCGGTGCTGGGCATCACGGGCACGGGCGGCGCTGGCAAGTCGTCGCTCGTCGACGAACTGGTGCGCCGCTTTCTGCTGGACTTCGACGGCTCGGCGGGGCGCGACCAGACGCTGGCCATCATCTCGGTCGATCCGTCCCGACGCCGGACGGGCGGGGCGTTGCTGGGCGACCGCATCCGGATGAACAGCATTCATCATCCGCGCATCTACATGCGTTCGCTCGCAACCCGGCAGAGCAACCTGGCGCTGAGCCGTCATGTGCAGGACGCCATTGACATCTGCAAAGCGGCCGACTACGACTTCATCATCGTGGAGACGTCGGGCATCGGGCAGTCGGATACGGAAATCATCGACCACTGCGACGTGTCGCTCTACGTGATGACCTCGGACTATGGGGCGGCCTCGCAACTGGAAAAGATCGACATGATCGACTACGCCGACCTGATCGCCATCAACAAGTTCGACAAACGGGGCTCGCTCGATGCGCTGCGCGACGTGCGGAAGCAAGTCCGGCGCAACCGCCTTCAGTGGGATACGCCCGACGAGGAACTTCCCGTTTTCGGGACCATCGCCTCGCAATTCAATGATCCGGGCACCAACGCCCTCTACCGGAAGGTGATGGAACTCGTGGTGGAGAAAACCGGCGCAAAACAGTTAAAGTCACAGTTTCCCGAAGAGGTGGCGCATGCCGAACCGCTCTACATCATCCCGCCGGAACGGACCCGCTACCTCGCCGAAATTGCCGACGCGAGCCGGGACTACAACGCCTTTGTGGAAAAACAATCCCGGCTGGCGCGGCAGCTTTACCAGGTACGCGGCACGCTGGACCTGCTGCGCGCCAACGAGACGCATACCCACGGCGACGACCCGCACGCCGGAAGCGTGGAAGGCACCACCCAGGCCACAACGGTGAACCCGGCGGCGCTGGAAGCCTTGGCGCAACGGCTGGAAGAAAAACTGGACGGGGACTGTCGGCAGTGGCTGCGCGACTGGCCCGACCTCCGGGAACGCTACCGCGCGGAGAAATACCGGTTTCAGGTGCGGAATCGGGTGATCGAACAGGACCTCTACACCACGTCGCTTTCGGGTACGCAAGTGCCGAAAGTGGCGCTGCCCCGCTATGAAGACTGGGGCGACCTGACGCGCTGGCAACTCACCGAGAACCTGCCGGGCTTTTTTCCCTACACGGCCGGGGTGTTCCCCCTCAAACGCGAAGGCGAGGACCCGACGCGGATGTTCGCGGGCGAAGGCGGTCCCGAACGGACCAACCGACGTTTCCATTACCTTTCGCAGGGAATGCCCGCCAAGCGGCTTTCCACGGCCTTCGATTCGGTGACGCTCTACGGCGAAGACCCCGACCACCGGCCCGACATCTGGGGTAAGATCGGCAACTCGGGCGTCTCCATCGCCAACCTCGACGACGCCAAACGGCTCTACTCGGGTTTTAACCTCGCCGACCCCAGCACCTCGGTCTCCATGACGATCAACGGTCCGGCCCCCATGCTGCTGGCCTTTTTCCTCCACGCCGCCATTGACCAGCAATGCGAATTGCACATCCGGGAACAGGGGCTTCAGGATGAGGTGGAAGCGAAAATCAACCGGATCTACGAAGAAAAAGGCCTCGCCCGCCCTACCTATCGGGGACAACTTCCCCCCGACCACGACGGGCTCGGGTTGCTGCTCCTGGGCGTGACCGGCGACCAGGTGCTGGACGCAGCCACCTACGCTGAAATCAAAGCCCGCACGCTCCAGGCGGTGCGCGGCACGGTGCAGGCCGACATCCTGAAAGAAGACCAGGCACAGAACACCTGCATCTTCTCGACCGAGTTTGCCCTCCGCATGATGGGCGACATCCAGCAGTACTTCATCGACCACCGCGTTCGCAACTTCTACTCCGTCTCCATCTCCGGCTACCACATCGCCGAGGCGGGGGCCAACCCCATTTCGCAGCTCGCTTTCACGCTCGCCAACGGCTTCACCTTCGTGGAGTACTACCTGAGCCGAGGCATGGCCATCGACGACTTCGCGCCCAACCTCTCGTTCTTCTTCTCCAATGGGATGGACCCCGAATACGCCGTGCTGGGCCGCGTCGCACGCCGCCTCTGGGCCAAGGCGATGCGCCACCTCTACAAGGGCAACGAGCGCAGCCAGAAACTGAAGTACCACATTCAGACGTCGGGGCGGTCGCTCCACGCGCAGGAGATCGCCTTCAACGACATCCGTACCACCTTACAAGCACTGCTGGCGATCTACGACAACTGTAACTCGCTCCACACCAACGCCTACGACGAAGCGATCACCACCCCGACGGAAGAATCGGTACGCCGGGCGGTGGCCATTCAGCTAATCATCAACAAGGAACTGGGGCTGGCCAGAAACGAGAATCCCCTCCAGGGGGCGTTCATCATCGAAGAACTGACCGATCTGGTGGAAGAGGCGGTACTACAGGAGTTCCGCCGTTTGTCGGAACGCGGCGGCGTGCTGGGCGCGATGGAGCGGATGTACCAGCGCAGCAAAATTCAGGAGGAGTCGATGCACTACGAGATGCAGAAGCACACGGGCGCCCTGCCGCTGGTGGGCGTCAACACCTTCCTCGATCCGCAGGGCTCGCCCACGATCCTGCCGCAGGAGGTGATCCGCTCAACACCGGAAGAGAAAGAAGCGGCCATCGCCGGACGGGATGCCTTTCAGGCGCGCCACCGAGCCGAAGCGCCCGCCGCCCTACAACAGTTGCAGCAAACCGCTATCGACAACGGCAACGTCTTCGAAGCCCTCATGGAAGCGGGCAAAGTCTGCACCCTCGGGCAACTTTCGACGGCACTCTACAAAGTAGGCGGGCAGTACCGGCGGAACATGTGAGGTGGGAATGATGACGTCTATTCCCCTCGATCAATAATCTCGAGGACGCCTGCATCAGCAGTAGCCATAAATTCCTGAATAACAGGGGCATGTTTACGCAACAGTGCCGAGATAGCTTTAGTGGTCAGATTTCCGGTTCTCAACCAGATGATGCTCGGTGGGCTTCCTTTGATGACTTGCAGGTCAACAAAGTCGGCATCGAAAGTCACAATGGCGAAATCATGTTCTTTCGCATACTGAAATATAGCGAGGTCTGAGGCGTCTTCTAATCCTACGTGACGCACCTGTTTCGCCTCAGGAAAATCGGTAGCAAGCTGCTTAACGATTTTGTAGGAGATATTTTGGTCGAAGAGAAGTCTCAAGATGCAATTTTCAGGCGATGCTCCTTGTCGGCCGCAAATGCCAGGCAAGCGTTGATCATTTCTTCTGTCACTTCCTCAAAATCATCCATGATTTCCTGCTTGCTCATGCCGTTCGCTAACCAATTCAGGATGTCATAAACAGAAATCCGGGTGCCCACCAGGCACGGCTTCCCAAATCGCTTATCAGGCCTGATTTCGATGTAGTTCTGGTAGTTCATTGTATAAAGATAATGAGAAGCAAGGAAGTTTATACGTTCGACGAACTCAAAACCACGTCACAAACTGGTTGTGTAGTACCGGCGGAATATGTGAGGATAGAATGCAAATTATGGGTTCACTCTATACAAATAAGCATCTTCAATCAAAACACCATTAATAACATTCCCTTTGAACCTAATATCTGCGATTTCTGTACCATTCTGCATGATCAATCCTAATATTTCATTTAATTGATGATGAGGACTCATTAAAGTTATTTGGTCTAGAGAGATACTTGAATCGCCCATACTGCTTAGAATTTTCTGTATTTTCTCATAAACTTTTCTAGGTCCTCTCTGATCAACCTGTGGTGTTACGATTACTAGCCTCCATTCTTGTGTTTCTGGAAATAGAAACCAAAAAGCACTTTTAATAAGTAGATCAGAATCATCTAATTTTCTTATTAAAATTTTACCTCCTTCAATATTTATTTCACTTACCATCTCTCTCTAATCCATTTCATAATACCATTTGATCGATTAGTTATTGCCGAATATAAATCTCTAGCATCTAATACTGAATTACGCTTATAACGCGTAATTTCGGACCAATCCTTTACAATAGCCCAATTAAGCTGAAACTGTGGTTCTAAATCTAGTTTTTTCTTCAAGTCAATTTCAAGGCCTGCTATTTTAACAAGTTTAAGTAACTCATGTGTATGACTTTCAATTGCCACTTTTTTATCTGGAAAATCATACCTTTTAGTGTTTTTCGCTATACAAGCTTTCAATGCACACTCAACGCTATATCCACTCAAATAGTAAGCACCATCATAAAATTTATTATCAAGCAGTACCTTAGCCTCTTTAATTCTTATTCTTGATAACTCTTTCAACTCTTCTCTACTCATCAGATAAATTCACCTTAATACGACATCATCCCATAAAAATATTACATAATTTTCACTTATGACACCTCCCCCGTCTCCGTATCGAACAGCAACAGTCCTTCCTGGGTCCCATCCAATTGCCCCAACACCTCCCCTTTAGCGTTCCAGACGGAGGAGTTTCCGGCACAGATTCCACCGTCCGCTTCGCCGACGCTGTTGACCATCAGCGTCGTGAGGCCGTGCTGCCGGGCGATGTCCGCCATCTGCGTCAGGGCCTTGTCGATGCCGCCGACAAACTTGGCGACGCTGGCCAGGTAGAAGGGAGCGCCGCTTTGGACCGCGACTTCGGTATGGGCGGGGACGGAAATTTCGTAGCAGATGGCCAGGGCGATAGAGGTGTTGCCCAGCGTCAGGCTCGGGAAGCCGGGGCCGGGCACGAAAAACGGTTCTTCGTCGGCGTGGAGGTACTGCTTGGCATAGCGGCGAAGTGCCTGATGCGGCTGGAAGAGGAGCAGCGAAATCTGGATGCCCGCTTCGTGTCGGGTGGGCAGGCCGATGCCAATCGTCATGTGGTGGGCATCGGCGAAGTGCTGGAACATGTCGAGACGGGGATCGTCCGGCGGGGTGGCGACCGCTTCGGCAATCGTGGGTTCGTAGTTGGTGAGGGAGAGTTCCGGGAAGACGATCAGGTCCGCGCTCTGTGCAGCGGCGCGCTCGATAACGTCCTGGTGACGGGCGAGGTTGATGTCCAAGTCACCTTTTTGAGAGCGGAGTTGTGCCAGCGCTATTTTCATACCCAGATGTCAAAGTATTAGGTTGATTCATTTTGAGCAGCTCTCCTTTGCATCTCTAGAAGATGCGTAATTTCAAGTAATTGCTCTTCTGTGCATACCATTTTGGGAATAATAATATACTTCTGAGAAATGGCATCTGTAAGAGAGAAATAAAGTTCATTATCAAGTGATATCTGTACTTGGTCTAAGATGAGTACTTCATGAATACGATTAAGATGATAATTTAGCTTTGTATCATCAATCACAATCGATCCGGTTAAGCCACAACTCCATTGCTGAACACGCTTAGCAATGTGTATAGCTTTTAATACCCTCCAAACCAACCTCAATAGTATCATACAAAGCCCCCCCAGTAAGATGGCATAATAGCCACGCTGGAATCTATAAAATATCACAACAAAGGCGCCTATGAAATAACTTACTATTACTGGACTAAGCCTCCTTATCTCTTTCACTACTGTAGAAAGTATAAAGTCTTTCCCCAGAAAGTCCTTCATATTTTCATGAACCTCTTCAGGAGATATCTCAAACTCAATCTTCATTTCGCATTTTGTTATGCTTCCTTCTTCCCTGCCGCACGTTGAGTCGCGGAGCCAACGTAACTGGTAGTCAATCCTGCACGTTTTCAACGTACGTAAGCTGAAAGCTTACAAAATTTCCCCACAAGCTAAAAGCTTGCGGTAGAGTTAGGATGCCGCAGTGAACCGATTTTATCATGGCTTAGATTATGATAGTCATCTCGACCAACGTGAGAGATCTTGTTCCAGAAGCAGATAGATCTCTCACCGCGCCGCGGCGGCTTCGTTCGAGATGACAGCAAGAAGGTTTTGATAACAAAGTAGTGTCAGGCTCCCCCTATACGGTTGCTCCCTTCACCAGCGGGGCGACCCGGGTGCCGATCAGCTCGATGGCGTCCATCAGTTGCCGGTGGGTCAGGTCGGCGTTGTCCATCTGGAACGTGACGCGGTCGATGCCCCCCAGCGCTGCGCTGTGGCGGAGGATTTTCTCGGCCACCTCTTCGGGATTGCCCAGCATCATGAAGCCCAGCTTGGAACGGGAGCCGTCGAAGCGGGCGCGCGTCATCGGGGGCCAGCCCCGCTCCTTCCCGATGCGGTTCATGTTGGCCTCGTGGCCGGGGTAGTAGTTGTCGATGGCCTCCTGCGTGGTGCGGGCCACGTACCCGAACGAGTGCAGCCCCACCTTGAGTTGGTCGGGCGCGTGTCCGGCCTTCGCCCCCGCTTCGCGGTAGAGGTCGACCAGCGGGCGGAAGCGATGGGTTTCGCCGCCGATCACGGCGACCATCAGCGGCAGACCGAGCATTCCGGCCCGCACAAACGAGCCGGGCGTTCCGCCGACGCCCAGCCAGATGGGAAAGGGCTTTTGCACGGGACGCGGGTAGATGGGCAGGTTCTGCAACGGGGGCCGAAACTTGCCCGACCACGTCACCACCTCGTGGTCGCGGATCGTGAGCAACAGGTCCAGCTTCTCGGCGAAGAGGGCGTCGTAATCGTTCAGGTCGTAACCGAACAAGGGAAAGGCTTCGATAGAGGAGCCGCGCCCCACCACCATTTCGGCGCGCCCCTTCGAGATGAGGTCGAGGGAGGCGAAACTCTGAAAGACGCGTACCGGATCGGCGGCGCTCAGCACGGTCACGGCGCTGGTGAGGCGGATGCGCTCGGTGCGGGCCGCGGCGGCCGCCAGAATCGTAGTCGGGGCCGAGTCGAGGTACTCTTTGCGGTGGTGTTCGCCGATGCCGAACACGTCGAGTCCGGCCTGGTCGGCCTGCACCATGCGGTCGAGCAATTCGGCCATGGCCTGTTGGCTACTGAGGGGCGCGCCGGTTTCGTCGACCGACATGGCATACGCGAAGCTATCAATTCCTATTTCCATACGAACGGGGTCAGCGGGCCTTCTGCCGTGAAGGCTACGGGGCAAGATACAGGTCCGGGTGCAACTTTGGGAACCGGGCGTGCCGGTCGGGGGTAATTCCCTTGTACTCAATTGCTTTGTTGCGCCGGTTGGGATGTGTACCGGTCCGGGAATTTTGGTAAGTTAGGGGGGACTTCCAAACTGTATAAACACTTTTCGATATGGCTACTTTCACACTTCACGTGAACGGTCGCTCACATCAGGTCGATGTGGAGCCAGACACGCCCGTTCTCTGGGTCCTGCGCGATCACCTGGACCTGGTAGGCACTAAATTCGGCTGCGGAATCGCCCAGTGCGGTGCCTGCACCATCCACCTGAATGGCGCCGCGGTGCGCTCGTGCTCGATGCCCGTCAGCGGCGTGGGCGAGGCAAAAATCACGACGATTGAAGGGCTGTCGGAAAAAGGCGATCATCCCGTACAGACGGCCTGGCTGGAACACGATGTGCCCCAATGCGGCTATTGCCAGGCGGGGCAAATCATGAACGCGGCGGCGCTGTTGTCGCAAAACGCGAGCCCTTCCGACGACGAAATCGAAACGGCAATGCGGGGCAACCTGTGCCGGTGCGGCACTTACCTGCGGATCAAAGCGGCGATCAAGTCGGCGGCAGAAAAAGTAGGTTAAGGGTTGGGCCATTCCCCTCCTTCCCGATCAGACCGATGACGCTCCTGTCAATCCATTCCTCCTAGCTAACACTGCCATGACTGTAATCAAAACAACATATAATAGAAGATCTTTTCTGAAGGTATCCTCCGCCGTCGGAGGGGGCCTGTTGATCGGCTTCAACTGGCTGGCGGGCTGCAAGCCGGCGGCCAACGACGCCATTCAGGTGCCGGACACGTGGTTCGACATCAACGCCTTCATCAAAATCGGTAACACGGGGCTGGTCACCATCATGTCGCCCAACCCGGAAATCGGGCAGAACGTGAAAACGGCCATGCCCATGATCGTCGCCGAAGAACTGGACGTGAACTGGAAAAACGTGGTCGTGGAGCAAGCGCCCCTCGATACCGAAAAATTCTCCCGCCAGATTGCCGGGGGAAGCCAGTCCATCCGGGCCAGCTGGCAAGGCCTCCGCATGGCCGGAGCCGCGGCACGGCGCGTGCTGATGGAAGCGGCCGCCAAGACGTGGGAAGTGCCGTTGTCCGAACTGTCGACCGAAGGGGGCTTCATCTCCCACCGCTCCGGGAAGCGCGTCAGCTACGGCGAAATTGCCACGACCGCCGCAGGCATGGACGTTCCCGAAGAGATCGAACTGAAAGACCCGAAAGATTTCAAAATCATCGGAAAAGCGACCCGCAACGTGGACGGCACCAAAATCGTGACGGGCAAACCGCTGTTCGGCCTCGATTACAAACGTGACGGCATGCTGACCGCCATGATCGTCCACCCGCCGGCCTTCGGCATGAGCATTCAGGACGTTGCGACCGACAAGGCCAAGTCCATGCCGGGCATCAAAGACGTTTTCCGCGTCAAAACAGCCCCCGCCGAACCGCAGTGGTCCGACACCAACGCATTCCCGGAACTGATTGCCGTCGTCGGCGAAAGCACCTGGCAGGTGATGAAAGCCAAACGCGCCCTGGAAATCAGCTGGAAACAAGATACGCCCGGCGAAAGCTCGGCCGATCATAACGCCGCGCTGGAACAGGCGCTGGCCAGCGCCCCCGAGAAACCCGACCGCCAGGACGGCGACCCGGTACGGGCTTTTAAAAACGCGGCGAAGGTGATCGAGAAGACCTACAGTGCGCCCTTTCTGCCGCACAACACGATGGAGCCGATGAACTTCTTCGCGCACGTGACGCCCGACAAGGCTGAACTGATCGGCCCGATTCAGACGCCAGAAAGTTTGCGCAAAAGCGCTTCCGATCTGCTGGGCCTGCCCGAAGAGAAGATTCACGTCGACATGACGCGCATGGGCGGCGGGTTTGGCCGTCGTCTGTACGGCAACTTCGGGCTGGAAGCGGCCGCTATTTCGCAGAAGATGCAGGCCCCGATCAAACTGATCTACACGCGCGAAGACGACATGACGCAGGGCACCTACCGCCCGGCCTACAAAATCCGTTACCGTGCTGCCCTCGATGCCAACGGCGACCTGATCGGCTTCCACGTTCGCGGCGTGGGCATGAACGAAGGCCCGCTGTTTGCCAACCGTTTCCCGGCCGGGGCGGTGCCGAACTACCTCGCCGAAAACAAAGCGGTCGACACCAACGTCTCGACCGGTGCCTGGCGTGCGCCGCGCTCCAACTTCGTGGCGGGAGCCGAGCAATCGTTCCTCGACGAAGTGGCCGAAGCGGCCGGCAAAGATCCCGTCGAATTCCGGCTGGCCCTGTTTGAGAAGGCCCTCAAAAATCCGGTCGGCGAGAACAACGACTACGATGCGGAGCGGTACGCGGGCGTGCTGAAGCTGGTGAAAGAGAAATCCGGCTGGGGCAAGACTCAGGATGGCGTCTCGCGGGGCATTTCGGCGTATTTCTGCCACAACTCGTACGTGGCGCAGGTGGTCGACGTGGTGATGCAGGACAACAAACCCAAGGTGAAGAAAGTATGGTGCGCGGTCGACTGCGGCATCGTGGTGAACCCGGAAGGGGCCCTCAACCAGGTGCAGGGCGGCATTGTGGACGGCATCGGCCACGCCATGTACGGGGCGGTGACGTTCAAAGACGGCGCCCCCGAGCAGAGCAACTTCAATACCTACCGGCTGATTCGGAATAACGAAGCCCCCGAGGAAGTAGAGACTTTCTTTGTGGAGAATGGGATCGACCCCACCGGACTGGGCGAGCCGGCCCTGCCGCCGATTGTCGGCGCACTGGCCAACGCGCTGTACCGTGCCACGGGCAAGCGCCTCTACAGCCAGCCCTTCGCCCAACAGGAAATCGTGATGGGGTAACCACACCCTCCCGTCTTAAAATCAGAAAGGCAAACGCTGGGAAGTGTTTGCCTTTTTTCATGCGCTCCCGACTTTCCTAAACGGTGCCCTTCTTCGCTTTTTGCGCCGCCTTTGCTTGGTTTTCCTGCACCCGAAACGCGACCATGCGCCGGATCAGGTCCAGGGGCAGCGGTTGGTCGTGGGGAAACTGGACTGTGCCTTTGGCGCGTTTGTAGCCGACCAGTTCTTCCTGAAAAGCGTCAATGGCCGAAGGCACCGGATAAAAACCGATGTGGTGCTTGAACGCGGCAAAGTGGACCAGATTTCCGTGCCACACGAACGTCGGCATCTGGTACTTGATGATTTCCTGCGCTTCGGGCGCGACCTGCTGCACCACGGTGCGGATGGCCGTCAGCCGTTGCCGGAGTTCGTCTGAGAAGCCGGAAATGTACGCATCCACGGAAGTAGCGGCAGAAGTTTGCATGGCGCGAGGCAGTTTAGGGAGTACAGCAAAAGATAAGGAGAAATCGGCAACCCCGTTCCTATGATTTACCCATCGGGAATCTCGGTAGGCTCAAGCCTGCTTTTTCTCAGCTGAGTTTGGCTTGTTTTGTACCTCCCAAAATTCCCTTCGATTTTTCACTCGTTTTTCGGAAGGCAGCAGATGACCTTGAGCCGGAGCGTTCGATTTAGGGTCAGACACAACGCTTAAACGCTTCCGGCCATGATCCTCCGTCGCCTCTACCCCGTCCTGATCTTCTGCCAGCTGTTTCCGGCTACGGTTCGCGACGTGGCCCACTACTCGCAACGCGCGGTTAGCATCCCGGTTCCTTCCGCGCTGTCCCTCCCCCGCTAACCGTCGTTCCCGGAAGGTACCCGAGACGCGCGAACGCTCTTGTTCACGACGCGCTCGGGGCCTTCTTTTTCCCCTGTGTTACCAATCGGAGGCCGCTTTTCTCAGGAATTTAACAGAAAGTTCATGCAGGGCATTGCATTTCGGCCCACCTTTGTGCGTCAAATACTCCCGTGGCTTACGCTTCTTTTCCTATGCATCGTTCTTTACACGCTTGTTTCCGGCCGCTGTCGGTCCTGAGTCTGCTGGGTCTGTCGGCTTGGCTGTCGTCCTGTACCAACCCTTCGGCCGCGCCAGGTAACCAGATGGCTTCGGCCGATACCGCCGCCAGCCGCCCGAACATCATCCTGTTGATCGGCGATGGCATGGGCCTTTCGCAGGTCTCCAGCGCCTTCTACTTCGGTGAGGGCGAACCTAACTTTGCGCGCTTTCCCATCATCGGCCTGAGCCGCACGTCCTCGTCCAGCCATAAAATCACCGATTCGGCGGCAGGGGCCACGGCCTTTTCGGCCGGACAGAAAACCTACAACGGCGCCATCGGCGTCGACGACAACGAACAACCGCTTCCGAACATCCTGGAAATTCTGGAACAGGCGTGCCCCGACTGCCCCACCGGGCTGGTCGCCACGTCGTCCATCACCCACGCGACGCCCGCCTCCTTTTTTGCGCACGAGGCCAAACGCAGCAGCGAAGAAGCCATTGCGGCGCAGATGACGCACTCGCCCGTTGATTTCTTTGCGGGCGGCGGAAAAGATTTCTTCTTTCACCGGAGCGACGGCCTGAGTTACTACGACACGCTGACGCAGGCGGGCTTTGTGCTGGACACGACAGCCCTGACGCCGCAATCGTGGAAGGCCGGTCAGAAATACGGCTACCTGCTGGCGGGGACGGGCATGCCCACCATGCTGGAAGACCGGGGCGATTTTCTGCCCAACGCCACCCAACTGGCGCTCGACTACCTGACACAGGCGGGGCAGCCGTTTTTCCTGATGGTGGAAGGTTCGCAGATCGACTGGGGCGGTCACGAAAACAACGGCGAATACCTCGTGCAGGAAGTGCTCGACTTCGACAAGACGCTGGGCGTCGCGCTCGATTTCGCCGAGAAACAGGGCAATACGCTGGTAGTGGTCACGGCCGATCACGAAACGGGCGGTTTCACGCTCCATTCGACCGACGTGCCGACCGCCAACGGCACGCGCAGCGACTACGATTCGATCAGCTTCGGTTTTTCGACCGGAGGCCATTCGGGCACGTTGATTCCGGTGTTTGCCTACGGTCCGGGGGCCGAGCAGTTTGCGGGAGTGTATCAGAACACCGCCATCTTCGACAAGATGCGCCAGACGATGCAACTGCCCCAGTAAGGCCGCGCTTCGTTTCCACCCACAGCCGCGATTTCGCCCGCCGCGCTGTTGGTTTGTTTGCCAATTAATTCGCACTTTGGTGTGCCGGGGCCTGCCCAGCCGGGAATGCCCCCATTTTTCACCGATCCATTCCATTGCTCCCATGAAACAAGACAACCTGCCCAAACGCCACCTCAACCGCCGTGAATTTGTAAAAGGCGCGGGTCTGGCCGCCGGGGCCTTTATGATTGTGCCCCGCCACGTGCTCGGCAAGGGGTTTGTAGCGCCCAGTGACAAGCTGAACATTGCCGGTGTCGGCATCGGCGGCATGGGGAAAGCCAACCTCAAAAATCTGGAAAGTGAGAACATCGTGGCGCTCTGCGACGTGGACCACGCCTACGCCGCGCCGGTGTTCGAAACCTATCCCAACGCCAAGCGGTACAAAGACTACCGCCAGATGCTCGACAAACAGAAAGACATCGACGCCCTGGTGATTGCCACCCCCGACCACACCCACGCCGTCGTGGCGATGGCGGGCCTGCAAATGGGCAAGCACCTGTACGTGCAGAAGCCCTTGACGTTCACCGTATACGAAGCCCGAGTGCTGGCCGATGCCGCCCGCAAAGCCAAGGTCGTCACCCAGATGGGCAACCAGGGACACTCGACCGACGACGCCCGTAAGATCAACGAATGGATTCAGGCCGGGGCCATCGGCGAAGTAAGCGAAGTCCACGCCTGGACCAACCGGCCGATCTGGCCGCAGGGCATGCCCCGCCCCGAAAAATCGCAGCCCGTTCCGGATACGCTGGCGTGGGACCTGTTCCTCGGGCCGGCGCCGTTTGTGCCGTATAACGAAGCCTACACGCCGTTCAAATGGCGCGGCTGGACCGACTATGGCGTCGGCGCCATCGGCGACATGGGCGCGCACCTGATCGACCATCCCAACTGGGCGCTCGAACTGGGGCCGCCGTCGAGCGTGATGGCCACGTCCACGCCCTTCAACAAAGAAAGTTATCCGCTGGCGACCATCGTCCATTACGAGTTTCCGGCCAAGGCCGGCCGCCCCGCCGTCACCATGCACTGGTACGACGGGGGTCTGATGCCGCCCCGCCCCGACGAACTGCCCGAGGGCGAAGAGATGAACAAAACCGGCGGGGTGATCTTTGTGGGCTCGAAAGGCAAGCTGATGCACGAGACCTACGGACGCAACCCGCGCCTGCTGCCGCAGGGGTTGATGGACGCCTTCCAGCCTCCCAAGCCGACGATTCCGCGCGTCACCGTCAGCCACGAAATGGACTGGGCCAACGCCTGCAAAGAAGGCAAAGGGCGCAAACCCAGTTCCAACTTCGATTACGCCGGGCCCCTCACCGAAACGATGCTGCTGGGCGTCGTAGGGTTGTACGAACCGAACAAGAAGCTGATCTGGGACAACACCAACATGCAGTTTACCAACGCACCCGAACTGAACCAGTACCTGCGCCGCGACTACCGCGACGGCTGGTCGCTCGGGCTGTAAACTGCCGTACCCCGTCTTACACGAAGAGGAGCCGCTGGTTCCTCTTTTTTTTGTAATATTCTCCCCAACGGGGCGTTTTGCCTTCGTTTCTCACCCAACCCAACCGTTATGCTTCGCGCCCGTTCCCTATTGCTGCTCCTGTCGGGAGCATTTCTTTACCAGCCTCTGTGGGCCCAGAAAGCGGCCAGTACCGTCGATGCCTTCGTGCAGCCTGCGCAGGTCAAAAGCCACATCGAATTTCTGGCCGCCGACGAACTGCGCGGACGCGCTACCGGCACGCCCGAAAACGCCATTGCGGCGCGCTATCTGGCCGAACAGTACCAGGCGATGGGCCTCCTGACGCCCCCCGGGCTGGACGATTACCTGCAACCCGTCGCGCTGCTGAAGCGCGTACCGCCTACCTCGGCGACGTTGACCTTGGGCCGTGAAGCGTTTCAGTTGAATCAGGACCTGATTTTTACGAGCGCACGGGCGGGGC
The DNA here is from genome assembly GCF_900100765.1 of Catalinimonas alkaloidigena. Lineage (NCBI taxonomy): Bacteria > Pseudomonadati > Bacteroidota > Cytophagia > Cytophagales > Catalimonadaceae > Catalinimonas > Catalinimonas alkaloidigena. The sequence goes on along the minus strand of NZ_FNFO01000011.1, from coordinate 245,327 downwards.
AATATGCCGGTCCGGTGCTGTTCGTGGGGTACGGCATGCCAGAGGACCTGGCCGGGAAAGACGTCAAAGGCAAGATTCTGGTGGCCCAGGCGGGCACGGCCGATCCCAAACAACCGTTCTACCACATCACGGCCCAGAAAAAAGAGGCCGCTTCGCAGGCCGGGGCGCGGGCCCTCATTGAAGTGTACACTCCGCAGGCCATTCCGTGGGCGGGCCTGCTCAGTTACTTCGGACACACGGCGTTTACTCCCGTTCCGGAAAACGCAGCCCAGCCGTTGCCGGCGGCGTGGCTTCTGGACGACGACGGCTCGCTTCTCGATCGCTTGCGCGCGGCCACCGACCTGACTGGGTCGCTGACTCTGGCCGGCGCGTACGAAGGCGAAGTGACCGTGCCCAACGTGGTGGGGTGGATCAAAGGTTCTGACCCGGCGCTGCGCGACCAGTACCTTGTGCTGTCGGCCCACTTCGACCACATTGGGGTACAAGCGGCTTCTGACGGAGGCGATTCGATCTACAACGGCGCCCGCGACAATGCGCTGGGCGTCACGGCAATGCTCTCGACCGCCGCCTATTTTGCGAAACATCCGCCCAAACGTTCGGTGGTGTTTCTGGCCTGCAATGCCGAAGAGGTAGGGTTGCTCGGCAGTGCGTGGTACGCTGCACATCCGCTGTTCCCGCTGAAACAGACCGTGTTCGACCTCAATTCCGACGGCGCGGGCTACAACGATACCTCGAAGGTGACCATTATCGGGTTCAACCGAACGTCGGTTACCGACCTCCTTACCCAAAGTGCGGCAGCCTATGGCCTGGAAGCCATCGACGATCCGGTTCCGGCACAGAACCTGTACGACCGCTCCGACAACGTCAGCTTTGCGGCGCAGGGCGTGCCGTCGGTCAACTACGCTCCGGGCACTACCGCCTTCGACGAAGCGCTGATGAAGTACTACCACCAGGCGGCCGACGAACCCGCATCGCTCGATTATGACTACGTCGTGAAGTTTACCAAAGCCTTTGTGCTGACGGCCGAACAAATCGCCAACCAGACCAAGAAACCTTCCTGGACCAAAGGCGACAAGTACGAAGCCGCCGGGAAAGCCCTGTACGGAAAATAAGACGGTCGCATCAGGCGTTGTCCTTCCTTTTTTTCCATCCGCAAAACCACCGTTTCCGATTACGTTTCTCCCTTATGAATCGTCGCCATTTTCTCACCACCACCGCGGCCGCCAGTCTGGCGTATTCGGCCCTTCCCCTTTACCCTGCGCTATCGCGCGCATCCCCCTACCGTACGGCACTGATCGGCTCCGGCTGGTGGGGCATGAACATCCTGCGGACTGCCATGGCGGCGGGTGCCTCCAAGGTGGTGGCGATGTGCGACGTGGACCAGCACCAGTTGCAACCCGCGGCCGACGAAGTCCGCAAACTGAGCAACGACCGCCCCAAGCTGTACCGCGACTACCGTGAACTCCTGGCCAAAGAGAAACTTGAGATCGTAATCGTCGCGACGCCCGACCACTGGCACCCGCTCATCGCCATTGCGGCAGCCGACGCGGGAGCACACGTTTACGTCGAGAAACCCATCAGCCATACGCTGCGGGAAGGCCGGGCGATGGTGAACGCCGCCCGCCGCAACGGCATCCAGATGCAGGTCGGGACGCACCGGCGCGCCTCGCCGCACAACCAGTCGGCGATGGAATTTCTGCGTTCGGGGAAAGTCGGTAAGATCGGGATGGTACGGGCGTTTGTCCACTACGGTGGAGGCCCCGGGGAGGTAACACCCGACGAAGAGCCACCGGCCGGCCTCGATTGGGATTTCTGGTGCGGACCGGCGCCACTGCGGGCGTTCAATCCACGCATCCACCCGAAAGGGTTCCGCATGTTCCTCGATTACGCGAACGGTCAACTCGGCGACTGGGGCATCCACTGGCTCGACCAGATTTTGTGGTGGACGGAAGAGAAATACCCGAAACGCATCTCGTCGGTCGGAGGAAGGTTCATCAAAGAAGACACGACCACCGCGCCCGACACGCAATCGGTACAGTACGAATTCGAGGATTTTGTAGTGGAGTGGGAACACCGGCTCTACGCGGCCAATCAGGCAGAAAAGCATAACATCGGGTGTTATTTCTACGGTACGGAGGGCACGCTTCACCTGGGGTGGATCGACGGGTGGACGTTCTACCCGGCCGACAAAAACCGGCAGATCGTTCACCAGGAACCGAAGCTGCACGAACCCGACCAGCAGAACATTCCTGAACTGTGGGCCGACTTTCTGGCATCGATCACCCGCAAACGACCGCCGATGTGCGACATTGAAATCGGGCATCGTTCCACGAGCATGAGCTTGTTGGGCATGCTGTCGTACAAATTGGGGCGCGGCATCGCCTGGGACGGCGAAAAAGAAGAGATCCCGAACGATGTGGAGGCTAACCACTTGCTCAGTCGCCCGTACCGGGGTCCGTGGGAATACCCGACGGTCTAGCGTGACGCAGACAGGATTTCTTCGCGCCGCAGTTGCCAGGCCAGGGCTATCCAGCCGAGCCCAACCGGCAGAAAATGGAAATCGTAGAGCACGTACATCGGGAGCCAGGGTTCCAGCATCGGGAAGGCCATCGCCAGCGGAACGGTCGACAGGGCGAACAGCATCAGACCCACGCAAACGGGGCGGCCGATGCGCCGGTTTGCCCAACCTGTTCCCCCAACCAGCAAGGCACTGACAAACAGAAGCAGGATGCCCGGCCCGAGGGGCAGACTTTGCATCACGTGCACGTGCAGATCGAGCACCATGACCATGCTCCCGGCCAGGCCGCAGGCCATTCCGACCGAAGCCAGTAGCGCGGCCGGATAGCGTACCCACGTGCCGACCTGCTCGGCCAGGCGCACCAACGTGGCTCCAATTGCGGTATAGATCGAGAAGAACACTGCGCCGTCCAGGCGGCCCATCCACGTGTCGGGCAGGTCTGGCGGCATTTGCCCGGTGGCGCAGCCCATCCCTACAAAGATCAGGACGTGCCCGATGAACAGCAAACCGCCCAGCAGTGCTAACTGCCACGTGGCAAGGCGTTTTTTGGGACGAACGGCAGTGGCGGTAGAAGCGGGGAGTGCCATGGTGCAAAGGGGAAGTACACAAAAGTAGCCCCGTCGGCATGAGGCAGGCTTGTACAATCCCGACATCCGCGCGGAGGCGCTAGGCTTCTGCGGCACCCAGGGTTACGTAAAACGTAGCCCCCTCTCCCACTTTGCCCTCGGCCCAGATTTTCCCGTGGTGTTTCTCCACGATCTTCTGTGCGATGGCCAGCCCCACGCCGGTGCCCTTGAATTCCTTGTCGGAATGGAGGCGGTGAAACACTCCGAACAGTTCGTTGTAGTGGCGCATGTCGAACCCGGCCCCGTTGTCACGGACAAAGTAAACCACCTGCTTGTCCTGCACACGGTGGCCCACGTGCACTTCGGGCTGCGGTTTTTTGGAAGAGTACTTGAGGGCGTTCGACAGGAGGTTCTGCCACAAAAAGCTCAACAGAATCGGATCGCCTTTGACGGCCGGCACCGCCTCTACCTGCACCTTCGCCTGATGCGGCTGGGCCGCCGACAAGTCTTTCAGAACCGTGTCGATCAGTTCGTTCAAATCTACGCGGGTCACCTTCATCTCCGAGCGCCCCACGCGTGCGTACCAGAGTAAGTCATCGATCAGGGCGTTCATTTTGTCGGAGTTGCGCTGGATGATGCCCAGTAAATCGCCGCCCTCAGAGCCCAGCTCCTGTGCATGGTCTTCGCGCAGTAATTTGACGTAGCCGTTGATGGCACGCAGCGGCGTACGCAGGTCGTGGCTCACCGAATAGGTAAATGCCTCCAGCTCGCGGTTGGTGCGCTCCAGGTCGCCGGTACGCTGGCGCAACGCGGTGTTGGCGTGCATCAACGACATCTCGGCCACGACGCGCCCTTCGTCGGATTTATTCAGCGAGCGGATGATGCCCAGGCTCACAATGACCAGGAGTACGATCACACACAAGGTATATACCGCGATGCCGAAATCACTTCCGTAGGCGTTTTGCCACTGGCCCAGCAGCAACGTGCCCCCCAGAAAAACCGGCACCAGCACCACCACCGGTATCAGCTTGCGCGCCACGATGCCACCGGCCCAGGGGCTGGTAATTTCGGCCACCATGCCCCGCGTCGGATGGGTAAACAGAATGCTCAGCGACAGGAGGATGAAGCTAAATGCCGTGTGTAGGGCCATGGGCAGATTCACCAGCAGGTCGAAAAAGATATCGACGACATATACGTAACCGATGAGGGCCAACAGGGCCGTAAACAGCGTGAGCAACGCGGCACCTTCGGCCACATGGAAACGCCAGCGATGCACCGAGGTGTAAAAAAAGAGCGCCGTTCCGGACAACAGAAAACAGAACGCCGTGTTGACGGCCATGCGGTTTGAGATGCCCAAATCGCGGTCTTCGGTCAGTTTTTCGGCAAACAGCACGGTATCGATCCCGTACTCCATCTTCAACGTGTAGTCAATCAGTCGCAACAGGGCGATGACCACCACCGCCACGGCAAAGAGTTGACTGGGCAACCGGCTCTTTTTCCAGAAGACGTTGTCCAGCGACCAGCTGAGGGCGCAGAACAAGAACAATGTGGCCGTCAGAGGATTCATGGCCACCACACCCGGAATCACCCGCTTCAGCACTTCCAGATCGAACGTCCAGCCGATCAGCACCAACACGGCCACCACCGCCACGCCCGCTACGCCGTAGTAACTACTGGTTTTTAAAAGCCGGGCACTGCCCGTGAGCGTAGTGTTCATGCGCGTGGTGGTGGTGATGGGTGCGTAACAGCGTGACGCTACTGCGATTCCAGCAGCGTCAACAGATGGTTGATCTTCTCTTCGTTCAGCGACTTTTCCATGTAAGCGATCACATCCGGGTACTGAGCGGCCAGTGCCTTGTCTTCGTCCCGAATGGAGGTGGTATACATGGAAATTTTGGAGTACCCCGTGAAACCGTTTCGCGTCCAATATTCGAGAAACTCGAAGCCGTTCATCAACGGCATGTTGATGTCGAGCAGAATCAGGTCCGGAAAAGGCTCCTGCGCGCTTTCCAGCCGATCTACAGCTTCCTTGCCATTCAGAACGGTACTCACCCGATCGGCGGCGGCCGCGCTATTGAGGGTAATTTGGGTGAGCATGTTGCTCACTTCATCGTCATCGATGATCAGAATATGCCTTAATTTATGCATGCAAACCTCCTGGTTCAACACCTTTACTCGCTGGCGGCGGCTGCCGACGCCGATTTGACAGAATTTCCTTTTTTCAGATAAATGCGAAACGTCGTGCCCTTTTGCAACTGGCTGTCGACCTCAATACGCCCCCCGTACTTCTCGACGATCGATTTGATGATGTGCAGCCCAATGCCCTTGCCCGGCGTATCGAGGTGGAATCGCTGAAACAAGCCAAACAGTTTGTTCCCGTACGATTGCAGATCAATCCCCCGGCCGTTGTCGACAACAGACAGGCAAACCGTATCGCCCTCGATCGCGGTCCGAATGAGAATGTGCAACGTCCGGTTGGGCTGGCGGTACTTGATGGCGTTGGTGATCGTATTCTGCAAAATGCTGCGCAGGTGCACCTCCGGGAAGTACAAAGTTTCGCACGCACTGAAGTCGGTCTCGATCTGCGCCTGGCTCTGCGTCACCTGGTCCTGAATCAGGTCGATCACGTCGTTCAGCACCTTCTGCACCACAAGTTTTTCCGGGGGCAGGTCCAGGTTCTTTTTCAGGGTAATGACCTCGTTGAGCGTGCGGATGGTGGTATTCATGCGCATCACCGAACTTTCCAGTTTCTTGAACAGATCGGCCGAGTTTTCCTGAATACCGTCCTGGGCTTTGATCAGGTTAATCAATCCCATCAGGTTACTGATGGGGGCTTTCAGGTCGTGTGACGCGACGTAAGCAAACTGCTCCAGGTCGTGGTTGCTGCGTTCCAGTTCCTGCGCCTTGTGCAACAGATCGCGTTCGGTTTTCTTCTGCCGGGTCAGTTCGATGAACGTAAATACCACGCCGCGCACCTCCTTCTTGGACGTTTTGTAGGGCATGGCCCGCATCTGGTACACGTCGCCCTGCGTCGTGGTGACTTCCTGCTCGACCGAATGGAAATTATCGATGACCTGTTCGGCTACCTGAATCAGGTTCAGTTGCTGAAACAAGTGGGTAAAGTCGCCGACATACCGCCCTTCGTCGCTGGGAGTCACTTTGATCAGCGGCCGGATTTCGTCCGTAAACCGCCTGATGTTGTAGTTCAGGTCCAGGAACAGGGTCGGGATGTGGGTACTCTGAATAAAGTTGTTGAGGTCATCGTTCAGATCCGTCATCTCAAGGAGCTTCTCCTGGTACTCGTTGTTGACGGTATACAGCTCTTCGTTGACCGATTGCAGCTCTTCGTTGCTGCTCTGCAACTCCTCGTTGGCGGCCATCAGTTCCTCGTTGGTCGCCTGCAACTCTTCGTTCGAGGTTTCGAGCTCTTCGTTGGCGGCCTGCAAAAACTCCTTGGTTTCCTTTAGGTCTTCTTCCAACCGCAGGATGTGCGCCGTCTGTTCCAGGTTGAACTGCGTGTTGTTCACCACCTCGTCGGAACGCTCCATCAGGGGCGCTTCAATAAAGCTCAGAATGCTGTAGCGTGTGCGCGACAGCGGTTCGGTGTACGATTTCCCGACCACGCTCACCAGGGTTTTCTGCCCCGCTTCCACCTCGTATTCCAACAGTGGCGACGTGATTTTGCCCTTGTTGATGCGGGTTTTGGAAATCACGTTACTTACCGCCACGTACAACTGTTCGTCGACCATCTTGAGGATGTTGAGCGACAGTTGCTTTTTGGGCAATTTGATAAAGCGCTCGGCCTCGCCGGCCAGGTGAACTACGTTGTTCTGCTCGTCGATGATGGCCGTGGGCGACACCATGTCTTCGAGCAGCATGTCCTTGAAATTGTCGAGAATGCGGGGTTCGGCAAACGAGGTCAGCGCGTGCGAAGGCTTGGCCACCGCGGGGTGTATACGCCGGTGCTCGAACGGCCGCAGCTTGGGCAGGTTGATCGTTTGGGCCGACGACGTGTTTTGATAGAGCTTGTGCTTGCCGCTCACTTCGTCGAATACCCGGTTGTAGTTGCCCAGGTTTTCGCTGGGTCCCAGAAACAGGAAGCCCTTTTCGACCAGAGCAAAGTGAATGAACGACAGGATTTTCTCCTGCGCGTCGGGTTCGATGTAGATCAGCATGTTGCGGCAGCTGATCAGGTGAATGGAATTGAACGGCGGATCTTTCGTCAGGTCATGTTTGGCGAAGATGATCCGCTCGCGTAATTCTTTGTTCACCTGAAAGTGGTGCTCCTGTTTCTGAAAATAGCGCACCAGCAACGCCGCCGGAATTTCGCTTTCGATCGATTCAGGATACTCGCCTTTGCTGGCTACGTCGAGGGCGCGTTGGTCCACATCGGTCGCAAAGATTTTCAACGGCACCTTTTTGCCGTACTTGCGAATGGCCTCCAGCAGCAGCATCGTGACCGAATAGGCTTCCTGCCCGGTAGAGCACCCTGCAATCCAGAAACGCAATTCCCGCGCGCCCTCGTGGTCGCGTACCAACGGCTCGATTACCTTCTCGTTGAGCACTTCGTAGGCATTCGCGTCCCGGAAAAAGCTCGTGACGTTGATCAGCATGTCGGCCGACAGCAGATCGATTTCGTACGGATCGTTGCGCAGGTACTGGATGTAACTCTCCCGCGAGCGGATGTTCTGCAGGTTCATGCGCCGCTCGACACGCCGCACAATGGTCGTTTTTTTGTACTGGTGAAAATCCATCCCCGTTCGCTGCAGAATCAGACTCAGGATCGTGTGGATCTCGTCTTCTTCGCTGTGCGGGGCAAGGTCCGGCAACTCTACGGCCGACTTGCGGATGTAGTTGATGATGGTGTCGGCCATCCGCGACGGGTGGAGAATAAAATCGACCAGCCCGGTGGCGATGGCACTGCGGGGCATCCCGTCGAAGGCGGCCGAGACCGGATCTTGCGCGATGACCATGCCACCGTGCTGTTTCAACGCTTCAAACCCCAGCGTTGCATCGCTGCCCGTTCCCGACAACACCACCCCGATGGCCCGCCCGCCCTGGTCTTCGGCCAAGGATTTCATGAAGAGGTTGATCGGCAGGTTCAACGACTTGGTATCGTTCCGCCTTTCCAGTTGAAACACCCCGTCTTTGATGGTAATGTTGTGGTCGGCCGGAATGGCATAGATGACGTTGGCTTGCAGCTGATCTCCGTCGCTGATCTTATGAATGGGCAGTACGGTGTGTTTGGACAACAGTTCCGGCATCATGGATTTGTAGTCGGGAGACAGGTGCTGAATCAGCACAAAGCAAAGCCCCGAGTCGGCCGGTACTTTTTCGAAGAAAGCGTTGATCGCCTCCAGTCCGCCTGCCGAGGCGCCGATGGCAACGGTATAAAGCTCATCCTGCCGGGGGGCGTTGTCTACCTCCGCAGGCAAAGGCGTGTCCTGAATAGTGTTTTTATGATTGGCCTGTTGGGTCATTCGGTTGGTCGTCATCCGACAAGTACTTTTTCAACGAACGCAGATCCTGCTCCGCTTCGTTGCGGTCGCCGGTATCCTGTTCAGGTGGGACTTTGTCTAAAAAGCGCTCTAGTCGGTCCAGGGCGTCTAAATTAGCACGAATGCGATCGTGCGCACGTTCGCTGGTTTTTTTGATGCGCTTGTGCAGCCAGTTTCCCTCTTTCGAGAAAACCTGATTGATTAGCAGCGGGAGTTTGCGCAGGTTCGATTTAAGCACAAATCCGGAAGCACCGTCCAGAATGGTTTCCGCGGCGATCTCCTCTCCTACGGCTCCGCTCACAAATATAAACGGTATTTCGGGTGCTTCTGCCTGCGCAATACGAAGGGCGTAAAATCCCGAGAAAGCGGGCAAAAGGTAGTCGGACAAAATCAGATCGGGCTGGAAATCCTGCAAGGCGAACCGAAACTCTTTTTCGTCTTCTACCAGGACCAGGTTCAGAATGTAGCCGGCCTTTTCCAGCTCTCGCTGAATGAGTTCGGCATCGTCTTCGCTGTCTTCCAACAACAGGATTTTGAGGGTTCGGTACGACTCGGTGACGCTTATCTTCATAGGTTGCTGGTATCGTTCGCTACGTTAACGCCCAGCCAGTAAATGCCCAACTGCCCGATCACGTCCGAAAACTTGGTATAATCTACGGGTTTTACGATGTAGCTATTGGCTCCGCTCTGGTAGGCGCGCTCCACGTCGACCGTCTGGTTGGAAGACGTCAGCACGATTACCGGCACGTGTTTGCGACGGGCGTCGGCTTTGATGCGCTCCAGAATTTCCAGCCCGCCTACTTTGGGTAGTTTCAGGTCCAGCAAGATTACCTTGGGCAAGGGCGGCGGACTGGAGGCATACTTGCCTTCGCCCAGCAGGTAATCCAGGGCTTCCTGCCCGTCGTCAATCCACTTGACTCCTTGTTTCAGGCCGTGCTTTCGAAACGAACGCAGGGCCAGGTCGGCATCTTCATCACTGTCTTCGATGAATAAAACAGTAGCTCCTTGAGTTTGTGTCATGATGGTGATGTTTGTGTTGGCAACGTAAAGAAGAAGGTGGCGCCTTCTTCCAGGGTGCTTTCGCCCCAGATCCGTCCCCCGTGTTTTGCCAGAATAGACGCCGCCACGGTGAGGCCTATGCCCATTCCTTCAAAGTCCCGCTCTTTGTGCAAACGTTTGAAAGGCTGAAAGAGTTGGTCTGCATAGCGGTCGTCGTACCCCACTCCGTTATCCTGCACGAAGTAACGAACTTCCGCCCCGGTTGCCTCCCCCCCGATGTGTACCGCGGTGGTTTCGCGGGGAGAGCTGAACTTCAGGGCGTTGGAAAGGAGTTGCGTCGCCACTCCTTTCATCAGTTCCCGATCGCCAAAGGCCGGCGGCAGCGTATCGATCTGTGCGTCGATCTGTCGCTGTTCCGGCTCCTTCTGCCGCAGTTCGTCCAGTACGTTGGTGAAGAGTTGCGTCATGTCGAGCGTTTCGCAGGTCAGGGCTTTTCGGTCCAGTCGTGACATTTCCAGAATGACGTCGAGGCGCTGGCCGAGCCGGTGCGCATTCTTCATCAGAATTTTCAGCACCCGTACGCCTTCTTCGTCCAGTTGTTCCTGAAACTCTTCCTCCAGAATCTGACTGTAGCTCATGATGGCGCGCAACGGAGCTTTCAGGTCGTGCGACACGGCGTAGCGCAGCGATTCCAACTGCTTTTCTACTTGCTCAATTTCGCGCAACAGGTGGTCTGACGACGGTCCCTCTGGCGTGGGGCTCTGCAGGGTACACAGGTAGCCCTGGTGGGCACGCTGGTCATCAAACAGAGGGCTGACCGTTAATTGCAACGGGGCTGCGTCCTGCCTGCGTGCCGTGTAGGTCGCTTCTCCCTGCACCAGCGTTTCCGACAACAGCCGCGCAGGCGTTCCCTGCTGGCGATCCTGTTCCTCGAAAAGTGCCGCGAAAGGGTGCCCGACCATCAGGCCGGAGGCTCCCGTCTGAAAGACGTCCGGCGATGTAGCCGCCAGTAGAGTTCCCTGCCGATCGAGCAGCAAACTCATGGAAGATACCGCTCCCTCAATTTTTAGCGAGTGGGTCGTCTGTCGGGAGGTTTGCTTAGCCATTGTTGGTCTGGTCCTTAGGTTCAACAGGCTGCCACAACACGTCGTTTCCGTTGTGTTTCTTACCCATACTGCCCTCGGCGCGTTGAGGCGAGATTTTTAGACAACGCCATGGCAAAAAAACATGCGCATGAGTGGCCGTGGGTGGGCCATGTTTGGTCCCCACGAATGTAATCATTATTCAAGTGTTAACGATAAAAAGAATGCAACAACCGACGGAGGGGTGTAAAGACTACATAAGAAAAAGGTGCAGCCATGGCTGACCGCACGCCTTCTCCTCATACCGAGGTGCTCAACTCAGTTAGCTGCGATACGTTTCTTTCAACTGCAACACCCGCAGGATGTTATCGATTTTATCTTTGGACAGCGGCTTTTCGATGTACGCGATTACGTCCTCGTACTGAAAGGCCTGTTCTTTATCTTCATGACGGATCGAGGTAGTATACATGCTGATTTTTGCGGAACCCGTCAGGTTATTTTGCTGCCAGTATTCTAAAAATTCCATCCCGTTCATCAGGGGCATGTTGATGTCCAACAAAATCAGTTGTGGAAAATTGCCGCGCTGGGTTTTCAGGTAGTCAATGGCAGCAACGCCATTCAGCACCGTGTGCACCTCTTGAGTGACGTGATGAGCATTCAGGGTTAAGGTAGTAATCATGTTACTCACTTCATCGTCGTCGACAATCAGGATCGATTTTAATGGCTTCTCCATAGGTGTATAAGGTTGCTTGAAAACTATTCAGAATCGCATCGTGCGAAGGGTTGAGGCGCCCACGCCATAAAGCTCGTGGCGTCTCGGTGGAGTGGTTTTGCGTTACGTTTAAACCATACGTTGAGGATTTCTCTCTATGTTAGAAATGTACCCGATAAAAATGTTTTTACGTCTGCTAAAAGAGATGGTTTACCCCACCAGAATGTAAGAAAATAGGCCAATCTGTTAACTTATGTGCTTCACCATCATAGCAAAGGAGCTTTTTTCGGTGCATGCAGACAACGTCCTGCGGCCACTCGCTTGCGTTCGTTTGAGAGCATCAGGCGCTTTTGACCAGCGACAGCGCTTATTTTTCATGCACTATCTCTGTCGGTTAACGCGGTGCAACTCCCTTAAGTCATGTCCACGACTTACCGGTTTTTATAGCCCAATGGCAAAACCTAATCGCTTAACCGGTCATAATCAACGATGTAATATTCTCCCGAAGAAACAGATACCACGGCGTAGCGTACCGAAGGTGAGCCGGCGAAAGCGACGTATTGCGGTGACTCAGGCATCAGAATCTGCCTAAACTTTCGTTCTGCAAGTCGATAAGCGTTTACGCTACAAAATCAAGTTGTTTATTACAACTTGATTGCATATATTTGCGGCCGAATTCAGAGAACCCTCTTTAAGAAGGTGGACCCGTCCACCCGATTGGCCTTCCGGTTCGTTTTCGTAGCGAACAGAATTTTCCTCTCGCGCTCAGGCGCTTCGTAGTGTGGGTTCAGCGGATTCTTTTGGTTGAACCCAATACATGCAAGAAACTTTGTTGTTCTCGGAGCTGCCGCTCTCTCCGGAGGTGTTGCAGGCAGTGACCGACATGGGCTTTGAACAGCCTACGCCTATCCAGGCCCAATCCATTCCTGTGTTGCTCGAAGGTCGCGATTTCACCGGCCAGGCCCAGACGGGTACCGGTAAAACCGCTTCGTTTGGCATTCCGGCCATCGAACGCGTTGATACCAACGACCGCTCGGTGCAGGTTATCATCCTGTGCCCGACCCGCGAACTGGCCCAGCAGGTGACAGAAGAAATGCGCAAGCTTTCCAAACACAAGGCCGGACTGAACCTTACGACGCTTTACGGAGGTGCTTCGTACGATCCGCAGATTCGGGATCTGAAACGTGGTGTACAAATTGTCGTCGGTACGCCCGGTCGGGTGATCGACCACCTGAACCGCGGCACGCTGAAGCTTGACAACGTGCGTTACCTCGTGCTGGATGAAGCCGACGAGATGCTTAACATGGGCTTCCGTGACGACATGGAAGAGATCATCCAGCATACGTCCGAAGCACGGCAGACGGTCTTCTTCTCGGCAACAATGCCTCCCGAAATTCTGGACCTGACCCGCCGTTACCAGCACGACCCCGTGATGGTCCGCATCACACGCAAAGAACTGACGACCGACACGATCGAGCAGAAGTTTTTTGAAGTGCGCGGTGGTGCCAAACTGGAAGCGTTTTCGCGCTTGACGCATTATTATAACATTCAGCTTTCGCTCGTATTCTGTAATACCAAGGCGCAGGTAGACGAACTGGTAACGCAATTGCAGGCGAAAGGCTTTGACGCCGAGGCACTGCACGGCGACCTGAAACAGGCGCAACGCAACCACGTGATGGGGCGCTTCCGCAAAGGGATCGTCAACATCCTGGTGGCTACCGACGTAGCGGCCCGCGGCATTGATGTAGACGATATTGAGGCGGTGTTCAACTACGATGTGCCGCTCGACGAAGAGGCGTACGTCCACCGCATCGGACGGACCGGGCGCGCGGGTAAAACCGGGCTGGCCATTACGTTTGTGACCGGACGCGACTTTGGCCGTTTGAAGGGCATTATGCGTTACACCAAAGCCAACATTGAGCGGGGCGAATTGCCTTCGATCGAGGAACTGGTGGCGGTTAAAAAGCAACGTTTTGCCGAAACGCTGAAACAGACGATCGACGCCAACCCGCCTACCGATGAGTTCGACGACCTGATCGACGACCTGGCAGAGGCCGGCTACCCCGCGCGCGATGTAATTGCGGCCCTGATCAACATGAACATGGGCAACATTGCGGATAGCTTCGAGAACGTTCGCTTCGAAGATGCGCCGCGCGAACGCGGTGCTTCTTCGCGCCAGCAACGCAACGAGCGCACAAGTGGCCGTCGGAATCGTCCGGCGCGGGCTCAATCTGACGACGCGCACATGACACGCCTGTTCTTCAACGTAGGGCGCCGCGCAAACGTACGTCCGCAGGACATCGTGGGCGCAATCGCCGGTGAGACGCATCTGCGTGGGAATCAGATCGGTGCCATCGACATTTACGATTCGTTTACCTTCGTAGACGTGCCGAACGACCACGCCTCGTCGGTGATCGAGACCATGTCGCGCAGCCAGATTCGGGGTATGCGGATAAATGTTGAAGTGGCCCGATAATAAAAGCTTAATCGACCCGTTTCCTTTATAGTTTAAGGTTTAAGTGGTTTAGTAAGAAAAAGCCCGTCTGGAATTCCAGACGGGCTTTTTCTTTATCTAATTTCAATACTTTAGTAACAACGCACTAGACCGCTTCGGGTAACGGTTCCTCTCGTACCAGATCCTGCTCTACCCGCAGGTTTTCGATGATGAACTGCTGACGATCCGACGAGTTTTTTCCCATGTAGTAGGCCAGCAACTTGGTGATGTGGGTCTCCTTGTTGAGAATGACCGGTTCCAGGCGCATGTCCTCTCCGATGAACATCTTAAACTCATCCGGAGAAATTTCGCCAAGTCCCTTAAAGCGTGTGATTTCCGGGCGGTTGCCCAGCTTGTGAATGGCCGCCAGCTTTTCTTCTTCCGAATAGCAGTAATGCGTCTCTTTCTTGTTCCGTACGCGGAACAAAGGTGTCTCCAGAATGTACAAATGTCCGTTCCGGACCAAATCCGGAAAAAACTGCAGGAAGAACGTCATCAGCAACAGACGAATGTGCATACCATCGACGTCGGCATCCGTCGCAATCACAATCCGGTTGTAACGCAGCCCTTCCAGGCCATCTTCAATGTTGAGCGCATGCTGCAACAAGTTAAACTCTTCGTTTTCGTACACAACCTTTTTGGTCAGACCAAAGCAATTCAACGGCTTTCCACGAAGTGAAAAGACGGCTTGCGACTGCACATCGCGCGATTTCGTGATTGAACCCGATGCCGAGTCTCCCTCGGTGATGAACAGCGTGGCGTTGTGCCGCAGATCGTTCTTTTCGTCGGTGTAGTGAACGCGACAGTCGCGCAACTTCCGGTTGTGCAGGTTGGCCTTCTTAGCGCGCTCGTTTGCTAGTTTTTTGATCCCGGCAATCTCTTTGCGCTCCCGCTCCGACTGCTTGATGCGTGCTTCGAGGGCATCGGCCGTTTCCTTGTTTTTGTGCAAGAAATCGTCCAGCTCCTTCTTTAGAAAATCGCCCACGAAGCGGTTCATCGTAGGGCCCTTCGGTCCTACACTCTGCGAACCCAGCTTGGTTTTGGTCTGCGACTCAAACACAGGTTCCTGCACGCGCACCGCAATGGCCGCTACAATGGCCGAGCGAATGTCGGCCGCATCGTACGATTTGCTTTTGGTCGTATTGAAGAAGTCGCGCACCGTTTCTACCACCGCCGACCGGAAAGCCTGCAGATGCGTTCCGCCCTGCGTGGTATATTGTCCGTTGACAAACGAGTAGTATTCTTCGCCGTACTGGTTGCCGTGCGTCAAAGCCAGCTCAATATCATTCCCTTTGAGGTGAATGATCGGGTACCGAATTTCTTCCTCGTCTACTTTCCGTTTCAGGAGGTCGAGAAGTCCATCTTTTGAGTAGTACTTTTTACCATTAAAATGGATACTCAAACCGGCATTCAAAAACACATAATTCCAGATTTGCTCTTCCAGAAATCCAGGAATAAAATGATAGTTTTTGAAGATGGTCGGATCGGGCCGAAATTGAATCAACGTACCGTTCGGTTCGTTTGAGTCAACGGGCTTAGGGTCGTCTTTGAGAACCCCTTGCTCAAACTCGGCCCACTTTGTTTTTCCGTCGCGTACCGACTGCACTTTGAAGTACGTAGACAGGGCATTGACCGCTTTGGTCCCGACGCCGTTCAGCCCTACCGACTTCTGAAAAGCTCCGCTGTCGTACTTCCCACCGGTGTTGATTTTCGAAACGCAGTCTACCACTTTTCCGAGCGGAATGCCCCGCCCGTAATCGCGTACCTCAACGCTGTGTTCCGACACTTTTATGTCGATCACACGCCCGTGGCCCATCATGTGTTCATCGATGGAGTTGTCGAGAATCTCTTTGACCAAGACGTAGATCCCATCGTCGTAGGCCGTTCCGTCTCCGAGTTTCCCGATGTACATGCCCGGACGCAAGCGGATGTGCTCACGCCAGTCGAGCGACCGAATGCTATCTTCTGTATATTGAACCTGTGTGTTCTCTTCCATAAATTTTTACTAAAAAGGAGCCAAGTTTGAGTGTGAATAAACGCGGCAGCAAGGCCCTGCCCGCATAGTCGGCAGCTTTGCGAAGCTAAGCATTTTGCGCCAATTCCGCCACGATTCCGGGCGCATTCTTTAAGTGCTCACACCGCCTATTTCCGGCTTCAGGCGGCGCTTTTTTAGGTACATATTTTTGTGCTGTGTGGTTCCCCAAAGTACGCATGGAACTACCCTTGTTCGGATTAGGTTCGACCAAGTTACTTCCTTCCGCAAGCAAGTCTTTTTCCTGAATCTGACGCCTCACGCTTATCTTTATGCCATGAAAGCGACGTCTCTCTTCTCTGTTTGTTTCCTGGTACTTTGTGGTTTGCTGTGCCGCTGCACCTCCCCCGCCGGAGAAGACTGGCAGCGGCTGGAACAGGAGGGCTGGAAATCGGACCGGCTGGGTTGTGCCGGGAATCGCCAGAAACTCGAACCCCTTTTCGAGGACCTCCGTACAGAATTAATAGGAATGGCTGAAAGGGAAGTTCGCCAGCGCCTGGGCCCTCCTGATCGACAAGAGCTTGAAGCTCGCAGTCAGAAGTTCTACATCTATTACCTGACTTCGGGTAGCCAATGCGCTGGCCAAACCGGACGAGAAGGCAAGCTGGCCAGAATCCGCTTCAGTGCCTTGAATCAGGTAAGCGAGGTCAGCTACGACCACCTTGCTCCTTCTGCCGATCAGCCGCAGAAGTGAACTTTTTAGAAATCATGAAAACCCGAGAGTACAATCCCAGCCCGCTGGAAGTTACATTTATCAACATCATTCACGACCTACAAGACGAGATTCAGGAGCGCCTGCAAGGCGTTACCGTGGTAGAAGCGACCAAGAAGGATCACCTCGACAACCCGCAATTGGTGTTTACCCTGATGGATCAGGACGGGGATGAGCACGAACTGGTCATGGAGTTCATCCAACGCCCCGATGTGTCGTTAGGCAGCCTTAATGGCAGCCCGGCTCAGCAAGGGGTACCGATGAATTTATCGTTTAATCTGCATCCGCGTTAGCCAAGCTCTGGCGCTTCATGTTCAGGCGCACGGGCAACGCAACCATTACGAGTAGCAAGAGGGCCACTCCTATCCCCAAAAGCCAACCATACGACGTATGTTCTCCGGCAATGTGGTTGTTGCTCTCGATGATGAGTAGGCCTGCCATCACAAAAAAGTTGTAGACCGACGTCAACGCATAAAACCACGCCACAATTACGTTGTCGAGGGCGCGGCGATGCTCGAAACTGCTGCGCCAGTAAGCCCCCTGAGGCACCCAGTACCAGTTTTTGGGAAGCTGGGGCATCACGTACGTAAACGACAGAATCAGAGAATTTCCGATGGCAAACAGGGCAAGTGCTAAGTAAAAATAGGTGTTTCGCCCTACGATCAGATCATTGCTGAGCAGCACTTGATCGGTGATATCTTTATAGGTTCCGAACAGTACGATGATGAATCCCAATACTGAAATAAACCATGCAATTTTTACAACGGCCTTCATGGGCACAAAAATAGGGAATCAGTAGCCTGTGAACTTCACAATTGCTCTGATTCCCTCCTATTAAATATGGACCAGCGCATAAATATACCAAAATCCTTAGGTTGTTTTACATTTTGACCCGATTTATTTAAAAAAAGTCGTCTTTTCGTCTGATTTTTTGACTTATATGCACCTCCGTTAGGCGATGAACAGCCTTCGACTTCAGCGATACCAGAACGTCTTGCCCACTACGCCAAGTGTCGGCCGACACCAAAAGCGTAATTAGCTCTTCCCCCACTACGACCTCAATTTCCTGCTGTCCTCCCAGAAACCTAACTTGTCTGATTTGCGCATTGGCGCGCGGTGCATCGGCCGTGGTGAGTTCAAGCTGTTCGGGTCGCACGCAATACACGCCCGTCGGCTCCGCGTCAATGGAAAAGTGCTGCGTCAACGCCTTTCCTTCGATCAAATTGGCCAAACCAAAGAAGCGTGCCACGTAGGCGGTGCGGGGTTGCGTGTAGATTTCTTGTGGCGCTCCCGTCTGAATGACCTGACCTGCCTGCAAGATTGAAATGCGATCGGCCAGCGACAGCGCGTCTGCAGGATCATGTGTTACGACCAACGTAGTGATCTGCTCCTGATGCAGCATCTCAAACAGTTGGTGACGGAGCTCCCGGTGCAACAGCCGGTCCAGGTTGCTGAAGGGTTCGTCGAGCAACAGAAGTGTGGGCTCGTCGGCCAGTGCGCGCACCAACGCCAGCCGCTGTTGTTCGCCACCGGATAACTCGCGCGGATAGCGGTCGCGTTTCGCCCAGAGGTGAACAAATTGCAGAAGTTCAGTAATGCGCTCTTGCTGATAAGCTTGGGTATAGACCCGCATGCGTGCTTTGAGGTTATCGTAAACCGTCAGGTTGGGGTCGAGTTGATAATCTTGCGCCACCAGACGAATGTCCGCATGCCCCGGCACCAGCTGTTGCGATGGCGCCTTGATCCGTTCTTCTCCCAGCCAGATTTCTCCAGCGTCCGGATCTTCCAATCCGGCAATCAGACGCAGAAGGGTTGTTTTGCCGGAACCACTGGATCCAGTCAGGGCATGAATTTCGCCCGGTTCTAACTGCAATGAAACCTGCTGTACCGCGGCCGAGGTTTGTTCGGGGTAATGACGTGATAAGGACTGAACGCGTAGCAAAGGAAAAACTGGATTTATAGGGTTTACTGGATCATCATTCACTGCCTCGTGTACAGCACTCTACAGCCACAAAAACTCTTTCAGGCGCTGGGCGTTACGAACAGCGTTGCCACCGCCGTCATTGTTGAAATAAGCATAGACATCGCGGCCCTGTCTCTGCCACTCGCGTATCCGTTCGGCCCACCAGTATAAGTCCTGATCGCTGTACGATCCGCCATACAGATGCTGCGTGTCAGGACCGTGCAGCCGCACGTAGACAAACGAAGCCGTCGCACGCAGGATACACGGCAAATGGGCGCCACTCATAATGCAGTAAGCCGCGCCATGCCGCTCCAAGAGGGCAAACACCTCCTCCCGGTGCCAACTAGGGTGACGGAACTCTACCGTTACCCGCCACTCGTCCGGTACACACTGCAGAAACCACGCAAGCCGCTCGTAGTCGTACGCCAGCGTGGGCGGCAACTGCACCAACAGCACCGCATAGCGCAGCCCCAGTGCCCATAGATCGCGCCGCATGCGTGCTACCCACCCTTCAGGCGAATACAGCCGCCGTACATGGGTCAGCAAGCCGGGCGCTTTTACGCTCAGCCGAAAGTTCTCCGGCAGCCGCCGTCGCCAATGATAAAAGCTCGCGCGCCGAGGCCAGTGGTAGTAACTGCTGTTGAGTTCAGCCGTAGCAAACGCCCGCAGGTAGTAATCCAGTCGCTCGCGGGCCGGCAGCCCGTGCGGATACAGCACGCCGTGCCAGTGGTCGTAACTCCAGCCCGAAGTGCCTACGTAAATGGCCATTGGAAAGAGAAATCAGGGCAAAGAAAAACCCGAACCTTGTTGCAAGGTTCGGGTTCTTAAGAAGCGGTAATGCTTTATACCATGTACGGTTGCAACAGTTGCAGACCCGCATCGGAACGCAACTTGCGAAGCGCTTTTTCTTTGATCTGCCGTACACGCTCACGCGTCAGGCCCAGATCTTCGGCGATGTCCTGCAACGACTGGGTGTATTCGTACCCGATGCCGAAGAAACGGCGCAACACTTCACCTTCGCGCTCAGACAACGACGACATCAGGCGCTCCAGATCCACGCGCAGTGATGTATCGTTTTCCAGTTCCGTGTCGGCAGGAGTCGCTTCTGGGTTCTGAATTACGTCCAGCAGAGAGCCATCTTCTCCTTCTGCAAACGGAGCGTCAAGCGACGTCTGACGAATCGACGCGGTGTGCGCGTTCTGAATGTCTTCTACACGAACGCCCAGGAAGTCAGCCAGCTCTTCGGTAGTGGGCTCACGCTCGAACCCTTGTTCCATTTTGGAAACGGCCTGGCTGATTTTGGAAAGTTCACCGACTTTGTTGGCCGGAATCCGGACCAGACGAGAATGGTCGTTCAGCGCCTGCATGATCGACTGACGAATCCACCATACCGCGTACGAAATAAATTTAAACCCTTTTGTTTCATCGAATTTCTGGGCCGCTTTGATAAGCCCCAGATTCCCCTCATTGATCAGATCGTTCAGCGGAATTTTGCTGTGGTGATACTGCTTGGCCACAGAAACCACGAAGCGCAAGTTTGCTTTTACCAGCTTTTCCAGGGCTTGTTGATCGCCCCTGCGGATACGCTGCGCCAGCTCCACCTCCTCGTCAGGTGTCAGCAGTTCCACTTTGGAGATTTCCGTGAAGTACTTCTCCAAGGTAGCACTGTCGCGGTTGGTGATCTGATGCGTGATCTTCAGCTCTCTCATATTAGGATAATCGGGTTTCGGAAAGATTGACTGACATGGCTATTCAGCCCAGCCTTCCCGGTTGGATATTTAAATTAAAGACGTAAAATCTGGATAGTTAAAAACAGATGGCTGCACAGTTATCTATAACAGAAAGTCGAGGTGGTGAGTTCAATTTTGTTCGCATCCGTGCGAAAAAACAGTGATGTAAGTTGTTTAACTTCCACAAATACAATGATATAACGCAAAAAGTTTACGAAACCCTAAAAAATGCACAAGAAACATTTGAGGGCCTCTCAAATTGGGGCTGAAGATAAGAAAAGGATTAACTGAAGGAAAGATTTTTCTGAAAAAATTGAGTAAATACGTATAAATGACACAATAGCCATGTTTTCTTGCCTGATTGTCAAGGCAATACGTTACTCCACGAAACGGAACTCCACCCGCCGATTTCGGGAACGCAGCGCAGAATCTGTGTTCGGAAACTTCGGCGATCGCTCTCCTTCGCCCTCTACGGTCATTCGCTCGGCCGCCACTCCCCGCCGCACGAGGTACTGCTTCACGGACGCGGCGCGGGCTTCTGAAATCTGCTGATTGACCTCCGACGCGCCCAAATTGTCGGTATGACCTACCAGCGTGAGGCGTAACGACGGGTTGTCGTGCATCAATTGGGCCACTGCCTCTAGCGCTGGAGCTTGTTCATCGACCACCTCGGTCTGGTTAAAACCAAAAAGTACGCTCTCGGGCAAATGTCCCGCCTGCAGGAACCCGTGCCGGCGGTGGACATCGGCAGCGACCGCAACCGTATCGCCACGTTCTGACGGAGCGCCGGCCGCCAAAGCGGTACTATCGTTCGGCGCCACACTACGCGGTGGCGTTGAGGTCGGCTCCTGACCGGACGGTTGGGGTTGGGGGGCTCGACGGGCGGTGGTCCGGTTAGCAGACGATTTTGTACGTTTCTTTGCGGAGCGCTTTCTTCGCCGTTTCTTGTTTTTGGGCTCAACGGGTTTGCGGAATGCCAGCAGAAATTCGGCAGCGCCGCGCGAAGGGTTCGGCTGCATGCGTCCGGCCCCAAGCGGCACATCGTATGCGAAGCCAAAAACCAGTTGCGGTTGTACCCACTGGATTGAAAGGATCATGGATTGGCCGGTGGTGTAACGCGCGGCCATGTCCAGCGTCGTAGCGGGCGTGCGTCGGTTGCCGGGTTGCAGCTCATACTGTACCATCGATCCCGCACTCAGCCAGCTTCCGCCCCCCCGGTGGGTCACCAGCACTTCCGGGCGAACGGCCCACTGCTGCTGTCGGTAGATTTCCCAACCGGCCGTCATCACGACCGACATCGGCAGGGGGCTGGATTGCCCGGTAAACGATTCGTTGGGACGGTTCAGGTGGTACACTGCCAGTCCGGCATACGCCTGCTGCCGGTCGTCTTCGTCAAGTCGGTACCAGTAGGCTCCGGTGTGGATGGAGAAAAAATCGGCACTAAAATTTCCCAGGAACTCGCCCGTTGGTGCACCTGGGCTGAAACCACGTTCGGGCAGAAACTGACTGCCGGTGGTGAGGCCATCGGTCGAAAGTCGCTTGGCGCTGTAGTCGACTTGCAAGCCCAAACTCAGCCACTGCATCGGCCCCAGCTGGATCGGGTGTGCTACGTTGAGGTTGAGTTGTTGGAAGCTGTAGAACTCCGTGGTACGGTCGTCGAGCAGCGAGAGGCCGAACCCTGCGACCTGTTGTTTGGTGGCGCGGTTGAACAAGGGATAGCTACCCGACAGCAACGTGGTACGAAAGGCCATTCCACCCGCGTACTGCTGACGGCGAAAGTCGGTGATGGCCGTAGCATACGACGACGTGCCCACCAGGGCGGGATTTACCTGTAAAGGGGTATACTGATAATGAGAAAACTGGGGAGGCTGTGCCTCCCCAGGGCTGGTTGTTCCGAAAAGGAGCACCAGGCTCCCCGCCAGAAAATAAATCGTCTTCCGCAGTGTAGTCCACATCAGCGCGCCAGTCTGATTACGCCGGTACGTTCGCCGTTGAACGTTAGCTCCGACCCATCGCGAAACTGTCCGGAGATGCGCCACAGGTATACGCCGCCAGGCTGTGGTGTGCCGTTTACATCGCCCGCCCAGCCTTCGGAGGGATTGGTCGTTTCAAAAACTTTTACACCGGAACGGTCAAAAATCTGCAACGTAAATGCGTCGATGCCGTCGCCGTATACTTTGAACACTTCATTTCGGCCATCGCCATTCGGGCTAAAGTAATTGGGGATGAACAAACGGGTGGCGGTTACCTGTGGCTCAACGATTACGGTGATGCTGTCGACGAGCGCACACCCGTCGAGTGAGGTCGCCTTGACCACGTAGGTCGTCGTCACATCGGGCGTTGCCACCGGACTATCGCTATTTGGATCGCTCAATCCTTCCGCCGGGCTCCATTGGTACGTACGCGCCTGGGCGGTGCGCAACACGACAGAACCACCTTCCGGCATCCGCACCTCTTCTTCTGACAACAGCTCAATCGTTTCGAACAGGGAAATGGTGACGGTATCGCTCCACACCGTACAGCCTCCTGCCGTGTGCAGTTCAGCCCACACCTGATCGCGTTGCGAAGCGGTATAGTAAAGAGGCGTGTCGGTACCCAGATCGCCCTGCGCCGCCGACCTCCAGCGCACCTGCCCCAAGGCAGTATCTGCGGAAAACGAAAGTACTTCGCCTGGGCAAACCGTCGTGTCTGCCCCAAGGGTTAATTGCATGCTATCGGGGAAAGCCAGTTGTACGGTTAACGAGTAATTTTCCTGGCAGGCGGCATCTGGCGGCCCCACATAATAGAGCGTATCCGATTGCGTCGCGGTATACGTCGTCGTAGCCGATTCCGACAGAAATCCCAGAGCCGTCGAATACCAGGCTCCTCCGGTAGAAGTGGTTAAGGTCAAAGCCGTGCCCTCACAGAGCATAGTATCGGCCCGTGCAATGTCGGTACACACGCGGAACAGCCCCGTGCAAAATCCGCTTCCCCCTTGTCCCTCAGCACACCAGCATTCGCTACCGCGGAAAGCATTATCGACCGCCTGTACTCCCCAGTAATACACCCCGTCGGGCAGGTCGTAGAGGGTAAATGTCGTGCCCTGCCCCTGGCTACCGTGGGCTACGAGTTTGCGCAACCCGCCTTTATGGGCCGTAGCGGACGCAATGTCCATGCCTTCTTCGTATGTGCCGACGTAAACTTCGTAGGTCAGGGCCTCTTGGGCCGTTGTGTCATCAGTGGGGGCTTGCCAGGAAAGTAGTGTGCGGTTCGCAATGGTGACGGAACGCGGGTCGGTCGGCACGTGGGGGCCACGGTTCGGGGAGGCCAGGCTCTGCCAGAAATGTACCGTTGCGGTATCGTTTTGCGAACCGGTTTGTATCAGGTCCAGGTTCCCGTCGTTGGTCAGGTCGGCCACGCCCACAAGCGAAGTGGCCTGCGCCAGGGTATCGTAGTTCACAGCCTGTAGGCCTTCGGTCCGCTGGGCATAGAGACGCCACCCCGGGGTACCGGCCGCCTTCGTACCGGCCAACAACACATCGGTGGACCCATCGTGGTCCAGGTCGGCCAGCAGAGCCGTTTGTCCCACCATAGCCTCCAGTTCGAGGGCCGCCCGCTGGTAGCCGTCCCCCTGATGAAGGTAGAGGAGCGTCTGCGCTTGCCCGGTAGGGTCAGTTCCCGTCAGCAGCAGATCCATGTGACCATCGCTGTTGTAATCGCCGGCGGCCGTCGCTCCCCCCACGCTACTTGCCGGAAGCTGGGTTCCGGCCTGAAAGCGAAAGCTCCCCTGATTGGTATACACCTGCGCCACCGCCGTGCCGTCCGAGGCGCGACCGGTGATCAGCACATCGGTATCGCCATCGTTGTCCGCATCAAACGGCAGCATCGTCTGCTGAAGCCAGGCAGGCAAGCCGGAATTCTGCCGCTCCCAACCATCGGTAGTGTGTCGATAGGCATGCAGGGCCAGCACACCGTCGGCATCCGTGCCGTAGACCAAAAGATCTTTTCGACCGTCGCTATCCCAGTCTGCCCACAGGGTCTGGATCGCGGCCAGACTGTCGATCCAATCCGAAGGCTCAAACGTAGAGTTGCCCCGATTCAGGTAAAGCTGGCTGGCCGGTTCACCCGAGGGTGCTTTTTTCCCGGAAACCAATACGTCGACTTCGTTGTCCTGGTCGGCATCGACCAGCGTTACGGTGACAATCGACTGAAATCCCAGATCGAGCGTGGTATAGGCCGGAGCGCTGGTGTGCACGTTGCTGCCCAGGTACAGCAGACCCTTGCCCGCTGCGTCGCCGTACCAAATGGTTTCCAGTTGGGTATTGCTGTTCAGGTCGGCGAAGACCACGCCCCGGGGCTGCCACCCTTCGGCAGGGGCCGGACGCTCGTGCACCTCGAATTCCTGCGCCAGTACCGCGCTGCTGAGCAGCGCCAGTCCCCATGTTGTATACAGTTTCATAGCGGTCGTTCAGTCGAGTTGAAAGTTAAACGGAATTGTATGACGCGTCAGCATAGGCTTGCCGTTCAGCCGGGCCGGTTGCCAGGCGGGCATCAGCTTCACCAGCCGCACGGCTTCCTGGTCCAGTTCAGGGCTAATGCCTTTCAGGACATGGATCTGCTCGGCTTTGCCCGCGGCATTGATCTTAAATTCGACCAGTACCGACCCGGCGATACCGTCGCGACGCGCGCTTTCCGGATACTGCAACTGTGCCTCGAAAAACTGATACAGCGCGGGATATCCGCCGGTAGGAGCTGCTTCTACAAAAGTGCCTTCGGTGGCGTCCGGTTCGGACGCCGCGGGGAGTGCAGCGGAGGGTTGCGGTTGCGACGACGAAGTTTCGGACGGTACAGCCTGCGATTGCAGCTCCGACTCGGAGCGCGGTGCTTTTACTTGCGGTGTAGGTCGGTTTTCGCGCGGTGGCGGGGCGGTACGGGCAGTTGGTGCTTCCGTCCCCGGAAGCGAGTCGGGCGTGGCGGCAAGGGATGCCTCGGGCATTTCGGACGGCAGTTCCGGTTCATTTGCAGGGGACGTGACCGGCGGCTTTTCTTCGGTTGCGGTCGCGATGCGCGTGGACGCAACGGGCGACGGTGCCTCAGCCTCCAGAATCCACCACAGCCCCCCCGCCAGCAACGCCACCCCGCCCAGGCTGAGCAGACCGCGTATCCAACGCTGTCGCACCAACAGAAGACGTCGCCGACGCAGCAACTCGTCAAAATTGCGAAACGGCTCTATCTCCGCATCGGGCAGGGCCGCGTCGGGCCGGGCATCTTCTTCGAGCATGACTTTATAGCGTTGTGTTTTCATGACAGGCCAAGCATGTACTTCTTCATTTTTTCCAGCAGACGGTAGGTCCGCACTTTGGCGTTGTTTTCGGTGATGCGCAACGTGTAGCCGATGTCGCGAAACGACATCTGTTCGTAAAACCGGAGCTCGATCAACTGCACCTCCTGTTCCGAAAGCTTTTCCAACGTCAGGGCCAGCCGCTCCACCAACCGCTCTTTCTCCTCCCCTTCTTCGTGCAGTTCGCTGACCAGTTCTTCGCCAATCATGACCTGCCGTACCACCCCGACGCGGTTTTGCTTCCGGAAAAACTGAAGCACTTCGTTGGTCGCAATGCGGTACAGCCACGCCGAAAAAGGCACCGCACGGACTTCGTAACGCGGCAGGTGCATCAGGGCCTGTAGAAACACCTGCGACGTCAGGTCGGCGGTCAGTTCCTTGTCGTCAACACGGCGGTATACAAATCGGAAAATGGTCGAATAATACTTTTCGTACAGCGGACGAAACTGGGCCGGATCGCGCCGGGCCGCTTCAATCTGAAGGGCTTCTTCCATCATTTCGTCCGCAGAAATCGAAGCGTGGCTCAACGGGTGGTCGGGTTTCGGTGATTTGCCTGCATAATGCCGCAACGCGAAAAAGATACAGCTTAGCGGATATTTTTTTCAGAATAAAGAGTTTACCGCTCCGTCCGGAAGGTTTCGCCGACCTGGCGGGGTGTCATTTTGAAAGTCCGCTCCTGCGATGCTTTCCTAATCACCCCGCCGTGCCTACATTTGTCACCTACTAAATTTTAACCATTCATCACCCTAAATCACCATAGAATATGAAGGTAACCGTAGTGGGCGCTGGCAACGTAGGAGCCACCTGCGCCGACGTGCTGGCCTACCGCGAAATCGCGAACGAAGTAGTTCTGCTCGATATTAAAGAAGGCTTTGCGGAAGGTAAGGCACTCGACATCTGGCAGAAAGCTCCCATCAACCTGTACGACACCCGCACCGTCGGCGTCACCAACGACTACAGCCGCACGGCCGATTCTGACGTGGTGGTGATCACTTCCGGGCTGCCCCGCAAACCTGGCATGAGCCGCGACGACCTGATTTCGACCAACGCCGGGATTGTAAAGTCGGTGACTGAGAGCGTCGTCAAATACTCGCCCAATGCCATCATTATTGTGGTGTCTAACCCACTGGACGTGATGACCTACCAGGCGCACCTGACGTCGGGCTTCCCTAAAACGAAAGTGATAGGCATGGCGGGCATTCTGGATACCGCTCGCTACCGGGCGTTCCTGGCCGAAGCGCTGAACTGCTCTCCGAAAGACATTCAGGCGGTGCTGATGGGCGGCCACGGTGATACGATGGTGCCCCTGCCCCGCTACACTACCGTAGGCGGCATTCCGGTCACCGAACTGATCGACAGCGATAAGCTCGACGCCATTGTAGAGCGCACCAAATCGGGCGGCGGCGAACTGGTGAAACTGATGGGCACATCGGCCTGGTACGCACCGGGATCGGCGGCCGCTCAGATGGTAGAAGCCATCGTGAAAGATCAGCGCCGGGTGTTCCCCGTTTGCATTAAACTGGATGGCGAATACGGCATCTCCGATTGTTACCTGGGCGTGCCGGTCATCCTGGGCAAAAACGGCATCGAAAAAGTGATCGAACTGCAACTCAACGACGAAGAGAAAGCGCTTCTGGAAGTTTCACGCCAGAAAGTTCGTGAAGTGATGGACGTACTTGATAACATGCCTGCGAAGGCCTAGTTTTGCCGTACTGCTACAACTGCTTACTCAAAAAAAAGCCTCTTCTGCGATACGAAGGGGCTTTTTCTTTTGCCGATGCGCTACCTTTTGGTCGCCAGTACCAGTCCAGCCTTGCACTTGTGCGTTGGTCAGTAGTCCTGTGTCTTATAAGACAAATATAATTTTAGCGGCTAAGGATGTGATTCTTAACCTGTTTGCCCAGAAACCATTACATTTCCCCAAAAAATAACCTAATACACTTTTCGTCATGAAAAAGGTAGTTTCTTCGTTCTCCCTGCTGCTGTGCCTTACGTTTCTGACTACCTCCTGCTGGGGGCAAGATCGCCCCAGTCCGGCGAAAACTGCTTCCGGCAAAGTGGGCGATGCCACGATCACGATCGACTATAGTTCGCCTGCCGTGAAGGGCCGGACCGTTTGGGGAGACCTGGTGCCCTACAATGACGTGTGGCGTACCGGTGCCAACGAGGCGACCGTCATCAAATTTGACAAAGACGTAACGGTGGAAGGGAAAAAACTGAGTGCCGGCGAATATGCCCTGTTTACCATTCCGACCGCAGACCGGTGGACCGTTATTTTCAACGACGAAGCCAAACAGTGGGGCGCGTTTAACTATAATGCCGAAAAAGACGTATTGCGAGTAGAGGTATCCCCCAAGAAGGCCCGAGACTTCGCCGAACAAATGGAGTTTGTGATTGAAAGCGATGGTAATCAGGCCGGGACGATTTACCTGACCTGGGAGAATATGATGATTCCTATAAAAATTAAGGTTGGGTGATATTTTGTGTAGATTTCCGGATAACACCACATGGTCGCGGCCGGAGGGTGTTGCCCTGGGCTACTTCGCGAATTATAATTGTGAATCCTCCTGGACTTCACACCGGAAATTGTACATCCTTTTCTGAAAAACCGCGTAGGAGAAAAGATGAGGAGTAACTCTATATGATGAAAGCGTCTGTACGCATACCTTGTCAAACCAAAAACCTGAAAGAGGTGCGGGAAGCCACCCGTCGTTTCATGCAAGATCTTCCGATTAGTGCATACGAAGCCAATTTGATTTTGGTGGCGATCGATGAAATATGCGCGAATGCGATCATCCACGCCAACCACTCCGATCCGGACCGCTGGCTGGTCGTTCGGCTGGCCTATAAAAATCCATTTTTTCAGGTAGAGGTCGAGTACCAGGGCGCCGGGTTCGATTACAAGAATCATCAGTC
This sequence comes from Catalinimonas alkaloidigena, assembly GCF_900100765.1. Taxonomy (NCBI): domain Bacteria; kingdom Pseudomonadati; phylum Bacteroidota; class Cytophagia; order Cytophagales; family Catalimonadaceae; genus Catalinimonas; species Catalinimonas alkaloidigena. The sequence goes on along the minus strand of NZ_FNFO01000011.1, from coordinate 216,785 downwards.
GCGGCCGGTAGACGAAATCAAAGACTCGGGACGCAAAGGAGGCTTGGGCCTGCAGTTGGTCGAGAACATCATGGACAAGGTAGAGTTTAAATTTACACGAGGAAAAAATGTTTGTTTGATGAATAAAAATTTACTAAAACCCATCAATAACAACGCTTAATTCGCCTTAGTTAAAAATAAACCTGGCAAATCAGCTTTGAAAAGCCTTGTGAACTTTTATTCCTTTCCTATCTTTAGTACATCATTTCCAACGATTGTCTTTCTTCAGTTCATCACTCAACCAGTTCCCCGAATTTACCTCGAGGGTAACCGTAGAGAAGTTTATCTATGACCCATCGAGCGGCTCACTTATCACAAGTTGAATTACAGGAGCGCCTGGAGCAGTTGGAGCGTGCAAACGCCACGCTACGGCAGGAAGCTGCGTTGTCGCAACATCTGTTTGACTCGACGGTTATTGGGTTGGCACTGCTTGACGAAGAAGGGCGCATTGCCCGGGCCAATCGTACGTTTCAGGCCCTGACCGGATGCGGAGAAGGCGTTTTTTCTCCTGGCGATACCACCTGGACGTCCCTCCTGCCTCAGCTTTACCATTCGCACGACCGCGCTATGGTCGAGGCACTGGCACAACAAGGCGCCGCGCCGGCGTATGAAGTGGAGTTGTGCGCCACGTCTTCCACCCCGGCACGTTGGGTGCAGGTAGAATCGAGTCTGCTGCCTGAGGGGCCTTACGCCCGCCTCGTGTATCTCTACGACATCACCGAGCGCAAACGACGCGAACAGCACGTAGAAGCGCTTAAACAGCGCCTCGCACCGCTCTTCAGCACCGAACTGGTGGGCATCATCCGATGGGACGCTACAGGCGCTATTCTGGAGGCCAATGGTGCCTTCCTGACCATTACGGGATATAGTCAGGATGACCTGCGGCACGGCCTGAATCTGCTGGACATCACGCCACCGGCCCATCAGGACCTTTGTCGGCAGAAGATGGCCGAAGTGTGGCAAAAAGGTCAGATTACCCCGTTCGAAAAAGAGTACATTCGGAAAGACGGGAATCGGGTATCCGTACTGATCGGAGCCTCTTCTCTTGATACCCAAACCCAGGAAGCACTGGCGTTTGTGTTGGACATCACCGACCGGCTTCGCAAGGAGCAAGCCGCCCGCGAGAACGAAACCAAGTTCCGTGTCTTGTTCGACTCGGACATGCTCTGCAGTTTCTTCTGGGAAAAATCGGGACGTGTGGTCGAGGCCAACAACGCCTTTTTGCGCACGCTGGGTTTCGATCAGGAAGACTTGCAACGCGGTCGTATCAGTTGGTCGGCCATGACCCCGCCAGAGTACGAAGCGCTGGATCAGAACGCCCTGCGTCAACTGGATGCCACCGGCGTGTGCCAGCCCTTCGAGAAAGAATACATTCGGAAAGACGGCAGCCGCGTACCGGTGTTGATTGGAGCCGCCATGCTGCCGGACCAGTCCGAAAAAGGGCTGGCGTTTATGCTCGACATTTCCGATCGGGTTAGGCAAGAGCGGCAGGCCCGCGAAAACGATTCTAAATTCCGCGCGCTGTACGAGTCCGACATCATCGGCATCGTGTTCTGGAATATGGAGGGAACGATTGTGGATGCCAACTCGGCCTTCCTCAGTATGCTCGGCTACACCCACGAAGAGCTGGTGGGGCATTACAACCGCCGGCAGATTACCCCGCCGAGCTACCACCCCGCCGACGAAAAAGCGGCACAACTGATTCGCACACAGGGATTCTTCTCTCCTTACGAGAAACAACATTACCGCAAAGACGGCTCGTGCGTTCACGTGCTGGTGGGGGGCACGCGCCTCTCTGGTTACCAGGATCGTTGGGTTTCGTACCTCATCAACATCAATTCCCAGCGGACTGCGCAGGAAGAATTACGCCTCAGCGAGGAACGCTTCAATCTGGTGGCCAAGGCGACCAACGACGTGATCTGGGACTGGAACCTGTCGAACGATCTGGTTTGGTGGAACGACGGTATTCAGACGCGCTTCGGGTACCGTCCCGACGATCTGGAACCGGATTCGTCCTCGTGGCTCAACCGGATTCACCCGGACGATCGCAGCCTTATCGCCACCAGCATTCACCAGATCATCGACAGCCGCGAATCGACCTGGTACGACGAGTACCGCTTCCGGCGGGCCGACGGCTCATACGCCTATGTGTACGACCGGGGGTATGTTTTGCGAAGCCCCGACGGCGAAGCGATTCGTATGGTGAGCGCCATGCTCGATGTTACGGAACTGAAACTAGCGCAAGACGAACTCAGCACGCGCGCGGCCGAACTGGAGCGTGTCAACCGCGAACTGCGCCTCAGCGAGGAAGCAAAAGAAGAAGTGCTGCTGAGCATTCAGGCCGATAACCTTCGCAAAACGAAAGAGCTGGAAGAAGCCCGGAACATCCAGAAGGCCATGCTGCCGCAACAGCCGCCGCAGCTCGATGACCTGGAGATCGGTTTCTTTATGAAGACCAGTGCCGAAGTCGGGGGCGATTATTACGACTACCGCCAGTACGGTGATCATACGCTGTTTGCCATTGGCGACGCTACGGGCCACGGGATGCGGGCCGGAATTGTGGTTGCTACGGTGAAAAGTTATTTCCAGACGCTGGCAGGTCGCCTCGATCCGGTTTTGCTGCTGCAATCCGTCTCGTCGGGCATTCGCAACCTGCGCATCCGGGGCATGTACATGGGGCTTTCGCTGATGGAATGGTCGAAAGGCAAACTGATGGTCGCTTCGTCAGGCATGCCGCCCATTCTGGTCTACCGGGCGGAGACGCAATCGGTCGAAGTGATCACCCTTCGGGGACTGTTTCTAGGTTCTGATCTGCCCAATCAGTATCAGAAAGCCAACTTGCAGTTGCTTCCCGGCGACGTGGTACTCGCCATCTCTGACGGCCTGATCGAGTTGTTCAATCCCGACGGCGACATTTTGGGTCAGAAACAGGTCAATGAAGAGTTCCGCAAGGTAGGGCACTTATCTGCCGACGAGATCATCGCTCACCTCAAGGTCGTGGCAAGGGCGTGGTTGCAGGGGCGTGAGAACGACGACGACATGACCATGATCGTATTGAAAGCAAAGTAGCACACCGCCTTCACCCACGCAGTCACGATACTCTAGTAACGGTTAGTAAGGATTTACGTCGTCAGAAGAAATGTAGTCTTTGGGCAGACACTGGCACCGCTTTCCGCCGCACTCTACACAGACAGCATTGAGATAGCACAGGGCGATAAATACGTAAGAGGCCAGCACATAAAGTGCAATAGGAACCCAAAGCGGAAGCGTGAAATGGCTCAGCGTACCGAGGGTCAACACCAACACTAACACAAGCGTCTTCATAACTGACACTGACAGGTGGAACAATACTCATGTCCCTCCACATTCTCGGATCGGCAGGTTGAGCAGATGACGACCTGGGCTTTCTGTGGTGGAGGGGGAAGCAGATCATCAATACGTAAATTTAGCAAAGCGTTGTGGATGTCGCAATCCTGTTGAAGCTGCCTGAGGCCTTCTAAACGGCGTTCTTCCTTCTTTCCCGAAGCGCGTCCTGCCAGATACACCATGGCCAGTAAAGCCGCATCCGCCAGCACGAAAGTGATCATAAACTTCTTCATAGACTCAAGTTCTTCCTTTCGTTTATAACCACCAAATAGTACTATTCTTGCAGGGTGTACTTTTTGCGTCCGTTCTTTTATAGGAATCGACGCTCCGCCCCTCATCCAGCAGAACCAACACTAGATTTAGGTGAATACATGAACATGTGACCCTCGTCGGCACTGCGGCCAGAGGCACTCAAAACTGGGGCTTACTTCTCAAAAACAGCCTATTTTACCAGACTCATCTTAGTTTCTGTACACCACATCCGGCACAATTGGCCTGCGTTAGAAGCACGCGTGTGCGTGTCTTCTACATTTTGTACCTTTTTGAAACAATTTAAGCTGCTGGCGCAAGCCTAAATTTTTTTGGTAAAAAATTGATTTTCAATTGGTAACCTCGTCTCGCGAATTTTTACCGTCGGCCGAGCACCCCCGGTTTTGTTCCAAAAATTACATCGCTCCCCTTCCCTCCTGCGCGAAGTCAAAAACGGTGAAGGCCTGGCAGAGGCGGCAAGCCGCCCCAAAACGAAAAAGCACTTGCGCATATAATTGCACAAGTGCCTGATTATGAGGTGATCCCGCCGAGGTTCGAACTCGGAACCTACTGCTTAGAAGGCAGTTGCTCTATCCAGTTGAGCTACAGGACCTACTTTTTGAGGTGCAAAATTACCTTTTGTGGTATTGGAAAACAAATTCATGCCAAAGGAGTAGTAAGTTTAGGTCCTTAAAAAACCGCGCATTTACCGCCTGCATACGCCATGCTTGGCTCTTTTTGCCTAGTTTTGTTGGGAATTCACGCATATCCTTAACCGAAAATTTAACGTTCATGTCCGAACCTGCCAAAGTGATTTTAGATGGCCAGACGTACGAGTTGCCTGTGGTTGAAGGCACCGAAAACGAAAAGGCCATCGACATTAGCAGCTTGCGTTCGCAAAGTGGCTACATTACCCTTGATTACGGTTATAAAAATACAGGCGCCACCACGAGTGCCATTACTTTTCTAGACGGCGAAGAAGGCATTCTTCATTACCGCGGTTACCCGATCGAACAACTCGCCGAACAGTCTAGCTTCCTCGAAGTTGCTTACCTGTTGATCTACGGTGACCTTCCTACGAAAGATCAGCTCGCGCACTTTGAGCACGAGATCAAAATCCATACGCTTGTCAACGAAGACGTTCGCAAAATTTTTGACGGTTTCCCCGTCAACGCGCACCCCATGGGGGTCATCTCTTCGCTGGTATGTGCCTTGACGGCGTTCTACCCGGAGTCGACCAATCCTGACCGCAATCAGGAAATGATCGAACTGACCATCATCCGTCTGCTGGCCAAAATGCCGACGCTGGCCGCGTGGGCTTATAAAAACAGCCAGGGCCATCCGGTAAACTATCCCAAAAACAGCCTCGACTACTGTTCGAACTTCCTGTACATGATGTTCGCGCTGCCGGTTGAGGAATATGAGGTTGATCCTGTGATCGTCGACGCCATGAACAAGCTGCTGATCCTGCACGCCGACCACGAGCAGAACTGCTCTACTTCGACCGTACGGATCGTAGGCTCCTCGCAGGCCAGCCTTTATTCGGCCGTTTCGGCGGGCATCAACGCCCTGTGGGGACCTCTGCACGGCGGTGCCAACCAGGCGGTGATCGAAATGCTGGAAGCGATCAAAAACGACGGTGGAGACGCTACCAAGTACCTGAACAAAGCCAAAGACAAGAACGACCCGTTCCGCCTGATGGGCTTCGGACACCGCGTCTACAAAAACTTCGATCCGCGGGCGCGCATTATCAAAAAGTCGGCCGACCAGGTGCTCGGCAAACTGGGCATCAAAGACCCGGTTCTCGACATCGCAAAGCAACTGGAAGAAGCTGCGCTGAGCGATCCTTACTTCGTAGAACGGAAGTTGTATCCGAACGTCGACTTCTATTCCGGCATCATTTACCGCGCACTGGGCATTCCGACCGAGATGTTCACGGTGATGTTTGCGTTGGGTCGCCTGCCCGGCTGGATCGCGCAGTGGAAAGAGATGATCTCCAACAAAGAGCCGATCGGACGCCCGCGCCAGGTCTACGTAGGTTCCACCAAGCGTGACTACGTGCCGCTCGACAAGCGTTAATCCGTACCGTCCGTTTCTTCAAAATAAAAAAAGCGTTGCTTGAGAACAAGCAGCGCTTTTTTTATTATTTACCTAAGTGGAAGTCTTGGATTAACTCAAACGCCTACCCCAAAAGCATGCCCGCAACCGTCGCGGTCATCATACAGGCCAGCGTGGCGGCTGCCAAAGCCCATAAGCCGAGCTTAGAGAGCGTTCCTTGCTGGTTAGGAGCCATGCCGCCAATGCCGCCGATTTGAATGGCAATGGAACTGAAATTCGAAAAGCCACAGAGGGCAAACGTAGCGATCACAACCGAACGGGGGGCCAGTTGTCCAGCCGCTTTCAAGTCAGCCAGACTAGCGTACGCAATGAATTCGTTGATGGCGGTTTTCTGTCCCAGCAGGCTTCCTACGGTAAGCGTGTCTTTCCAGTCGACGCCCATGATGAACGCCAGTGGCCGGAACAGCAGCCCCAGCAAATATTCCAGCGAGAATTCCTGAAAAACGCCGCCGGTTGTGCGCGCTACCCAGGCATTCAGCCCCAGCCAGTTGCCCAGCATGTCGGACAGCATGTAGTTCAGCATGGCGATGATCGCGATGAAGGCCAGCAGCATCCCGCCGATGTTCAACGCCAGTTTCAACCCTTCGGCCGCGCCGTTCGACAAAGCATCGATCAGGTTGACGCCCAGCGTGTCCTTGTTGACTTTCAGTTCGTGGTCGATGCTCTCCGGGTGTTCTTCCGGCACAAAGATCTTGGCCATCACGATGCCCGCCGGCGCGTTCATAATGGAGGCGCTCAACAAGTAGGCCGCAAAGCGCGTCTGTTCTTCAATCGAGTTACCACCCAAAAAAGAGACGTAGGCAGCCAACACCCCGCCCGCAATAGTCGCCATGCCCCCGGTCATCAGGCACATCAGTTCCGAGCGCGTCATCCGCGGGACGAAAGGCCGTACCAGCAGTGGCGCTTCGGTCTGTCCCAAAAAGATATTTCCGGCCGCCGACAGGCTCTCTGCTCCCGAAAGGCGCATGGTTTTGGCCATGACCCACGCAATGCCGAACACGATTTTCTGAAGAATGCCCAGATAATACAGCCCCGCCGAAACGGTCGAAAAGAAAATGACGGTAGGCAGGACCTGAAAGGCAAAGATGACGCCCATGCTGTGGCCCGCCGACTCCGGATCGTTGTAACTGTTCACCGCCAGCCCCGAAAACAGAAAACGGGCTCCGTCGGCCGCAAAGCTAAGCAGCACCACGAACCCGCGACTCAGCACGTTAAAGGCGTCGGTAATCCACGATACCTGCGTAATCAGCACGCCGAAGACGATCTGCAACACCACCCCAATGCCTACCAGGCGCCAGTCGATCGAGCGACGGTGGCGCGACAGCAGCGTAGCAATCCCTAAAAGCAGTACAATTCCTAAGAGACCTCGAACAATATGCATACCGGCCCAGACTAGTTACGCCGGTTCAACTCGTCGCGGATTTTGGCGGCCCGCTCGTAATCTTCTTTTCCCAGGGCCTCGTCGAGCATGGTTTTCAACTGTTCGGACGAGGTATTTTTCAACCGTTCTTCTTCCGAACGCGACTTGTTGGCTTTACGAACGGTCGACTCCCGCTCTTTCTCTTCGTCGGAGTAGTCGCTCAGCACAATGCCGGCTTCCGACAGGATGTTTTCGTAGGTATAGATCGGTACACCAAAACGTAGTCCTATGGCGATGGCATCAGAAGGGCGCGCGTCGATCTCACGGGTTTTCACCCCGTCGGAGCAAACGATCTTAGCATAAAAAACGCCTTCGCGCAGGTCTGAAACCACAATTTCTTCAACCATGAACCCAAAGCTTTTTGCAAACGAACTGAACAGATCGTGCGTCATGGGCCGGTTTGGCGTGATCTTCTCAATTTCAATCGCAATGGCCTGGGCTTCAAACATGCCGATGATGATCGGCAGTCTCCGGTTACCTGCTTCTTCTCCCAATACCAACGCAAACGAACCTGACTGAGACTGGCTGGAAGACAACCCCAGGATCTCCAATTTTAGTTTATCCACAAGACTAAGTATTTCGGTGTAAGGTGCACGAAATTAAGAGATAATCTCAACAACGGCGTAATAAATCCCGCCCTAAAGTGTCCGTAGAACTTACGGGACTAATTTCGTCTGATGATATAATACGAATTTAATAAAAAGGGGATTGCGCTCTGCACAATCCCTCATTTTCAGATGGTTAGTCTAAGGCTTTAACGGCTTCGGTAATCTTGGGAACCACCTCGAACGCGTCGCCGACAATGCCGTAATCGGCAGCTTTGAAGAAGGGCGCTTCGGGGTCTTTGTTGATCACCACAATCACCTTTGAGGAGTTCACCCCGGCCAGGTGCTGAATGGCCCCCGAAATGCCGATGGCGATGTACAGGTTCGGGCTGATCTTGATGCCCGTCTGCCCGACGTGCTCGTGGTGCGGCCGCCAGTCAGCATCGGAAACAGGCTTGGAACAAGCCGTTGCGGCCCCGAGGGCTTTCGCCAGGTCTTCCACAAGGTTCCAGTTTTCCGGCCCTTTCAGGCCGCGCCCGCCGGACACCACACGCTCGGCTTCGGGCAACAGCACGTCGCCGGTAGCTTTCTCCACGCCTTTCACCCGCACGGCAAAATCTGCATCGCTCAGCGAGGGCGAGAACGCTTCGACCGCAGCCGAACCGCCGGTCTCTTCAATGGCGAAGGTGTTTTTCTTCAGGGAAAGGACTTTCTTCTCGGTAGTGATTTCTGAATTGGCAAAGGCCTTGCCCGTAAAGATGCTGCGCTTCACTACAAAACCGCCACTGGTTTCCGGCAGCGAAATTACGTTGGCGGCCATGCCGGCCTGCAAACGCGCCGCCACCCGCGAGGCCACCCCGTCGCTCAACGACGACTTCGAGAAGATCACCACCTGGCTCCCCTCCTGTTCGGCGGCCTGCGCAATGGCGCTGGCATACGCCTGAATGACGGGTTCGTTCAGTTTTTCGTCGGCAGCGTGCAGCACTTTAGCGGCACCGTAGTTTCCCAGCTTTTCCAGCTCTCCGCCGTTGACCGCTCCTAACGCCAGGGCGGTGGCCGAAGTGCCTAGCTGCTGTGCAACTTTGGCACCATAGTTTACTGCTTCGAAGGCCGATTTTTTCAGCGCACCTTCGTCGGTTTCTACAAATATTAAAACAGACATAGAGTTCAGTTATTCGGTGGATAGGTTAGTAAATCACGCGTCTAAAAAGCGCAGGTCGCAGGTCTTTTCTGTTGCGCGCTGCGCCCCGCACTAAATGACTTTCGCTTCTTCGCGGAGAAGGCGAACCAACTCGGCCGGGTTGTCGGCCGATACCATTTTGCAGTTGCCTTTGGCAGGCGGCATTTCGTAATTTTTGGTCGTAACGGCCGCGTCTACGCCGGTAGGTTCCACCACCTGAAGCGGCTTGGTCCGGGCCGTCATGATGCCCCGCATGTTCGGAATTTTCCATTCGGCGATGGGTTCCTGACAGCCGCACACCAGCGGCAGGCTTGCTTCCAGCATCTCTTTTCCACCTTCGATCTCGCGCGAAAGCTTGGCCGTGGTGCCGTCGAGTTCCAGCGTCATTACCGGCGAAATGGAAGGAATTCCCAGCAGTTCGCCGACCAGTCCGTGTACCTGTGCACCGTTGTAATCGATCGACTCACGGCCCATCAGAATGAGGTCGAAGTTTTCTTTCTTACACACGTCCGCGATTTGTGCCGCCACAAACGACGCATCTTTCGGGAAAGCATTGACACGGATGGCTTTGTCGGCCCCGATGGCCAGCGCCTTGCGGATGGTGGGTTCGGTCTCGGCTTCGCCTACGTTCAGGACCGTAACGGTAGCACCGTTCGACTCCTTCAGTTCGACGGCACGCGCCAGCGCGTAATCATCGTACGGCCCGATGATGAACTGCACCCCGGCTTTGTTGAGCTGGGTATCGCCGTCGGTAAACTGGATCTTGGTCGTCGTATCCGGCACGTGCGTGATGCAAACCAATATGTTCATGTAGATTAGGTTTAATTTGGTGATTGATGTAAAGGAGGCGAAATTAGGCCATTCTGACCGAAAAGAAAATCCATCATGAACCATAGCCGTATTGCGCAGCTCCGGCAGATGCAACAGGAAGATCCGGAAGATCCGTTTCTGCTCTATGCCCTGGCGCTCGAATACCAGCACGAAGAACCGCAACACGCCATCCGCCTGTTCCAGAACTTGATGACACAACATCCTGACTACGTGGGCACTTATTACCAGGTTGGCAAGACCTACGAACAGTTGGCACAACCACAGGACGCCATTGCTGCTTATGAAGCCGGGATCGTCATTAGCCAGCGGGTGGGCAATCACCATGCTCTGCGCGAACTGCGGGCCGCACTGCAACTGCTGCGCGACGAGGAAGAAGAGTGGTAACTTCGCATTTAGTTAACATAGCTTAATTGTTTATATAGCAAAAGCCAGAAAACAAAACCCGTACCTTATGCAGATACGGGTCGTACTTTCTAAGCAAGATGCCTGTTGCAGTCAAGGGGCCACTTGCCGGCCTTCTTCCGCGCTGCGAATGGCCGCTTCGATGACTTTTTGGGTCAGTAGGGCCTCCTCGGGTTTCACCGGCACCGGCGCGTCTTCGGTGAGGGCCGCGTAGACACCGTGGTAAAACTGGTTGTAATCGCCCGGCACGGTTTCGATGCGCCCGATGGTGTGCAGGTCTCCCCACTGCGTATTGAGTTTTCCCCAGAGGTTTTCCGGCTCGGTGCCCCAGCCCGCTTCGTTAGGCCAACGGCCGGCTTTCAGAGCGGCTTCCTGCGGATCGAGCCCCCATTTCAGGAACGAGCCGTTGACACCGTGCAAAATGAAGCGCGGTCCCAGTTCGCGCACCAGCATGTTCGACTGGATCAGCACCCGGGGGCGGTCGTAGTGCAGCGTCAGGTGGAAATTGTCGATGATGCGGCTGCCTTCCCGCTCAACACGCAAATCGCCCGTTACGGCCTTCGGTGCGCCGAACAGTTGCAGGGCTTGGTCGATCAGGTGCGCACCGAGGTCGTACAACACCCCGGTTGCGCCCTGCGTGTCTTCCTTCCACGTGTTGCCGGGCCGGATGTAGTTAACGTACCGATCGTAGTGCGACTCAAAATGAACCAGATCACCGAGCATTCCCTGCGCCAGGACCTTCTTCACCGTCTGAAAATCCGAATCCCAACGGCGGTTTTGGTAAACAATCAGGTGTCGATTTTGCCGCTTTGCCAGCGCAATCAGTTCTTCGGCCTGGGTAGTGTTTTCCACGAACGGTTTCTCCACCACCACGTGTTTGCCCGCTTCCAGTGCTTTTTTCGTGTCGGCATAGTGCAGGTGATTGGGCGTTGTGACGACCACCAGTTCGATGGAATCGTCGGCCAGCAGTTCGTCGAGGCTCCGGACCACGTTGACGTAGGGATACCGTTCTTTCGATTTTTCGGCATGACGCTCAACGACCGTTTTGAGCTGAAACCCCGGCAGGGTATGAAGAAAAGGCGCGTGAAAAACCTGGCCTGACATGCCGTAGGCTACCAGACCGACCGTGATGGTTTGTTGCATAGGAGAGAAAAATGAAGTGTGCCCCGAAAATGGGGCATCGCCTCGACTCCTCCAAAATTTATTGTAGAATGGACGGTGCCAGAGGCGTCGGCAACTGCTGCGGATCGAACGCAACCGTCGAAGCCGCCGGAACGTCGACCTGGTAATAAACGAGTTTCTGCGTATAGTCGATCACAAACCCGTAACGCCGCATGACGTCACTGCCAATGATGCCCAGAATCCGCACGTGCGCCCGCTGGTAAATCGATTCGATCACCGTGTTCAGGTCGATGGCGTAGAACTTCGTTTTGATGGGTTGCGGTCCCAGTTTCAGTTCCACGTCGGCCGCCCGGGCCAGCCCGTCGCTCACCACTTCGCTCATGGTGGCGATGCTGTACTTCCGGCTGAAGCTGACCACCCGGAAATCGAGGTTTCGGGCATTGCCGTCGTGCAGCACCGTAAAATCCGAGCCGGTATCCAGCAGAAAATAGCCGGTATAGCCGTTGATTTGCGCCTTGATCAACGGTTTGTGAAAGAATTTGGCCAGTTCCAGCACGGCCGTTTCCGGAGCTTGCGGTTTCCGTTTGTGCCGCGACGACTGTCCAAATGCCGCGGTTACACCGCACACCAATACCAGCACATACCATAGCCGGACCAGGTTGAGGGAAAAACGTAAGAGATTCATAGCGTAAGAGGTTTTTTGAAAGAGCACGTTTGTGTAGCTACTGCCACCAGCGCCGTGCCAATTCGCGTATTTCAGGATGAGCGGATCATAGGCTAGAGCAGAGGCAGAGGGCCGGGCGGCAACTGTTCGTGGACGCGCACCCGGGGTACATTTTCGAACAGTTTCCGTTTCGCTTATGCCCCTTTTATACGCCACACACCACCGGTTTTCCCATGCTCGGTTTCCTTCGTTCTCACCCGAAAAACCCGTACATTTAGGCGACCGGCTTCCCCGCTTCCGGCGCTCCACGTTCTCATCACACCACGCTGAAAATGAGGCTTTTCACCTACGCTTTTTCGTTTGCTGTCCTGCTTTGTCTGCTACCGGGTTGCTCCCCGACACCTCCATCCGATGCGCTCTTCAAACGCCTCTCCGCCGACCGGACGGGCATTGCGTTCGCCAATACCGTTACAGAAGACGATTCGTTGAACATTTTCAATTTTCCGTACCTCTACAACGGCGGGGGCGTGGCCGTCGCTGACTTTAACGGCGATAGTTTGCCCGACCTCTATTTTTCTGGAAATCAGGTAGAAAGTGCGCTTTACCTGAATCGGGGCGATCTGCGCTTCGAGGCCGTACCCCAGGCTACGCCGCGGGTGCCGCATCAGTGGACTACGGGCGTGGCGGCGGTTGACATCAACCAGGACGGCTGGATGGACCTGTACCTCTGCGTGGCCGATGCCCACAACCGTCCCGACCGCAGCCGCAACCAGCTCTGGGTGCATCAGGGGTTGGATGCCGACGGCCGCCCCACGTTCCGGGAAATGGCCGACGCTTATGGCATTGCCGACGAGGGCTTTTCTGTGCAGGGCGCGTTTTTCGATTACGACCGCGACGGCGACCTCGACCTGTATGTACTCACCAACCGGATGGAAGCAGGCTCGCAGAACGTGCCGCGCATGCGTCCCAACGACGGCAGTCACCCCAGCACCGACCGGCTCTACCGCAACGAAGGAACCGGTCCGCAGGGCCATCCGGTCTTTACGAACGTCTCCCGCGAGGCAGGCATTACGCAGGAAGGCTACGGGCTGGGCATTGCGGTCGGCGACATCAACCAGGACGGCTGGCCCGACCTGTACGTCGCCAACGATTTTCTGTCGAACGACTTGCTGTGGATCAACAACGGTCGCGTCGCCGAAGGGCAGCCCCAGTTCACCAACCGGGCCGCCACCGAGTTGAAACACCAGAGCATGAACGGCATGGGCACCGACCTGGCCGACCTCAACAACGACGGTTGGTCCGACATTGTGGTGGTCGATATGCTACCGGAAGACAACCTCCGCCAGAAAACCATGTTGCCTTCGCAGAACTATGACCGGTTTCAGCTTCAGTTGCGCTACGGATACGAACCCCAGTACGTCCGCAACACTCTGCAATTGAACCGCGGGCCGCAACCCGACGGGCAACTGGCGTTCAGCGAGATCGGGCAGTTCTCGGGCATTCAGCACACGGACTGGAGCTGGGCTCCCCTCCTGGCGGATTTCGACAACGACGGCTACCAGGATCTGTACATCACGAACGGCTACCGTCGCGACGTGACCGACCTGGATTTTATCGTCTACGAAAATGCGCAACGCCAATTCGGGACCGGCAACCTCAAAGCCGACGCCCGGCAGGACGTAGCCGACCGGATGGCCATGCTGCCGGTGGTCAAAACGTCCAATTATTTCTACCGGAATCAGGGCGACCTGACGTTTGCGGACGTCACGAAAGATTGGGGCACCCACGTCCCCTCCTTCTCGAACGGGGCCGCCTACGCCGACCTGGACCGCGACGGCGACCTCGATTTGGTGGTCAACAACCTGGACGAAGAGGCCTTTGTGTTTGAAAACACCGCTCGTACCGGACCGGACCGTCATTTTCTACGCCTCGCGTGCGAAGGCCCGTCCGGCAACCGGCAGGGGCTCGGCCTCAAAGCCACCCTCTATCAGCCTGCAACCACACAGTTTCGGGAGTTGTCTGTGAACCGCGGGTTTCAGTCGACCGTGGAACCGGTTCTGCATTTTGGCCTGGGCAACGACCCACGGGTAGACAGCGTGCGGATTACCTGGCCCGACGGACGCGTGCAGGTGCTGCGCAACGTACCGGCCGACCAGACCCTCTGGGTTCGTCATCGCGAAGCTCAGGCTTCCTCTCCGGCCTCACTATCCGACTCACAACCTCCTCTTTTCCAACAAGTTGCGGCAGTGACACACCGGCATCAAGAGAGCACGTTCAACGAATTCAAGGTGCAGCCGCTCCTGCCGCATTCCAATGCCCAGACCGGCCCGGCGCTGGCCGTGGGCGACCTGAATGGCGATGGGCGGGACGATGCGTTTGTGGGAGGGGCCAAAGACCAGCCCGCCCGCTTGTTTGTGCAACAGCCGGACGGAAGTTTTACGGCCCTCGCGTTTACGGCCGACCAACGCGCGGAAGACCAGGGTGCCCTCTTTTTCGATGCCGACGGCGACGGCGATCAGGATCTGTACGTGGTCAGCGGCGGGGTCGAATTTTATGCCGGGAATGCTTATTACCAGGATCGGTTGTACCGCAACGACGGGCGGGGTCGCCTGCAACGCGATACGCTGGCGCTCCCCCCCCTGCACAACAACGGCTCCTGCGTGGTGGCGGCCGACTGGGACCGCGATGGCGACCTGGACTTGTTTGTGGGAGGACGCACCATTCCCGGACAGTACCCGCTCCCCGACCAGAGCCATTTGCTGGAAAACGACGGCCGTGGACACTTTACCGACGTCACGGCGACCCAGGCACCGGAACTGGCGCACGTCGGCGTGGTCAACGACGCCCGCTGGACCGACACCGACCAGGACGGCTGGCCCGACTTGCTCCTGGCGGGAGAATGGATGCCCCTGACCTTGTTTCAGAACCAACAGGGGCAGTTCCGCAACGTGACCGCCGTGGTTGGCTTGCAAGGCACTTCCGGCTGGTGGAACAGCCTGGCCGCGGGCGACTTCGACCAGGACGGCGACCTGGATTACGTGGCGGGCAACCTCGGCCGCAACAACCCTTACCAGATCTCGGCCGACTATCCGCTGCGCGTGTATGCAAAAGACTTCGATGGCAACGGCAGCCTCGACCCGGTGCTGACCTGTTACCTGCCCGGGCCCGACGGAACCCGGCACGAGTACCCGGTCCACTCCCGCGACGCGATAGTCGACCAGATGGTCCGGATGAAGGGCCGTTTCCACCGTTACCGCGATTACGCACAAGCCGAATTCAGCCAGGTCTTTTCGGACGAAGAACGCCAGGACGCCTATGTAGGCACCTGCGAAATGGTCACGTCGATGTTTCTAGAAAACCGGGGTGTCGACTCGTCGGGCACAGTGCAGTTTCGCCTAACGCCCCTTCCGGACGCGGCGCAGCTGGCCCCGATCTACGGGATGCTCGCGGGCGATTTTAACGACGACGGGGCGCTCGATCTACTGGCCGTGGGCAACTCCTACGCCACGGAAACCATCTACGGCTGGTACGACGCTGGCATCGGGACGCTGCTGGCCGGGAGTACGGAGGGCGGCTTCACGGTCGTCCCGAACCGGGAGAGCGGCTTTTGGGTCGATACCGACGCCAAGGCAATGGCCGAACTCCGCAACCCCGATGGGCAGCGGATGATCTGGGTCACGAGCAATCAGGACAGCCTGCGGACATTCGCGCTGCACACGCCCCACCCCCTGCCGCTGGCCCTGCAACCCCTCGACGCTTACGCCGAAGTACGTCTGGCCGATGGCCGTCTTACGCGCGTGGAGTTTACGTACGGCAACACGTACCTGTCACAATCGTCCCGCACGTGGGAATGGCCTCGGGGCGCTCAGTCCGTTACGCTGGTCGATTCCCGCGGAAACCGTCGTACCTGGAAGCCTCAGTTCACTACTCAGTAACGCGGATGCGGCTATTTACGGCTGTATCATCCACCTGGTGATAAGCCTTCTGTACACAATCGGTGCCTTTTCACAAATGGCGGGTGGCTGCACATCCACCTTCTGGTACCCGGATCAATTCCGTTCTGCCTCCAAAAGAAAAGGCCTCTCTTTACAGAGAAGCCCTTTCGAACAACCTATTCTACTTGTAAGCTCTTGCTCAGTACCCGGGATTCTGGTCAGAGGGCTCCAGGGCGCTGTTGTTATCGATTTCTACGAACGGAATCGGTAGTAATTCATGTTTGTTTGCCTGGTAATTAGAACTGGGCCGAATGTCGATGATCTCCGCCTTCCGCCACCGCCGGATGTCACGGTTGCGAATCTGCTCACCCGCCAACTCCACACGACGTTCGTGGATCAGGGCCGTCATGGCTTCCTGCGGCGTAGAACAGGGATACTCGGCCGTTGGGTAGTGAGGCATCATCACGTCGGCGCGGTCGCGAACCTGGTTCATGTAGCCCAGTGCACCGGTCACATTTCCCTGTTGGATCATGCATTCGGCCATCATCAGCAACACATCCGCGTAACGAATGACCCGGAAGTTGATGCCCGACTGCAACTCTTCGTTGGCCCGCTTGTAAATCATCTGGTACTTTTTCCAGCTCGGCTTTTCGGTATTGCCCTGCACATCCGACGTTGTCAGCGTATCACTCTCGTTGTTGAACAAGTCACCAATGCGGTAGAACGAATAGACCGAGCGCGGATCGTTGGCTTCGAATTCAGCCACCAGCCCATCGGACGGAATTACGTTACGCCAGGCGTTGGGGCCGTACTCTTGCCCCCGAAACGTGATTTCTGCCACACCGCGTCCGTCGCCGTTCCAGGCGTCGTTCGTGCCAAAGGCTTCGGAAAACTGTACCTCGAAAATGGACTCCACGTTGTTTTCGTTCTCTTCCTGAAAGTTATCCAGGAAACGTGCCGTGAGGCCCAGTTGATCGGGATGGCTGTTGGCAAAGTCAATCACTTTCTGCAATTGCGCCTGCGCTGCGGCGTAGTCCTGGGTCTGGAAGAGTATGACGCGGGCCATAAGCGCCTGCGCCGCCTGTTTCACGGCCCGCCCTTTGTCGCTCTCGGCGTAGCCTCCCTTGTCGGGCAGGTGCTGCTCTGCAAAGGCCAGATCGGCCATAATCACCTCGTAAATCGCCGTCTCGCTGCTGGCCCGCGGTGTGCCTTCCGGTGTGGTGGCAATTTCGGTTAACAGCGGCACCGCCCCCCACAGGCTGACCAGGTCGAAGTAGGCCCAGGCCCGCAGGAATCGTGCTTCGCCCACAATCCGGTTTTTCAGATCGTCGGTGATGTTTTCCGATGCGTTGGGCACGTTGGCAATCACCAGGTTGGCCCGATGCACAATGCGGTAGAGGCCCTGCCAGACGTCGTTCACCAGTTTGTTAGAACCGTCGAAGACGTAGTTCAGTACCTGACCACGCGGCGCTTCAAGCTGCGCCCCGCCCCCCTGGCAGTCGTCCGACAGCAAATCGTGCAGGAAGAAGTACTCGCGGTTGTACAGGTTGTTGGCCTGCAAACCGGCGTAAACGGCATTGACCGCTTCGAGCGATTGGGCCGCATTGCGGTAAAAGGTCTCCAGGCTGTAATCGTTGGGGTTGACTTTATCCAGCAGGTCTTCGTTACAGGATGAAGTCACCCAGCATGCCGCGCCCAGAAAAACAAGAATTTTATATTTCATGTGTGGTGAGTTGTAGGGTTAGAAGCCAATTTGAATCCCTCCGAAGAAGGTGCGCGCCTGCGGAAACTGCCCGTAGTCTACACCGTAGTTCAGGTCTGTATTCCCCGAATCCTGATTGAATTTCCCGACTTCCGGATCGTATCCTGTGTATTTGGTGAAGGTGAGCAGGTTACTCGACGAAAGGTAGACGCGCAGGCTGGAGATGAACCCGTTGCCCAGCGACTGCAACGTAGCCGCCGGAATGGTGTACCCGATCGACAGGTTTTTGACCCGGAAGTAAGAGCCGTCTTCGATAAAGCGGGTGGATACCCGCGAGTTCCGGTTGGGATCTGTCGCGATGGCCCGAGGAATGTCCGTATCGGTGTTGGTGGGCGTCCAGCGATCCAGTACGGCCGTCCCGGCGTTGAACAGACGCGTCATCCCTTCCAGGTCGTAGCGGTTCGTGTTCAGGATTTCGTTGCCCGAAACGCCCTGCAGAAACAGCGTCAGGTCGAAACCTCTCCAGTTGAGCGTGGCGTTGAGTCCGTACGTAAAATCAGGCAGGTAGTGGCCAATGTTGGTCCGGTCTTCGGCATTGATCACCCCATCGCTGTTCAGGTCTTTGAAGCGAATGTCGCCGGGAGCCGTCACCGAATTCTGATACGGTGTGCTGGCGTCGCCGTCCAGGGCATTGTCGGCATTGATCTCTTCCTGCGACTGGTACAGGCGATCGACCACCCAGCCGTAGAAGTACTGAATGGGCTGTCCCTCTTCGGTGTAGGTCACGGCATCGTTCTCGAACCCAGGTCCGAAAATCGATTTCCCGATCCCCAGCGTCGTGAGTTCGTTGTTGATGAACGAGATGTTTCCGTTTACCGACCACGTCAGCCCACCGGTGGTGTTGTTATACCCAGCCGTGAGTTCTACCCCCCGGTTGCGCACGGAACCTACGTTGGCAATGGGCGCCACGTCGTAGCCCTGCGAAGGCGGAATGGGCACTTCCAGCAGCATGTTGTCGTTCACGTTCTGGAACCACTCGGCCGTCAGCGTGATGCGGTTGTCCAGCAAACCCAGGTCTAATCCGATGTTGGTCATTTTAGTGGTTTCCCACTGGATATCTTTGTTTGCCAGTGCCCGAACAGCCGATCCAGATTGCCCAACTCCATTGAAATTAACGAAGAAGTTCGGATCAAGCGTTGCCTGAAATCTGTAATCAGGAATGTTTTGGTTTCCAACCTCCCCGTAGCTTCCCCGCAATTTCAGGTCGCTCAGGAAGGGCACCCCATCCATGAATGCTTCTTCGGAGATGCGGTACCCGGCTGATACCGCAGGGAAGTAGCCGACTCGGTATTCAGGACTAAACCGGGAAGTAGCATCGCGCCGAATGGAGGCACTGAACAGGTACTTACCGGCGTAGTCGTAGTTGACACGACCTACGTACGACTGCAACACGGATTCGTACAGGCCTGTAGTGGCATTAGGATTAGTGGCACTATTAATTACCTGAAGATCATTGGAAGTAGAGTTGATCCCGCGGGCCTGCATATTTTGCGTCTTATACGTTTGCTGCTCGATTACTGCCAGGGCATCGATGGTATGCTGTCCGAACGACCGATTGTAGGTGAACTGGTTCGAAATCAAGGGCGAGAAGAAGATGTTGCGATCCTCCTGCAGAGTAGCCTGTGTGCTGACGCTGAAGTCGCCGGCGTTGAACGAAGGCGCGTACTGGTTACTGCTGAAGAGATTAAAGTCAAGCCCCAGCAAAAACTTGTACTTGAAGCCGTTGAAAATGTTGACTTCTACGAACGCCGTCCCGAGCATTTTGTAATTCATAGCGTTGTTTTTACGCAACATGGCGTTCAGCACGGGGTTTTCAGGATCGGAGCCGTCGATGCGGTCGGTCGCCCGGAAGCCGCCCAGCCGCGTCGGATCGTAGATTGGAATGTAGGGAACGCTCTTGATGATGTGCTCAATTTGCGAGCGCCCTCCCGAGAAAGGCTCTACCTGCCGGTCGGTATACGACAGGGTCAGCGTTTGCCCGGCGCTAAAGCGTTTGCTCAGCGTGTACGAGCTATTGGCGCGGAACGAATACCGCTTGAAGCCCGTCCCGAGCATGATGCCCTCCTGTTGAAAATACCCTCCCCCGACGTTGTACCGCGCGTTTTCTGTCCCGCCACTCACTGAAACGTTGTGGTCCTGGATCAGCGCATTGCGGAACATGGCGTCCTGCCAGTCGGTCTGGATGTTGGCAAAGGGGCTGTTGGCGAAGGCTGCATCGTCCGCGATACGCGCCGGAACGTCGCCGCTTTCGGCCTGCAGGTCGCGGGCATAGTCAATGTATTGCGGCACGTTGAGCAGGTCCAGTTGCCGCCACGCTTTCTGCGTGCCGATGTAGGAATCGACGTTGACGCGCGGTTTGCCGGAACTGCCTTTTTTGGTCGTAATCATGATGACCCCGTTGGCCGCGCGGTTACCATAAATCGCGGCAGTGGCGGCATCTTTCAGGACCGTAACCGATTCGATGTCGTTCGGGTTGATGTTGTTCAGCCCCCCGGCCGGCATTCCGTCGATCACGTAGAGCGGAGAGGTGTTGCCGACCGTCCCGATGCCCCGGATTCGCACCGCCGGACTTGTGCCGGGCGAACCCTGGTTGGTGACGATGACCCCGGCGGCGCGGCCCTGCAAGGCCGCATCGGGACTGGCAACCGGCAAGGCGTCTAACTCCTTGGCCGATACCGACGAGACGGCCCCGGTCACTTTGGCCCGGCTCTGCTCGCCGTATCCTACGACCACGACCTCTTCCAGCGCTTTCACGTCCTCTTCCATAGTCACATCCAGCACCGACCGGTTGCCTATTTCAATTTCCTGTTGCAGGTAGCCTACCGCGCTGAACACCAGCACGGCATTGTCTTCGACCGTGAGGGTAAAGCGGCCTTCCACGTCGGTGATGGTGCCGTTGGTGGTGCCTCGTTCTACGATGTTTACGCCCGGTACCCCATCGCCGCTGGCGTCCGTGACGCGGCCCGTTACTTGCCGGGCCTGAGGTTGTACGCTGGCCGTGACCATAGCCAGGAGGTGCGGAATGGGGCGCAGGGGCGTGGCCGTCTCACGAAAACCGGTGGGGCGTTTCAGTTCAATGGCTTCTCTCTCGACAATGGCGTAGTTGTTCTTGCTCAATTTGCGGTAACTCAGCTGGTGAGGCTTGAGCACTTTGTCCAACTGGGTCTCCAGATCCAGTTCGTGGTTCATGACAGCGCTGGTGTTTTTCTTGTGCAGTACCACATCCAGTCGGTACAGAAAATGCACATTGAACTGCTGTTCCAGCCGTTGGAGCACTTCGTTCAGAGGCATCAGGGTTTCTTTGGGTTGGTCGCCCTGGGAAGGCACCAGCACACGTGCCGAAGCAATCTGCTGTGCCCCGGCAGGCGTACTCAGCAGCCAGAATCCCATCGCCAACAGCGATAAGTAGCGTCGGAGTTGCATCATAGTGTAAGAGGTAGGGTTTGAGGTTGATTTAGTTGTTGCGGATCAGCAGCTGCTTTTCCTGCTTGACGATTTGCAGGTCGGCCGCAATGGCAAGCGCCTCCACCAGTTGGTCGAGGTTGTCGATGTCGAGCGTACCGCCCAGTTTGGTTTCCCGCAGGGTATCTTCCTGGAAAACCACGTGGTAGCCATAGATCTCTTCGATCGTCTGGGCCACTTCGCCCAGGGTACGGTTGTCCAGCACCAGCTTGTGCTGCACCCAGGCGCTGTACTGCTTCGCGTCGACCGAGGTGCGCACCAACTGCCGCGTAGGCTCGGAGTATTCGACCATGTCGCCGGGCTTCATGTAGATGGGCGCGGCCTGTGTACCCAGGTCCAGCTTTACTTTGCCGCTGTTCAACACGACTTTGGTGCCTGCGGAGCGCTGCCGCACGTTGAACTTGGTGCCCAGCACTTCGACGTGCAGGTCGGGGGTATGTACAATGAACTTTGCTTTTCCGTGGGCGGTCGGCTTTTCGGCCACTTCGAAAAAGGCTTCGCCTTCCAGCCATACTTCCCGCGCCCCCTCGGCGTCCCAGTGGCGGGGGACTTCCAGGTGCGAGCTGGCGTTAAGCACCACAACCGAGCCGTCGGGCAATGCGATGCGTTGCATTTCGCCGTAGCCCGTGGCGTACTGCAGCGGCCGTTGCTGGGCTACCCAGAACCACACGAGGTAAGAAAGGCCCAGCAGCAAAATAGCCGCAGCGGCCAGTTGCCAACGCCTTCCGAAGGGCGGGGCGCTCTGCGGTTGCAAGGCTTCTTCCTGGTCGATCAGTCGGGAGAGTTTCCGCAACTCCGCCTCTTTTTCCTCTGCCGACAGGCCCTTCCGTTCCTTAAATCGGAGTTGACTTAGTTCTTGGAGGGTGGAGGAGCGCCCGCGGGAGGCTTGTCCGGTCAACCAATCCCAGAAGAGCCTTTTTTTAGGAGAACGTGGGAGTTGTGGAGCCATATCCGTTAAACATGCCGTTTCATCAGATAGGATATAGCCATCGCCCTAACTTACTCAGTGCCCGCTAGAATTTTTTCCCAACAAAAAAGCGGAACCCCGTAAGGACTTCCGCTTTTGAAAGGCGTAATTGAGCAGCTCAACTGACCGACCACAACAGGGTCGCCAGCAACAACATTTCCACTGCTTTGTGGGTGTAAGGATCTTCTTTTAATTTTTTTAGCGCCCGCTGCATCAGGTTCGCAACCGATTGCATATTAATTCCCAGCGTCGCAGCAATTTCCTGATACGACAGGTCTTCGTAATAGCGGAGATAGACCATTTCGCGCTGCCGGGGCGTCAGGCGGTTGAGCAACGCCACCAGCACACGATGGCGGCACGTGTCGGCCTCCTGGTCGATGACGAACTCCTCCGGCGAAAAGGTCTGGAAGGGCTGATCGGCCTCGTAGGCCGTCTCGCGCTTGTGCAGGTTGCGTAGCTTGGTCTCTTCTGCCACGAGTTGCCGCTTCAGGCACCGGAACAGGTAACTCTTGATGGCGGCGATGTCGCTCAGCCGTTCGCGGGTGCGCCAGAGGTTCAGAAACATGTTCTGAATGGCGTCTTTGGCGGCTTCTTCTTCCTTCACCAGACTGAGCGCATAGCCGTACAGGCTGTCGTAATAGGTACGGTGCATCCAGGTCAGTGCGTCGCGCTCGCCGCGCTTAAAGGCCATCCAGATTTCAGATTCATCTACAAGAGGACTCATGGGTGTGGTGGATAAAAGTCCAGTAGTACAAAAAAGTACTTCAACTTAGCGAAAAATTACCCGCAAAGCAATCGGCCGACCGGCGCGCCCGCACGGATTACTTTGTTTACGCAATCGGTTGCGTAA
Organism: Catalinimonas alkaloidigena; assembly: GCF_900100765.1. Taxonomy (NCBI): domain Bacteria; kingdom Pseudomonadati; phylum Bacteroidota; class Cytophagia; order Cytophagales; family Catalimonadaceae; genus Catalinimonas; species Catalinimonas alkaloidigena. Next base: position 193,873 of record NZ_FNFO01000011.1, on the reverse strand, counting down.
CCTCTAAATAGGTAATATTATTCCGAAACTGCAAAGGTTTTGGCAGAAATACCTCGGCTAATACCCACTCGCAAAATCGTCGCCCCCACGCGTATGGTCCGGTCCCCCCACCAGTGTTCCGTCCGGTTGCACCAGAATCGCCTCGATTTTGCCCAGTTTACTTACTTCTTCCAGGTCGTGTCCCAGGGCTTCGAGCTGCGTTTTGGCTTCGTCCGACAGCGCACCGGTTTCGTAGAGTACCTTGTCGGGTAGCCACTGGTGGTGCAACCGCTTGGCCGCGACGGCGTCGGGCAGAGTCATGTCGTGCTCCAGCACATTCAGCACCACCTGATAGACCGTCGTAATGATGGTCGAGCCACCGGGCGTCCCCACGACCAGATACAATTTACCTTTCCGCTCGACGATGGTGGGCGTCATCGAACTCAGCATCCGTTTACCCGGCTGGATGGCGTTGGCCTCTCCCCCTACCAACCCGAACATGTTGGGCACCCCGGGCTTGACGCTAAAGTCGTCCATCTCGTTGTTCAGGCAAAAGCCCGCACCGCCTACCACCACTTTGCAGCCGAAGTAGCCGTTGAGCGTGGTGGTAACCGAGACGGCATTCCGCGCGCTGTCCACAATCGAAAAGTGCGTGGTCTCCAGGCTTTCGATCTGGTTGACCTCCCCCTCCTTGATCTCTTCCGAAGGAGTTTTACGATCCGGCTGAATCGAGGCCCAACGTCCGTTCAGGTAGTCTTCACTGGTGATTCGGGCAACGGGAACCTGAAAAAAATCGGGATCGCCCAGGTACGTGGCCCGGTCGGCATACACCCGGCGTTCCAGTTCGGTCATGATGTGGACCGTTTTGGCGGTGTTGTGCCCCCACCGTTGCAACGGATACTGTTCACTGCCCTGCAACAGCTGCAGCAACGCCACCCCACCGCTGGAAGGGGGTGCCATGGCAATCACGCGGAAGTCGTGGAAGGTACCGGTCAGTGGTTCCCGCCACTTCGCTTCGTAGTTGCGCAAATCTTCGGCTGTGATCACACCGTGGCCCCGTTCCATCTCCTCTGCCAGCAATCGTGCTGTTTCGCCTTCGTAAAAACCGGCGCGCCCTTCGTCACGAATCCGCTCCAGCGTTGCTGCCAGTTCCGGCTGAAACAGCGTATCGCCGGGCACCCAGGTCGTGTCTTTGACGAACGCCGTCCCTTCCGGATTCAACGCCGTCAGCGCCTCGCGAAAGCGGTTCAGGTTGTCGGCTTCCGATTCGGTCAGCACCACGCCGTCGCGCGCCAGTTCGATGGCCGGTTGTACGACTTGTGCCCAGGGCAACTGCCCGTACCGCTCGTGCAAGCGGACCATGCCGTCGACCGAGCCGGGTACACCCGCCGCGCGGTGACCGCTGGTGCTCATCCCCTCAATTACGTTTCCGAGGCTGTCCAGGTAAAAATCCCGACCGGCCGCCGCAGGCGCTTTCTCCCGAAAATCGAGGCTACCGACCGTGCCGTCCGCCTGGCGGAATACGGCGAAACCTCCCCCACCGATGTTGCCCGCCCGCGGATAGACCACCGCCAGCGCAAACTGTACGGCCACCGTGGCATCGAACGCATTCCCGCCCGCTTTGAGTACCGCCAGCCCGGCCTGCGAAGCCAATGCATGGGCCGTTACCACCATGCCGTGTTCGGCCAGCGGCACGGCCTCCTTTTCAGGCGGAGAAAACGGTCGGCAGGTGGTCAGCAGCAACAGGACGGCCAGGCCCGCAGCCACGGAAAAGCGGCCGAAAACAGCGGAAAAGTTTTGCATGAGAATTGCGAGGAAATTGTTTGAAGATAAAGAAGATGTTATAAAATTGTCTCTAAACAATGCGTGACACTTTCTGGATTATAAAGGAGTACGTATTCTTGTCGTTAATTCTCGTATGATTTCGTTCCGATTACTTGAACCTAGTGACTTGCCCGCGTTGCGAAGAGCGTACAACGATGCCTTCGCAGACCACGTGCTGCGTATTCACATGGACGAGGAGCAGTTTGCCCAAAAAATCGCGAACGATGGTGTAGATCTGTCTTACTCGCCGGGCGCGTTTGAAGGCGAACGATTGGTGGGATTTATCATGCACGCCCCCGGCTTCTGGGCGAACCGCCTGACGGTGTACAACGCGGCAACGGGCGTAACCCCGGCCTGGCGCGGCAAAGGCCTGACTCAACAGATGTATGAGTTTGTGCAGCCCGCCCTGCGCACGATGGACGTGGAGCAATGCCTACTGGAGGTGATCCGCGAAAATTCGGCGGCCTGGCGAAGCTACGAAAAAGTAGGATTTGAAGAGACGCGTCGCTTCAATTGTTACCGCATTGATTTACCCGCCACGTGGCGCGACGCGCCCGATGTGCGCATTACGCACGGTCCCATCAAGGAGGCGCAGTTGCGTAGCCAGCGTGTCTGGCTGGACCGGATGCCGTCGTGGCAGAACAGCCTGGACGCCGTGTTGCGCAGCCCGCGCGATAAAATCTACCTGCAGGCCTGGGTCGACGAAGACAACGCCGCCGGTTACGCCATTGTGCAGAAAGGTACGGGGCGGATCGTGCAGTTTGCCGTTAACCCGGACTACCGCCGACACGGCGTCGCAACGGCCCTGTTCCGGCAGATGGGGCGCCTCTCCTACTCCGACAGCCTGAACGTACTCAACATCGACAGTGATAAAAACAGCATCCACGGCTTCCTGCTGTCGCTGGGGTTCAAGCCCGCTTACCGCCAGTACGAGATGCACCTGCTGCTGAACTAGCACTAGGCGCGGCCTTCAGCACAAACAGAGTTTGCCGGAACAGCCCCGCCAGCCGCCAGCTCCGTTCGTGCGTAAGCTGTAACCCTTCCTCCCGAAAAAGCTGCCGCCAGTACGCCTCGCGGTGGTTCTGGTGCGGGTGGCCCCGAAACTCCAGGTTCACCAGACTGTCGGTCCACCGGGTCAGGTAGTTTTGAATGGAATGGCGGTAGACGTCTTCAATCACCACGACAGCACGGCCCACCCGCCGCGCTTCGGCCACGATCCGCCGGGGGTGCGGCGTATGGTGCAACACGGTCAGGACCAGCACCACGTCGAACGATTGGTCGGGAAACGGCAACCGATGTCCGTCGTAGAGCACGGGCCGTAGGGCGGGATGGAAACTCAGGTCCTGCACGTCGACGGGGGTTACGTCGTAACCTTTTTCGCGCAGTACCTGCACCACGCTCCCCGGCCCCGAACCTAGTTCCAGCAACCGCGCTCCCGGTGGCAGAAAAGGCGCCACATACGCTACTTTATGACGGGCATCGGCCAGCCAGCCCCGGAAAATCCACCGTTGCAAATGCGGAAACCGACGAAACCAGGAGAGTGAAATAAGGTAACGAGCTTGGTACAGGGAAACTACGGCCTACGCGCGGCCGCTTATCGATTAACGATGGAGGCTTGGCGGCGTTTGGAGATGATGTCGGCGGGCGTTTGTCCGGCTTTGTTGCGAGCCGAAGCATCGCCACCGTGGCGCAGCAACAGGCGGGTAAAGGGCGACAACGCATCGGCCGAGGCCGAAAGGTGCAGCGGCATATTGCCTTCCAGGTCCTGAGCATTGGGGTTGGCGCCGCGCGTCAGCAGCAGCTCGGCCGCTTGCACGCGCTCACCCACCTCTGAGGTTTCGAACAGTGGACTGCCCAGAATGGCCGCCATCAGCGGCGTGCGGTGGTGCCGGTTGGTTTTTTCCAGGTCCAGGCCGCGTGCCAGCAGGAATTCTACCATGCGAAGACTGCCGGTACTGGCGGCGTAGTGCAAGGCCGAGTTGCCGTCTTTATCGGTCGCGCCCAACTTCGCGCCCTGGTCAAGCAGCAACAGGGCGGCCACCGTCTGATCGTGCGCCGCGGCAATCAAAAAAGGCGTACACCCCTGGGCATCGCGCGCGCCTACGTCGGCATGATGCCGCAACAACAGCATCACCATTTCGCGCCCCTCCGACTGCACGGCCAGAAACAAAGGCGTCTGCCCCTGATCGTCGCGCTCTTCGGGGCTGACCCCTTGTTGCAACAGTTCGTTTACGCGCTGCACGTCTCCCGATGCCACCGCCTGATGCAGGTGCGACGGCTCGGCGTGCAAACCCAGTACGGTCACACTTCCGAAGACCAGAAGCCACTTGATAAGATTTTGTAGCATAGGGAGTTATACAGTAATGGGGTGGGTATGGTTTCGGCCCATGCCTCGCCACCGGCAAAGTGCGAAACTTATAGGAAAAGAAAAAATTTATTACATGCCGGTGTGGCGGTTCCGGCCCAGGCTTTCGTGGCTTGCAACCCAGTCGAGCGAGGAGATGGCCGCGGCCAGCGACAGCTCACCTGCCGCAATCACACCAACGACGATTTCCGCAAATTTGTATACCTGATCTGGCCCGTAACACCCCATCAGTTCCAGGCATTCGCGCTGGGTGGGTAGGCCCGTTCCACCACCGACTGTGCCGACCACGAGCGAAGGCAACGTAATGGAGCCGTACAAATCACCCGCGGGTGTGATCTCCGAGTAGGTAATGGCCGCCGACGATTCGGCCAGACAGGCGACATCCTGTCCCGTGGCGATGAACAACGCGGCCAGTCCGTTCACCGAATGCAAGCCGTTGTTGTTCGCACCGGCCTGCCACGCCCCCACCTGCCCGATGCGACTATGCCGGTCGATCTGTTCCGGCTCTACCTGCAACACCTCCCGGAGCACCGCCCGCGGGATGGTCAGTTCGGCCGTGACGCGCTTGCCACGCGTCTGTAACGTGTTGAGCTGCGATGGCTTTTTGTCGGTTGCCATATTCGACTCCAGGTAAAAGTGTTCGATCCCATCATAATTGTAAATCAGCCAGTTACACGCCGCCAGTGTGGCTTTGGTCACCATGTTTTGTCCGGCCGCATCGCCGGTCGTGAAATTAAACCGTAGAAAAGCCAACCGCCCGACCAGATACGGCTCGATTGTATGCAGCCGGGCGTAGTGCGAGGTCGCTTCGGCCTCGGCTTTGAGCTCGGCCCCATGTGCCTGCACCCACTGCACAAACGCGCGTGCCGCCCGGGCGTCGGCCAGTTCGAACACCGGCGCGCGTTGCATGGCGTCGTCCATCACGGTACAGGTAACGCCACCACAGGCGTTGATCAGTTTCATGCCCCGGTTGTAGGACGCCACCAGACTGCCCTCGGTAGTGGCCAGGGGAATCAGAAATTCGCCCTGGGCGTGCTCGCCGTTGATCCGCAACGGGCCCGCTACACCCACCGGGACCTGCGCCACGCCGATCAGGTTTTCGCAATTGCCCCGCGCGGCTGCCCACGGGTACGCGGCGGGCGCAAGGTGTCGGGGCGCGTGGCCGGTTTTCTGCTCCAGGTAGCGCCACCGCTCGGTCAGCGCCGCGGTGGTATAGTCGTCGGTGGAATCGCGCGGAATGCCTTTCTTTTCCGAATGAATCGTAGCAACCGGCCGAACGTCATCTTCCACCCGCAGGGTAATTTTTCCGAAGGGTTCCGTTTGCAGCACGATTTCCAGGTGATGCCGCCCCGGCGACAGGGGGGCTCCTGTGGCCTGAATCTCCACCACCCGGCGCAACGGAAAGTCGAGCGGACAGGCCGGCGTCACGTCGGCGACTGAGCGCGGGGCGGCATCGGCACTGTGCAGGGTAAACGCCTCGGCTGCGTACGATTGCCCGTCGATGCGGGCGCTGTGCAACCCGGTGAACCGGGCATCCGTCAGGCGATTTTTCAGCGAAAAGCAAAAGCCTTCGGCGGTATTGCAGAGGCTGCCCCGCGTGTACAGTTGCTTCAGCAACGCGTTGGGAATCAGTGAGAACATAGGTACGCAAAGGTGCGCAAGTATTTTTCGCACACCACGCCTTTCGGCATTTTTTGCAATTTGATGGCATGTCTACCGTCTCCATGGTCATTCCGACCCTCAACGAAGCTCGCGCTCTGCCGCGTACGCTACGGATGCTACGCCTGCTCGACCCGGCCCCCCACGAGGTCATTCTGGTCGACGGGGGCAGTTCGGACGCTACGTTATCTCTGGTTGCGGAGGCAGAGGCCCAGTGGCCCCACGTGAAGGTGGTGTCTAGTCCGGTGGCGCACCGGGCAATCCAGATGAACCTGGGGGCCGAACGCGCCACCGGCGAGGTGTTGTGCTTTTTGCATGCCGACACGTCGCTGCCCGACGATGCGCTGGCCGTCATCCAGCGGACCCTGGCCGATCCGCACGTGGCTGCCGGGGGGTTCATTTCCCTCATGCGCGGCCCCGACACCACCCGTTGGCTCACCTCTTTCCACAACTTCGCCAAGACCTACTATGCTCCACTGCTGTTCCGACCCTACCGCTTTTTCGTTAAAGGAGCGCGCCTCCTGTTTGGCGATCAGGTAATTTTCTGCCGGCGCGTCCAGTTTCTGGAATGCGGTGGTTTCAACCCTCAACTTCCCATCATGGAAGAAGCCGATTTCCTTCTTAGAATCAATCAGTTAGGACGCATCAGGCAACTCAACCGCGTGGTGGAGTCGTCGGACCGGCGGGTGGCGAAGTGGGGCTTCTGGAAGGCCAACGCTATCTACCTCTACGTCGGGTTTCTGTGGGGAGTGGGGTATTCGCCGGAGAAACTGAAGCGGCTCTACGAAGACATCCGGTGAGGCCGGGGCAGAACTTGCGGCCGTGCCCCTCGTACTACAAAGAAATGTCCGGCCGCGCCCTACTGCTATGCGCATCACCCTCATCCGCCACGGTCAGCCGCTGATCGAACGCCCTGCCTGGGCTCCTTATGCCGAGGCGCATCGCTACCATTATGCCTACGACGAAGTAGCGGTCAAAAAACACGACGTGGCGCATTTCGCTTCCCTGGCCGAAGAAGCCGACCGAGTGTATTGCAGTGCCCTGCGCCGCAGCCGCGAAACAGCCAAGATGATTTTTGGAGATGCCTGTGAAATCATCGCCGATCCGACGTTCAACGAACTCAAAACCAGCCTGATGCCTCATATTCCACTGGTGCGGCTGCCGGTACGGGTCTGGCAAACGGGCGGACGCATTTTGTGGCTCCTCGGAAAACAGGCCAAAGACCACGAAGCGTTCCGCATGGCACGTTTGCGGGCACGCCGCGCCACCGGCCTTCTGATTCAGGAGGCCCAGACCCACGGCTTGGCGGTATTGGTCGGACACGGCATGATGAACCGCTTCATTGCGTGGCGGTTGCGGCGGCAGGGTTGGCGCAAGGTGCAGGACGAAGGCAGCGGTTACCTGAGCCGGATTATCCTGGAGAAAATGTAAAAAGGCTTCATCCGTATTCCAGATGAAGCCTTCCTAAAAAAGAGGTGTGATCGGACTATGCGCCGTCGCTAACGCCTACGCTCACTTTCAGCGGTACCGAACCCGGCTCGGCAGGCGCTTCGTAGGCGCGACCGGTCTTGCCTTCCATGAAGTTGACAAAAGCGCGGTTTACCACCTTGTAACCGCCCGGCGTAGGATAGTCGCCGGTAAAATACCAGTCGCCTTTGTGGTTCGGGCAGGCTTCGTGCAGGTGCTCTACCGTCTGGTAAATCACGTCGACTTTCGCCTTGGCGCCCTTCGGCGTCACGATTTCGGCAATCTTGTTCGAGACCTGCTCGTATGTAAACAGGTCGTATAGTTCCTTCACGAAGTTTTGCTCGTGTCCCCGACTCTGGTTCAGCGCGTTGACACATTTTTCGTACACTTCGTCCAATTTGTTTTCCTGCTTGGTTTCTTTCAGCAACGCCAGCATGGCCCGGAACGCCACAAACTCGCGCATGCGTGACATGTCGATGCCGTAACAGTCGGGGTAGCGAATCTGCGGGGCCGACGAGACGATGATGATGCGCTTGGGTTCCAGTTTTTCGAGCATCGTCAGCAGGCTGCGCTCCAGCGTGGTGCCCCGTACGATCGAATCGTCGATCACCACCAGCGTATCGGTGCCTTTCCGCACCACTTCGTAGGTCGCGTCGTAGATGTGTGTCACCAGATCGTCGCGATGGCTGTCGTCGGTGATGAACGTACGCAGTTTCGCATCTTTGACCACCACCTTCTCGAAGCGGGGTTTCAGCGACAGCGCCCGTTCAATTTCTTCTTCCGAACCTTCCTTAATCACCTGCCGGCGGAAATCGGTCAGGTAGTCGCGAATTCCCTCCGAAAGTCCCAGAAAAGCCGTTTCGGCCGTGTTGGGAATGTAGGCGAAGAGGGTATTTTCCAGATCGTAGTCGATTGTTTTCAGGATAGGCTTGCTTAGCAGATGGCCCAGCTTTTTGCGCTCCTGGTAAATTTCCGGGTCGTTGCCACGCGAAAAATAGATGCGCTCGAAGCTGCAGGGCGTCTTGGGCAAGGCGTCGGTGAACGGCACCATGTCGTACTCGCCGTCTTGTTTGATCAGCAGCGCATGGCCGGGTTCCACTTCCTTGATGTCTTCGTACCGTGCGTTGAAAGCCGTTTTGATGGCCGGCTTTTCCGACGCCACCACCACCACTTCGTCGTCGGCATAGTAGTAGGCCGGCCGGATGCCCGACGGGTCGCGCGCTACAAAAGCCGCGCCGTATCCGGTCATGCCCGCCATGGTATATCCACCGTCGAAATCGCGGCACGAACGCTGCAACACACGCGCCAGATCCATCTCACGCTCAATCACTTCCGAAAGCTGCGGATTTTCGTACAGGCCTTTCCAGTAATCGAACTGCCGCTGGTTTTCTTCGTCGAGGAAGTGGCCGATTTTTTCCATGACCGTCACGGTATCGGCAATTTCTTTCGGGTGCTGGCCGATGTTGACCAGCTTCGCGAACAGCTCGTCGACGTTGGTCATGTTGAAGTTTCCGGCAACTACCAGGTTGCGGCTGCGCCAGTTGTTTTGCCGAAGCATGGGGTGGCAGCTTTCGATGCTGTTGCGGCCGTGGGTGCCGTAGCGGAGGTGCCCCAGCCAGAGCTCTCCGGAAAAGGCCACATTGGTCTGCAGCCAGTTGGCGTCGCGGTACTTTTCAGGATACGCTTTGTAGGCCTTCCGAAACTTCTTCCCGATTTTCTTAAAGACTTTGGCGATCGGGCGGTCGTCGATGGAGCGATACCGGCTGATGTAGCGTTCGCCCGGCTTGACTTTCAGCTTGATGTTCGCAACCCCCACGCCGTCCTGGCCCCGGTTGTGCTGCTTTTCCATCAGCAGATACAATTTGTTAGCCCCGTACATAGGCGTACCGTACTTGTCGATGTAGTACTGGTACGGTTTCCTCAATCGAATCAGGGCAATGCCGCATTCATGCTTGATCGCTTCGCTCATTAAAGTGGAATTATGGCGTGAAGTAAACAGAAGTAACCCGCTGACAGAGAGCTTTTTCTACAAAAAGCCGTGCGATACCTTCTCGGTAAACCTTATGCAAGTTAGTGAAAAGACGCTTCCGTAACTCTATAAATCTGGTTTCGGTTCGACTCCGATTCGCTTTTTGCATCCCTGGCATCTGGGCGCTCTTGCCTTACCTATTCCGCTGTTGATGTATGTACATGATTTCTCCTTATTCCTGAATTCGGCGCCCCTCTTTCTCTTCAGTCAGCTCCCAGGTTGGCTCCCACCCGGCATTGGTGCAAAATCCCAATTACTGAAGGGAATTTACCTGATTGGGTTGTTGATAAAAGGGCCGGGAGCGTTGGTGTTCGGCCCTTTGTGATGCATTCGCGGCGGAAAGCGAAATTTTGCGTTTTTTTCTAAAGGAGAGGTTAAACCTTTGGTAGATGAGCGGCTCTAACCGGCTCACCTCCACTTTTCATGAAACAACTTTTCTACGTTTTGTTCCTGTTCGGTTCCCTCTCCAGTGCCGTGGCGCAAAACCTGACGATTCAGGGCACGCTGCTCGATTCTACCGACCAGTCGCCCCTGCCGAGTGCCAACGTCATCCTCCAAAGGCTGTCGGGCGATTCGACGGCCGTGGGGGTGGCCACCGACCTCAACGGTTTTTTTCAGTTTCAGCGCCTGGCGCCGGGTGCGTACCGGCTGCGGGTGTCGTTTCTTGGCTATCGTCCCTACGAACGGACGCTGCGCCTGCAGGACCAGTCGCTAGATATGGGGCAACTGCCGCTGTCGCCTTCGGCCACCGAGCTGAATGAGGTGCAGGTGACCGGCAAAATGCCCCCCAGTATTCAGAAAGGTGACACGACCGAGATGAACGCCGCTGCCTACAAAACCAACCCCGATGCCAGCGCCGGCGATCTGCTGCGAAAAATGCCGGGTATGGTGGTGCAGAACGGGCAGGTGCAGGCGCAGGGCGAACAGGTGCAGAAGGTGCTGGTAGACGGCAAAGAGTTTTTCGGGGACGATCCCAACGCCACGCTGAACAACCTCCCCGCCGAAGTGATCGACAAAATTCAGGTGTTCGATCAGAAGAGCGATCAGGCGCAGTTCAGCGGCTTCGACAACGGCGAAACGACCAAGACGATCAACATCGTGACGAAAGCTAACATGCGCAACGGGCAGTTCGGAAAGCTGTTTGCGGGCTATGGTCCCGACAACGTCTACCAGGCGGGCGGCATCGTCAACGTTTTCAAGGGCAGCCGGCGCCTGTCGGTCATTGCCCAGACCAACAACATCAACCAGCAGAACTTCTCGACGTCCGATCTGCTCGGCGTGGTCAGCAGCGGTTCCAGCGGCGGAGGCGGTTCGCGAGGGGGCGGCGGCCGTGGAGGCCGGGGGAGCGGGGGCGGTGGCTGGCGCGGCGGAGGGGGCAGCGACGTCCGCGACTTCATGGTCGGGCAACAGAGCGGCATCTCCAAAACCCACGCGGCGGGCCTGAACTACTCCGATTCGTGGGGGAAGAAACTGGACCTGACGGGCAGCTACTTTTTCAACCTGAGCGACAACAATGCCAATTCGTCCGTGTTCCGGCAGTACATCCTGCCGTCCGATTCGGCCCAGGCTTACGACGAAGACAGCTACACGTCGAGCCGGAACATCAACCACCGCGCCACGCTGCGGCTGAACTACAAGATCGACGACAACAATTCGCTGCTGATCCGGCCGCGCTTCACGCTGCAACAGAACCGGGGCTCGTCGCTGACCGAAGGCGTTACGCAACAGCAGGATGCGCTGCTCAACAGCCTGTACAGCAACTACACGTCGGACCTGAGCGGCTACGATTTCTCGACCGACATTCTGTTCCGACACAGCTTTGCGAAAAAGGGACGCACGCTTTCGTTCAGCGTGGAGCCTTCGGCAGAGGGCAACCAGGGCAACTATCTGCTCCGGTCGCGGAACAATTACTTCGCGGACGATGTGGAATCTGACACGCTCAACCAGACGTCCGACCTCAACAAACGCACCTGGGGCGTCGAGACCGACCTCACCTACACCGAACCGATCAGCCAAAAATCGCAGGTGATGGTGAGTTACGAAACGGAATACGAACGCAACCGCTCCGACAAACGCACCTACGACCTGGGGACGGGCGGGCAGGAATACCGCCTGCTGGACACGCTGCTGTCCAATACCTACAGCAACCATTACATGACGCAAAACCTGGGGGGCGGCTATTCGGTACGCGGCGAAAAATTGTTCCTGATGGTGCGCGGCTCGTACCAATGGGCACAACTAACCGGCGATCAGCGCTTTCCGTACGAAACGGACGTGGACCGCAGCTTCCGGAATTTTATGCCGAGCGCCATGCTTCGCTACAACATCACACGTGAAAAGAATCTGCGGCTGTTTTACCGGACCCGGACCAGTCCGCCGTCGGTCGACCAGTTGCAGGCCGTGGTCAACAACACCAATCCGCTGCAGCTGACCACCGGCAATCCGAACCTGCAACAAGACTACCAGCACAGCCTGTTTGCGCGCTATTCGGCCTCGAACGTCGAGAAATCGCACACGTTTTTTGTGATGCTGGGCGGCTCGCTTACCGACCACTACATCGGAAGAAGTACCATTATCGCCGAGCGCGATCTGGTGGTGGACGGCATTGAACTCCCGCGCGGCTCGCAACTGAGCCGTCCGGTCAACCTCGACGGCAATTGGGACCTGCGCTCGTTCGTCTCGTATGGCCTGCCGGTCGGCTTCATCAAGTCGAACCTCAACCTGAACCTGAACGGCAACCTGAGCCGCACGCCGGGGCTGATCAACGACGCGGTGAACTACGCCAACTCGTCAACGGCGGGGCTGGGCGTGGTGCTAAGCAGCAACGTCAGCGAAAAGCTGGACTTCACCCTTTCGTCCAACTCTAACTTCAGTGTGGTGGAGAATACGCTGCAGACCCAACTGAATCAGACTTACTTCAACCAACAGTCGAGCGTACGGCTGAACTGGATTACCTGGAAAAACTTTGTCTTTCAGACCGACCTGAACCACCAGTACTACTCCGGTTTGTCGAGCGGCTACAACCAGAATTATCTATTGTGGAACGCCTCGGTCGGGAAAAAAATCCTGAAGGGCAAAGGCGACCTGCGGCTGCTCGTGTTCGACCTGTTGAAGCAGAACAACAGCATCCAGCGGAACGTCACCGACGTGTACATCGAGGATACGCGCAGTAACGTGCTGCAGCGGTACTTCATGCTGACCTTTACCTACACGCTGCGGAATTTCGGTTCGGCACAAAACGAAACGCCCGACGAACGCCGCCGTTTCGATGGTCCCGGCGGGCCGGGTCCCGGCGGCCGACCGCCCTTCGGAGGCCCGCCCCGCGGCGAATAATTCTCCCGACGCGGTTAAACCTTTCTTGCAACGCACCGTCCAACGGCCCAAACACCAAACTCTTTCAAACATGACCCCATGGAAAACCCTGGGACTGGCCCTCGTGCTGTCCCTCTGCAGCCTGACGACGTTCGCCCAGCGCGGCGGCGGCAACCGTAATCTGGTTACCGAACTGAAGGCGGAACTGAACCTGTCGGACGAACAGGTTACTCAGTTAAAAGAAGTGCATCAGAAATTTCAGCCGCAGTTTCAGGCCCTTCGGCAGGACGCGTCGATGAGCCGGCAGGCCAAAATGGAAAAGATGAAGGTGCTGCGCGACCAGGAAGAAGCGCAGATCAAAGCGCTGCTGACCGACGAGCAGTACGCCACCTATACCGAAAAAATGGCGGAGCGACGCGCCGAACGCCGCGAGCGCAGGCAATAATTTTCTTTCAGTCAGTACCCCGAGCCCGGTTAACCCCGGGCTTTTTTTATGCATTTTCGAATCTCAAGCCCAATCCATAACCCTATCATTATCAACTAATTAACCTAACCTTCCTCAAGTTAATTATACCTCACCTCAGCAGTTCTGCAATGGAGGGCCGACTTTTTTATTCGGTGGAAGTTTCCTATGTTGACCCCGGCACCGTCCTTTCCCCTGCGGTGTCTGCTCCCACCATGAAAGCCCACCCTTATCCTCAACCGGACGATGATCTGGAACTTTGGAACGACTTCCGCGCGGGCGACGAAACGGCCTTCGCGACCCTCTATCGTTCCTACTTCCGCCTGCTTTTCAGCTACGGCACGAAGCTCTGCGCCGAACCCGAATTTGTGAAAGATCAGATTCAGGACCTGTTCTTTTCACTGTGGCAAACGCGGCAACGGATCGGCGAAACCGGCTCGGTGAAATTTTACCTGATGAAATCGCTGCGCCGCAAGATTTTCCGGGCGGTGCAGCAACGGAAGGAACGCCTCGTGTCGGACGATCAGCAACTGGTGTTCGGGGTGGAGTTTTCGCACGAGCGTACGCTCATTCTGGAACAAAGCCAGCGCGAACGCCAGACGCGCCTCATCGAAGCGCTGAACCAACTGCCGGAACGCCAGCGGGAAGTCCTTTACCTGCGGTTTTTCAGCAACCTGAGCTACGCCGAAATTGCCGACCTGCTGTCGATCAACGTGCAGTCGGTTCGCAACCACATCCACCGTTCGGTTACGGCCCTCCGCGTCTCCCTGCCCTACTTCATTGAGTCGTGCCTCGTGATGCTCAGCGTGCGCCTTCTTTTCTAGACGCCCTAAATTTTTTTCAGGATTTTTCTTTTTTCCTGAGTACGCCGCGTAAAAGGCTGCCTATGGGACAGTAACGGCACCGCTGAAAGCCGTTGCTCACCCCTGGCACACATGGATTTCGACCACTACACCCGCGAAGATTTTATCGCCGACGAATCGTTTCAGAACTGGGTCTGGCAGGCGCAGCCCCACAACGTGGCGTTTTGGGACGCCTGGGTAGCGGCCCATCCGGAAAAACAGGCGACAGTTGAAGCCGCCCGGCAGTGGATTCTGGGCCTGCAACTCCGCGAAACCATGCCCTCCGAGGCCGAGATCGACGACTCGCTGACCGCGCTGCGCGCCCGCCTTGCCGCGGCACCGCTCTCGACCACGCCCATGCTGCCGACGCCCCGCCCCTTCTGGCGACAACACGCGTTGAAAATCGCGGCCAGCCTGCTGCTGTTGCTGGGGGCACTGGCGGTGGTCTGGTTCTACGGCGCGCAATGGCAACGCGAAACCCTGGCCACGCGCTTCGGCGAAACGCGCAAAATCCTGCTGCCCGACCGTTCCGTCGTGGTGCTGAACGCCAACTCGCGGCTTTCGTACGCCTCCGACTGGTCGGACGAAGGCAACCGGGAAGTGTGGCTGGAAGGCGAAGCGTATTTCACCGTGAAGCAAGAACCCCGCCCGGACGGGTTCCGCAAGTTCGTTGTCCACACGTCGGACCTCGATGTCGAAGTAATCGGCACGCAGTTCAACGTCACCAACCGCCGGGCCCGCACGCAAGTCGTGTTGCAGGAAGGGAAAGTGCGTCTGGATCTGAAAACCGAGCAAACCGCGCCGGTCGAGATGCGGCCCGGCGATCTGGTCGAATACTCCCTCGTCAGCAAGCAACTGCGCCAGCGCCGGGTCGAACCCGAGTTGTACACGTCCTGGAAAGACGACCGGCTGATCGTCAAGGACAAGTCGATTCGCGAAATCGCGTCCCTGATCGAAGAAACCTACGGCCTGTCGGTCGTGATCCAAGACTCCGCGCTGGCGCGCCTGGAGATCCGGGGCACCTTTTCGCTGGCAGACCTGGACCAACTGACCCGCGAACTAGCCATCGCCGCCGAAATCCGCATCACCCGCGAAGGCGACCGCCTTGTGTTCCAACCTTAAACGTTCATTACAACCTACCCTACCTTATGAAAACGTTTTTACCGCTCGTGTGCCTGACGGCGCTGTGGGCTCCCGCACTCTCCGCGCAACACCTGGCGTTGCACCGTGACAAGCCGCTGCACCAGACCCAGGAAACGTACCAGTTGCTGCCGGAAGTGCTCTCCGAAATCGAGAAGAAATACGGCGTCGAGTTCGTTTACCGCCGCGACCGGGTCGACGACCTACGCGTGCGCAAACCGGACGTCAGCCACCTGACCTTACAGGAAAGTTTACAAGAACTTCTGACACCCAACAACCTGGAGTTCAAACAGTTGGACGATCACCGCTACGCCATCATCAGCAAAACCCTGGAATCGAAATCGCCACCCCGCCTGCCTTCGCTCGTGCCCGTCGTCCCGCCGCAACCGTCGCTCCAGCTTACGCCGGTACAGCGCGCCAGCGAAATTTCCGGCCAGGTGCTCGATGCGTCAGGAGAAGGCATTCCGGGCGTAAACGTGCTGGAAAAAGGGACGCAAAACGGGACGATCACCGACGTCGCCGGGCGCTATACCCTGAAGGTGAGCGATAACCCGACGCTGGTGTTTTCGGCGGTCGGGTATCTGTCGCAGGAGGTTGCGGTCGGGGCCCGGTTGCAGATCGACATTACGCTGGAAGAGGACGTAAAGGCACTGGAAGAGATTGTGGTGGTGGGCTACGGCACGCAGAAGAAGTCGGACCTGACGGGCTCGGTGGCAGCGGTGAAAACGAAAGACATCAACGCTTTTCCGGTGACCAACGCCGTGCAGGGGCTGAACGGACGCGCCACGGGCGTGCAGGTCGTGCAAAATTCCGGGGCGCCGGGCAGCACGCTCAGCGTAAAGATTCGCGGGGGCAACTCGCTGCAAGGCAGCAACGAACCGCTCTACGTGGTGGATGGCTTTCCGCTGACGGGCGGCATCGGGGCGCTGAACCCCGCCGACATCGAATCGATGGAAATTTTGAAAGATGCCTCCGCCACGGCCATTTACGGCTCGCGGGGGGCCAACGGGGTGGTGATCATCACGACCAAACGCGGCAAAAGCGGCCGGGGAAACGTCAGCCTTGACTCGTACTACGGTTTTCAGTCGGTCATCAAAAAACTGGACCTCTTGAACGCCACCGAATTTGCGACGCTGATGAACGAGCGCGCCAGCAACGACGGCGCAGCGCCGTACTTCACCGACGCCGAAATTGCCGGTTTTGGGGCAGGCACCGACTGGCAGGAGGTGGTGTTCCGGACGGCGCCCGTGCAAAACCACGTGCTGACCCTGTCGGGCGGCAACGACCGTACGCAGTATTCCGTCTCGGGAAGTTTGTTCGACCAGCAAGGCATCATCGTCAACTCGGCGTACCAGCGGGCGTCGCTGCGGGCCAACCTGAACCAGACCATTACTGACAAGCTGAGTCTGTCGTACAGCAGCATCCTGAGCCGCGTGGTGCGCAACCAGATCGGCAGCGACAACAGCGCACGCGGCAACGGCGTTCTGTCGGCCGCCATGGTTTCGCCGCCCACCCTCGCTCCTTACCGGGCCGATGGTACCTACAACGCGGTCGACACCTACCCCTTCAGCCCGAACGTGTTACAGAATCCGCTCGTGCTGGCCTACGAACGCTACAACCGGTACACCGGCAACGAAATGTTGCTCAACACGGCCCTGACGTTTACGCCGTTCAACGGCCTCAGCCTGCGCGTATCGGCCGGGCTGGAAAATACCGACAGCCGCAGCGATTACTACGCCTCGCGACTGCTGCGCGGCTCCACGGGATCGGCGTCTACCTCGTACGGACAGGAGATCAGCTTTTTGAACGAGAACATCCTGACCTACTCAAAAACGTTCGCCGAACGCCACGCCCTGACGTTTACCGGGGGATTCACGTTTCAGAACAACCAGTACCGGGGCACGTCGGCCAGTTCGTCGGGGTACTCGACCGATGCGCTGCTCAACTACAACCTGCAAGCCGGCAGCACGCCCGGCGTTCCGAGTTCTTCTTATTCCGACTGGACCATCCTCTCCTACCTGGCGCGGGTCAACTATTCCTTCCACGACCGTTTGCTGATTACGCTGAGCGGCCGGGCCGACGGCTCGTCCCGCTTCGGCCAAAGCAACAAATGGGGCTTGTTTCCCTCCGGGGCCATTGCCTACCGGCTGATCGAAGAAGATTTTCTGAAGAACCTGCCGCAACTCACCGACCTGAAGGTACGCGCCAGTTGGGGACAAACGGGCAGTACTGCCGTCAGTCCGTACCAGACACTCAACCTGCTCAGCTCCCGCCAGGTGGTGTTCGGCGACGATATTTTTGTCGGCTACGTACCGGGCAGCGGCAAGCCCAATCCGGACCTGCAGTGGGAAACTACCCAACAGACCGACCTGGGGCTGGACGTAGGGCTGTTTAACCAACGGCTGCAACTCACCTTCGACGTGTACAACAAGCTGACGACCGATCTGCTGGCGACGGTTCCCCTGCCCAACTCGTCGGGGTATACCAGCACGGTGCGTAACATCGGCTCCATCCGCAACCGTGGGTTCGAAGCATCCGCAACAGCAATTTTGGTCGACAAAGCCTTCAAGTGGAACGCAACGGCCAACTTTTCGCTGAACCGCAACCGGGTGCGGCAACTGGCCGGCGGCAGCGACGTGTTCGGGGGTGCGCTCGACATCCCCTTCAACGTGTCGGTCAACCTGATCCGCGAAGGCCTGCCGGTGGGTGTCTTCTACGGTTTCCGGGAGGACGGGCTGGACGAAGCGGGACAGATCAAGTACGTGGACGTGAACGACGACGGGCTGATCAACGACGCCGACAAAACAGTAATCGGCGATCCAAATCCAGACTTCATTTATGGGTTCAGCACCGACGTTTCGTTCAAGAATTTCGAATTGTCTGTCTTTCTGCAAGGCATCCAAGGTGCTGACTTGTTCAACTTTAACACGTCGGGGTTGGCCAACAGCTTTAACTTCGGAGAGAACCAGATTCGCGACATTCTGAATCGCTGGTCGCCGCAAAATCCCGACCCGAACGCCCCCTACCCGGCCCTGAGTGTCAACACCAAATTCCGCGAGTCGGACCGCTACGTGGAAGACGGCTCGTTTCTGCGGGTGAAGAACATCCAACTGGCCTACAACCTGCCCACGCGTCAGTGGAACCTGTCGTGGCTGCAAAGTGCGCAGCTCTACATCAGCGGTCAGAACCTGCTGACGTTCACGGACTATTCGTGGTACGACCCGGAAGTAAGTACCCGCGGCTCGTCACTGACCATGGGCATCGACCAGGCCGGTTACCCGAACGCCCGGACCATTACCCTCGGTGCCCGCATTGGCCTTTAATCCACCACCTCCCTACCGATACATCCTCATGAAAAAATACTGCCTCCTCCTGTCTGTAGCGCTGCTGTCCGGTTGCAGCGACCTGCTGGAAGAAGAGCCACGCGACCAACTCGCGCAGGAAACCTTCTTCAGAACCGCCGACGATGCCCGCGCCGCCGTCTTCGGCATTTATTCCCCGCTGCGCAGTGCCGATACGTACGGCTCGTGGTACCCGGCCATCATGGCCAACCTCGACGATTACACCCTCGGGCGCGGTTCGCAGGTCGCCATCAGCGAGTACCAGGGTTTCGACGGGACCAACATCGCACGCGCCGAACGCATCTGGCGCGACCTCTACCAAAGCATCAACTTCGCCAACATCGCTCTGCAAGGCATCCCGGACATTCCGATGGACGAAGCCGAAAAAGCGGCCTTGCTGGCCGAGGCGCGGTTCATGCGGGCCTTTAACTACTTCACGCTCGTGCGCAACTACGGGGCCGTCCCCATCCGGCAGGAACCCGTCGTTACCGACGATCAGATCGGTGCGCCCCGCCGCCCGGTCAGCGACGTGTATGCTTTTATCGAAGCGGATCTGTACGTGGCCGAACAAGCTTTACCCGACGAGCCGGCCCAGCCGGGGCGTCCTACAAAATGGGCTGCCAAAACGATGCTGGCCGACGTATACCTGACCACCGAACAGTGGGAGAAGGCCCGCGACAAGGCCGAAGAAGTGATTGCGTCCGACAAGTTTGCCCTGGTGCCGGTCTCCTCTTCCGACGATTTTGAACAGATCTATGGACCGACAGAAGTCACCAACTCGGAGGAAATCTTTGCCTTCAAGTTCACGCGGGTGGCGGGTCTGGGCTGGAGTTTCGTCATCTTCCCCTATGCCTCGGACACGCCCTACTCGCCCGGCGGGTACCGTGCTTTTTTCGCCAAGCCTACGTTTCCGCTCATCGCCAACTGGGACGACGCCGACCTCCGGAAAGACTTCAACCTGTACACGACCTACGTCAGCACCAGTTCAGGTCAAGCGACGTCACTGCCTGAAAATGAGTCCATTGGCTTTCGGAAGTACCGCGACGGACAAGCACCTTCGACCAGCGCATACGGCAATGACTATTACTTTTACCGCTACCCCGATGCGTTGTTGATTTACGCCGAAGCGGCTTCTATGGCCAATAACGGCCCGACCGCGGAGGCCGTGGAAAGATTAAACATGGTGAAGCGCCGCGCCTATGGGTTCGCACCGACCGCTCCTTCGGCAGTAGACGTAGCGCTGGCCGGACAAACGGCCACCTCGTTCCGGACGGCGGTACTGACGGAACGGGCCTACGAATTTATGCTGGAATCGAAACGGTGGCTGGACCTGAAACGGGCGGGCATCGTGAAGGAAACCATTCGTGAAGCCCTGGGCAAGGAAGTAGCCGACGCGCACCTGCTCTGGCCGATTCCCCGTTCCGAAATCGACAACAATCCCGACATTGGACCGGAAGACCAAAACCCGGGGTATTAAGCGTTAAACGTTGAAAGCTTAAAGTGTCGTCAATAGGTTGCGACCGCAACCACGTTGACGTTTTGAGTTCAATGTTCTAATGCTCACCACTGTCCCCGTTATCTACCTTAAATTCCGTCGTTTTTGACCTCTAGTGGCAACCTGACTTTTGTAATTTCTTCTTATGCGAAAAATTCTCCCATCACTCCTCTTGCTTGCATTCTGGCTCGTCGCGCCCCCGTCGGCACTTCTGGCGCAATCGCCCACCCGCGAAGTCGACGTTTGCATTTATGGCGGCACGTCGGCGGGCGTTATGGCGGCCTACACGGCCAAACAACTCGGCAAATCCGTACTGTTGATTGAACCGGGCCGCCACGTGGGCGGGCTCTCGGCAGGCGGACTCGGCTACACCGACATCGGCAACAAGTCGGCCATTTCGGGGCTAGCCCTCGACTTTTACCGACGCATCGGCCAGCACTACGGTACGTTCGAGCAATGGATCTTTGAGCCCAGCGTGGCCGAAGCGACGTTCAACGGCTACCTGGAACGGGCCGGGGTCGAGGTCCTCTACGAACACCACTTGCGCAATACCGTGATGCGGGGCAAGCGCATCGAGTCGATTACGTTGCAACATTCGGGCGATGACCCGTGGACGCATCCCATGCCTTCGGTCAAAGCCAAGGTGTTTCTCGACTGCACCTACGAAGGCGATATGCTGGCGCAGGCGGGGGTGCCGTTCACCATCGGGCGGGAAAGCAACGACCTGTACGGCGAAACCTACAACGGGGTGCAGATGCTGAACAAGCACCAGTTTCCCGACGGCATCGATCCCTACTGCGTGCCGGGCGATCCGTCCAGCGGTCTGGTCTGGGGCATTTCGCCGGCCACGCTGGCTCCGCAAGGCACCGGCAACCGGCAGGTGCAGACTTACAACTACCGCATCTGCCTGACCGACGACCCCGCCAACCTCATTCCGATTACGCGCCCGGAAGGCTACGATTCCACCCATTACGAGCTGTTGCTGCGGTACCTCGCCGCCAAACCCACCGAAAGCCTGTGGGGCTTCCTGAAATTCGACCTGATGCCCAACCGCAAGACGGACATCAACAACAACGGACCGTTTTCGACCGACATGATCGGCACCAACTACCATTATCCGGAAGCCGATTACGCAGGGCGGATGGCGTACAAAAAGGAACTGGAAACCTATACGAAAGGGCTGCTCTACTTCATCGGGCACGACGAACGCATGGCTCCGAAGCTGCGTGAAGAAATGCTGAAATGGGGCTACCCGAAAGACGAGTACACGGACAACGGCAACTGGACGTGGCAACCCTACGTGCGCGAAGGCCGCCGGATGATCGGCGCGTACGTGATGACCCAGGCCAACTGCGTCGGCGACGAAACGGTGGAAGATGGTGTGGGCATGGCGGCCTACACGATGGATTCGCACAATTGCCAGCGCGTGGTGATCGAGAAAGACGGGAAAAAGATGGTGAAGAACGAAGGCGACGTCCAGATCGGCGGGTTCGGTCCCTACCCCATCGCGTATCGGTCGATCATCCCGCAAGCTGAGCATTGCGAAAATCTGCTGGTGCCCGTGGCACTTTCGGCTTCGCACATTGCCTACGGGTCGATCCGCATGGAACCGGTGTTTATGGTGCTGGGCCAATCGGCGGCCACCGCTGCCACCCTGGCCATTGACCGGAACACGACCGTACAACGCGTGGATGTTGCCACGTTGCAGAACCTGCTGCGCGAAAACCCGCTGGCCGACGGCAGCACGCCCGAAATTCTGCTCGACAACGAAAGTGCCGCCGGCATCACGACCAGCGGTGACTGGACTCAGGACGACAAAGCCGGCGGGCGGTTCGGACGTTCGCTGCTGCGCGACGACAACCAAGGCGGTGCCCGCAAATCCGTGCGCTTTACGCCGGAAGTAAAACACGCGGGTCTGTACGACGTTTACGCGTATTTTCCGCGCATCAAAGACGGCTCCTCGCAAACGCGACTGGTGGTGGCCGACAGCAAACGAAAGAAGAAAATCAACCTGAAGGCCGACGACATCCGCGTAGAGGGCCAAACCTCCGGGGCTTGGGTTCCGTTAGGTGAATTCAAGCTGGCGGCAGGGAAAACGAATTACGTAGAGATTTCGAACCAGGGCGCCGACGGCGTGGTCGTCGCCGATGCCGTGTTGTTTGTTCCGAAACAGCCCTGAAGTCTCCCTCACGACTCCAGACAAAAGGCCTGCGTTTCCGATAGAAGCGCAGGCCTTTTGCAAAACGGTAAGTTCGTCTTTACTCCGCTGCCGGTGTTGCCAGTTCGGTGGCCGGTGGCGTCCACCCGCCACCCAGAGCACGGTACAGGTTTACCACCGACATGAAAATGTCGCGACGATACCCGATCAACGTCAACTCGGCTTCCAGCACGTTGCGCTGCGCCGTCACCACTTCCAGGTACGACGCGTAGCCCGCCAGAAAGAGGTCGTTGGCCGTGGTCACCGCCCGCCCCAGGACGTCTACCTCCTGCTGCTTTAAGGCGTAGGCCGACCGGAGCTGGTCGATGTTGTTCAACTCCGTCATCACTTCTTCATAGCCCGTTAGAATACGTTTTTGGTACGTGTAAAGGGCTTCTTTCCCCGCCGCGACCGACCGCCTGTAATTCGCGCGGTTCTGGTACTTGTTGAAAAGCGGCGCCGTCAGCCCCCCCAGAATGCCGGCGGCCAGCGAAGCCGGGTCGAGCAGTACCGAAGCCCGAAACGCTTCCACCCCGACGTAGGGCGTCAGGGTCAGCGACGGCAGAAACGCCGCACGGGCCGCGTCAATGTCGGCGCGGGCGGCAGTCAGGTCCAGTTCGGCCTGTTGAATGTCAGGACGGCGCAGCAGCATACGCGACGGCACCCCGGCCTGAATCTGGTCGGGCAACGGCTGCCCCTGGATGGAACTGTCGCGTTCAATGGCCTGCGGATACCGTCCCAGGAGGCGATTCAGGCGGTTTTCGACCTGTGTGATGGCGCGTTGGCGTTCTACCGCCAGGCTGCGGGTACGCAAAAGCTGAGCTTCGAACTGCTGCACGGCCAGCTCGGTGGCGCGTCCTCCCAACTTTTGAATTTCGACGATTTCCAGCGCTACTTCCTGCAATTCGATGTTGTCGCGGATGATTTTCAGTTCGCTGTCCAGCGCCAGCAGATCATAATAATTGGAAGCTACCTGCGACACCAGCGAGGTCGTCACCAGTTGGCGTCCCTTTTCGGTCGCCAGCAGGCGGGCATAAGCAGCTTCCCGGCGGCTGCGTAATTTCCCCCACAGGTCAATCTCCCACGAGCTTTGCAACCCCAGAAAGTAATAGGGTGTTGGGTTCGGGATCTGCTGCTTGCCCTCTACGTTGTCCGACAGGTTGGTGTCGAAGTTCCCTACGCCGTTCATGGTATACTGGCCGTACCGGTCCACACTGGCCGTGGCCTGTCCGTTGAGCGAAGGCAACAGGGCACCGCGCGCCACCATCACATCGGCCTGAGCCCGTTCTACCCGCTGGAGGGCAACCAGCACGTCGGGGTTGTTACGCAGAGCGACGTCGATCAGATCGACTAAGTAGGCATCGGCAAAAAAATCGTCCCACCGCTGGTCTCCGATGCCCAGCGAATCCGGGTTCTGGTTAGTGGCAAACGTGGCCGGAGGCTGCTGAAAGGTCGGCATGCTGACCGGCTTCGCTACTTTACAGCTTTGCAGCACCGCCAGAAGGCCCAGAAAAAGAAAGAAAGGATAAAAAGGTGTGTTGTTACTGAAACGCATAAACTAGTTAGTGATCAAAAAACCATCCGTCCGTTGTACGTGCGGTGCCGAGGTCGTTACCGAACCGTTGTGTGTTGTTCCTGAGGAGCTGTTTTTTCGTTGATGGACTGCGAAGAAGTCACCTCGACCGGCACCATTTCGTGTTTCTCGCGCTTGCTGACGAACCGTTCGGCCAGGGAAGCAAACAGCACGTACAGGCCGGGAATCAGAAACAATCCGAAGATGGTACCAATCAGCATCCCCCCGGCGGCGGCGGTGCCGATCGAGCGGTTGCCCATCGCGCCGGCTCCGGTCGCAATGCAAAGCGGAATCAGCCCGGCGATGAACGCCAGAGAGGTCATCAGGATGGGACGCAGACGCGACGAAGCACCTTCGACCGCCGCGGTGAGCACCGAAACACCTTCGCTCCGGCGCTGAATAGCAAACTCGATGATCAGAATCGCGTTTTTGCCCAGTAGACCGATCAGCATCACGAGGGCGACCTGTGCGTAAATGTTATTCTGCAAGCCCAGCAGATAGAGCGAAGCAAACGCCCCGAACACGCCCGTCGGCAGCGACAGCAGGACCGGCAGCGGCAGCAGGAAGCTTTCGTACTGCGCTGCCAGCAATAGGTAAACAAAGAGCAGACAGACGCCAAAAATGTAGATGGCCTGATTGCCCGACAAGATCTCTTCGCGCGTCATCCCCGACCACTCGAAGGTGTAGCCGCGGGGCAGGGTTTCGGCCGCAACCCGTTCGATGGCCTTGATGGCATCGCCGGTGCTGTAACCCGGCGCCGGGGTTCCGTTGATCATCGCCGAGGTGTACATGTTGTAGCGGGTCAACTGCTCGGGACCGTACACCCGCTCCAGCGTGATAAAGGTCGAATACGGCACCATTTCGCCCTGGTTGTTCTTCACATAAAGCTCCAGAATGTCTTCCGGCTTGGTACGGTAGCGCGGGGCGGCCTGCACCATTACCTTGTACATCTGCCCGAAACGGATGAAGTTGGAGGCGTAGTAGCTCCCCAGCATCGTCTGCAGGGTGCTCATGGCGTCCTCGATGGTGACGCCTTTTTTGGCCGCCATTTCCTGATCGACGTGAATCATGTATTGCGGGAACGAGGCGTCGAAGTTGGTGAAGGCACTGCTGATCTCCGGCGCTTTCTGCAACGCTTCGGTAAAGGCTTTGGCCACATCGGCGGTTTGTTGCAGTTCTCCACCCCGGTTGCGGTCCAGCAGGCGCAGCTCAAAGCCGCTGGAGTTCCCGAAGCCCGGCACCGTCGGCGGCGGAAAATATTCGATGGTAGCGTCGGTGATGTACTGCGTTTTTTCTTCCAGTTCGTCGATCAGGTCTTCGACCGTGCCTTCGCGCTCTTCCCAGGGTTTCAGGTTGATCATGCCCATGCCGTACGAAGCACCGGCGGCGTCGGTCAGCAGGCTGAAGCCCGCCAGCGTCGATACGGTTTCGACCGCGTCGATCCGCTCGGCCGTCTGCTGAATTTGGTTCAGCACATCTTCCGTCCGTTCCACAGTCGCGCCGGCCGGTGTGGTTACGTTGACGTAGACCATGCCCTGGTCTTCCGAAGGAATAAATCCTGTGGGCAGGATGGTCGCGATGCCCCAGGTAGCGACAAAGAAAAAGGCGAGCATCAGCAGCGTGGCGACTTGGCGACCGGCCAGAAACGCAATGGAGCGGCGGTATTTGTTTTCGACGGCCTGGTACCCGCGGTTAAACCGGTTGAAAAAGCCGCCCAACAGTCCTTTGTGTGGTTCGTCGTGTGTATGTTTCAGTAGGAGCGCACACAGCGCAGGCGTCAGCGAAACGGCGTTGATGCCCGAGATCACGATGGCGATGGCCAAGGTCAGCGAAAACTGACGGTAAAACACGCCCACCGGCCCCGACATGAACGCCACCGGGATGAACACCGCCGACATGACCAGCGTAATGGCGATGATCGCGCCGCTGATCTCGTGCATGGCTGCAAACGTGGCCGCCTTGGGCGACAGGTGCTCTTCCGACATCTTTACGTGGACCGCTTCCACCACCACAATGGCGTTGTCCACCACAATCCCGATGGCCAGCACCAGGGCGAACAGCGTCAGCAGGTTGATCGAAAAGCCCAGCATCTGCATAAAGAAGAACGTACCGACCAGCGCCACCGGCACCGCCAGGGCGGCAATGAGCGTCGAACGGAAATCCTGCAGGAAGATGAATACGACCAGGAACACGAGGATGAACGCTTCGATCAGCGTATGAATCACCTCGTTGATGGAGGCATCCAGAAAGCGCGAAACGTCATATGAAATGGTGTACTCCATGCCCGGCGGAAACGCCTCTTCTTTCAGCTCGGCCATGCGAATTTTTACGTTTTCGATGACCTCGCTGGCGTTGGAACCCGGCCGCTGCTTGATCATGATCGAAGCCGATGGCCGACCGTCCGTTTTGGAGGTCATGCTGTAATCCATCGAACCGAATTCCACGTCGGCGACGTCCTTGAGTTTCAGCACCGACCCGTTGTCGTACGCCCGAATCACAATGTCTTTGTACTGATTGGGCTCGAAAAATTTCCCCGTGTAGCGCAGTACGTACTGCAACATCTGCGGCGTACGCTCCGAGCTTTCGCCGGTTTTGCCGGGTGCGGCCTCGACGTTCTGCTTGCGGATGGCGTCGATCACCTCGCCGGTCGATACTTCGTAGGCGGCCATCCGGTCGGGCTTCAGCCAGACCCGCATGGAATACTCGCGCGACCCCATGATTTCGCAGAAACCCACGCCGTCGATCCGTTTCAGTTCCTGCAAGACGTTGATGTCGGCGAAGTTGTACACGAACTTCTCTCCGATGGTAGGATCTTCGCTCATCACGTTGAGGTACAGCAGCATGCTGTTCACCTCCTTTTCGGTCGTGACCCCGGCCTTGATCACCTCTTCGGGCAGTTCGTCAATGATGGTTGTTACGCGGTTCTGCACGTTGACCGCGGCCAGATCGGGATCGGTCCCGACTTCGAAAAAGACCGTGATGAGCGTGGTACCGTTGTTACTCGTCACGGTCGTCATGTAAGTCATGCCAGGCACCCCGTTGATGGCACGTTCCAGCGGCGTTGCCACGGCTTTGGTGCTCACTTCGGCGTTGGCGCCGGTGTACTTGGCCGTTACGGTAACCGAGGGCGGTACAATTTCGGGAAATTGCGTTACCGGCAACCCAAACAGGGCCAGTAACCCCAACAACACGATGAACAGGGAGATAACGAGTGAAAGAACGGGCCGACGTATAAAAATGTCAAACATGCAGCGAAGCTGAAGTTGGTTATGGAGTGATAAAAATCAGTACGTGAGGTAGGTTGAAATCCGGCGGGCAGTCCGGGGGCTTCGCCCCGGCCGCGCTAGAAAGCCGTTCGGGGGGCGCTGGCCAGCAGGCTGTCCATCACCACAAACTCCGGCTTGATCACCGCACCGTCGCGGATGCTCTGCACACCTTCGTACACTACCCTGTCACCCGGCTTAAGACCGGAGTTCACAATATAAAAGTAGGAGAACCGGCTCGCGGGACTGAAACTTTGCATGCGCACTGTATTCGTGGAATCGACCACAAACACGTAGTTCTTGTCCTGGATTTCGAAAACCGCTTTTTGCGGTACAATCAAAGCGTCTTTGATCTTGTTGGTCAGGCGTACTTTCCCGGTCGCCCCGTGTTTCAGCATCTGTTCCGGATTGGGAAAATGCGCCCGGAAGGCGATGGAGCCCGTGCTGGCCTCGAATTCCCCTTCCATGGTTTCTACTTTTCCTTCGTACGGGTAGCGCGTTCCGTCGGCCAGCACCAGATTGACCACGTTGCTGCTGTTGACGCGGTCTTCCAGACGCGATTTGGTGTATTCCAGATACTCCCGTTCCGATACGTTGAAATACGCATAGATGGAACTGATGTCGGATACGGTGGTCAGCAGCGTGCCTTCTTCGATCAGGCTACCGACCTTCAGTGGAATGCGGTCGATCAGCCCGTCGAACGGGGCGCGGATGTACGTGTACGAAAGGCGAATGGCGGCGTTGGAAGCGGCCGAGCGGGCCTCTTCGATCCGGGCGCGGGCGGCCTGGTTTTTAGCCTTCGCGACTTCCAGTTCCGATTGTGAGATAATGTCTTTGTCGACCAGAATGCGCACGCGATCTACTTCGAGTTCGGTCGCTTTGGCCTCAGCAATGGCGCTTTCCAGGTTGGCGTTGGCTTTGGCTTCCTGCGCTTTGTACTCCTCGGCGTTGATGCGGAACAGCGGCTGGCCCTTCTTGACCTGCTGCCCTTCGTCGACGTAAATGTCTTCCAGAAAGCCGGGGACCCGTGCCCGGATCTCTACGTTCTGCACGGCCTGAATGTCCGTGACGTATTCGTGATGTAGTGTGGTATCTTTTAAGATTAATTCAGTGACGGGAAGCGACTGATCTGACGTTTCTTCGGTGGTGACATGGCTGTTGGCGTTGCAAGCAGCAAGGAAGGTGGTAACAATGAGCGTCTCGATCCACGCGACTCGTTTCATAAAAGTGGAATAAAGCAATGATGAAGGTTTAGTTAGCAACTACAATAATAACAGACAATCGGTGTATAAATATACCCACTTTCTCCGTAAAAGTTACTTCTGTATTCGTATAATACAACGTAATGTTACGAGGGCTTTTAATCTTCTTGAAAATCCACAAGTCCTAAAAATAGGCATTTGTAGCCCTTTTGCGCCGATGCCGATAACTTTTTTGTAGTAAGACGGTTATTCCGGTGATTTATTCTGCAAAAAGTTAATCTTCCCTTTAAAATCTCACCCTGCACTGCCGATGTCAGATCTCCACCCCGACCGGATAAAATGCCTTAACGACCGCCCTGAGCGCGAAAATGCCTATGTACTTTACTGGATGCAGCAATCGATGCGCGTGGACGAAAACCACGCCCTGCACTATGCCATTGAACGAGCGCAGGCCTTGGATCAGCCGGTGATTGTCGGCTTTGGTCTGATGGACGACTACCCCGAGGCCAACCTCCGCCATTATGTCTTTATGCTCGAGGGCTTACATGATGTTGCCGAATCGCTCAAGTCGCTGGATATCAAGTTTGTATTACAAAAAGGCGCCCCGGCCGACATTGCCGTGAAACTGGGCAGGGACGCTTCGCTCATCGTGTGCGACCGAGGGTACCTGCGGCATCAGCGGCAGTGGCGCGACCAGGTAGCCGATCAGGCCGACTGCCAGGTGGTGCAGGTCGAGAGCGATCTGGTCGTGCCGATCGAAGTGGCCTCACAAAAGCGCGAATACGCCGCCCGCACCATCCGCAAGAAGATCATGACGCAGTTTGAGGACTACCTCGACGTACCCGAATTGCGCAAACCTCCGAAAAGTTCGCTGCGGCTTTCGGTGACCGGCGAAGACCTGAGCGACCCGCTGGCGCTGGCCAGAAGCCTGAAACTGGAGCCGGTACCGCCGGTCGATCAACTCTTTACGGGAGGCACCACGGCCGCCAAAGCGGTGTTCCGGCGGTTTCTGGACAAGCTTTTTTCGAACTACAGCGACCACCGCAACCAGCCGCAGACCAGCGACGTGTCGCACATGAGCAAGTACCTGCACTTCGGGATGATCTCGCCGGTGTGGCTGGTAAACGAAGTGCGGCAGAAGCGCAGCAAAGAAAACGTAGACTCGTTTGTCGAAGAGGTGCTGGTGCGGCGCGAGCTTGCGGCTAACTTCTGTTATTACACCGAAAATTACGACCATTACTCCTGCCTGCCCGACTGGGCACAGAAGACGCTGAAGAAACACAAGCACGACGACCGCGAGCATGTGTATACCCGCGACCAACTGGAAAATGCCGAGACGCACGATCCCTACTGGAACGCCGCCATGCGCGAGATGAAGCACACGGGCTACATGCACAATTACATGCGCATGTACTGGGGCAAGAAAATCGTGTCCTGGACCAACACGCCCGAGTATGCCTACGAGACGTTGCTCTACCTCAATAACAAGTATTTTCTCGACGGTCGCGATTTCAACTCCTTCGCCAACGTGGCCTGGGTGTTCGGCAACCACGACCGTCCGTGGCAGGAAAGCCCGGTTTACGGGACTACGCGCCGCCTGTCCACCCAGGGACTGGAACGCAAGACCAAACCGACAGAGTACGTTAAAAAGGTGGATCAGCTGGTCGATCAGGTACAGGCCGACAACTGAAACGGTAGGGCTGCGTTGTAACACTGGGCAGCACTTCCGGAAGCCGGTACGTCGCGCTTCGGCGAGGGCTGCACGTCCACTTTTTACGTTACTCCTTTTCTATGAAAATCGGATTTATCGGGTTGGGCAGCATGGGGTTGCCCATGGCCCAAAACCTCCTGAACGCCGGCTACCCGTTGCGGGTCTACAACCGCACCCGTGCCAAGGCCGAAACCCTAGCGACCGACCAGGTGACCGTGGCCGATTCGCCGGCCGACGTGGCCGCGCAGGTCGACGTTCTGATCACCATGCTTTCGCGCGACGAAGCGCTGGAAGAGGTTTTGTTTGCGGAATCTCAGGGCGCTTACGACGCGTTGCCTCAGGGCGCAGTCCATCTGTCGATGAGTACCATCAGTCCCGATCTGTCGCGGCGGCTGGCCGAAAAACACGCCGCCAAAGGGCAGCAATACGTAGCCGCGCCGGTGTTTGGCCGTCCGGATGTAGCCGAAAAGGCGGCCCTCAAGCTGGCCGTAGCCGGTCCGAAAGCAGTAGCCGAGCGCCTCTCTCCCATTTTCGACGCCGTAGGCGCTGCTTGGGACTACGTGGGCGAAGAAGCCTGGCAAGCGAATCTGGTCAAGATTGCGGGCAATTTTGTGATCGCGTCTATGATGGAAACCCTGGGCGAAGCCTTCGCGCTGGTGGGAAAAGCGGGCGTCGATCCGAAGCAATTTCTGGAAATCGTGAACGGAAGAGTTATGCAATCGCCTGTGTATCAGACTTACGGGAACCAGATGCTGGAAGAGCGGTTTCAACCGGCCGGGTTCGCTACCGACCTGGGACTGAAAGACATGACGTTGGTACAGCGGGCCGCACAACAGTGGCAGGTGCCGATGCCCTTCGGGTCCGTGCTGCGCGACCAGATGGCAACGCTGGTCAACCGCTACGGCAAAGGCTACGATTGGTCGGCGCTCGCCAAACTGGCGCACGACCAGGCACAACCCCACCATGAATCCTGACGGAGAGTCCTTAACATCACGTCGTCGCACCTTGCATCGGTTCTTAGTCCATACCCGTTATCTTCCCGACATTTTCTAACTTGCCGAAGATGAAGAATCTGTTGTTATGGGCCCTGAGCCTGAGTCTGTTCGCGGCTACGGCCACGGCCCAATCTTCCTATTCGCTCGAAACGTTTTACCAGTATCAGCCCGCGCTGGAACACCGGGTCGATCAGATTTTCCAGACGCTGTCGGATACGCAGCGCGTGGGGCAGATGATCATTCCATCGGTCGGTAAACTCGGCAAACCCGAAGCGTACGTAGCCAATCTGGTGCGCAAAGGCCAGGCGGGCGGCATTTTGCTGCTGGGCGGCTCGAAAGAAGGCTTCACCGAACAGGTCCGGCGGCTGAACAAAATCGCGCAGGACAACCGGCAGTTGCCGATTATGTTCAGCACCGATGCTGAACCGACGCTGCTGCCCAAGAAAATTTCCGGCGCCACGCCCGTACCGAAAACCAGCGCCCTCCGCAATCAGGAAGAAGCCGGCATGGTGGCCTCCACCATCAGCCAGGACCTGCTCGACATCGGGGTGCGTCACAACTTCGCTCCGGTGGCCGACCTGAGTAAAAATCAGGAGATTATCGGGGCCCGCAGCTTCGGGGCCAATCCCGATACCGTCGCGGCCATGAACTGGGCCTTTATGCGGGCGTCTCAACGCGCCGGGGTGGTGGCCACCGCCAAACACTTTCCCGGCCACGGCCTCGTGCAGGGCGACAGCCACCACAAGTTGGTGTTCATCAACGGCCCGATGCAGGAGGTGGACGTTTACCGCCCGCTCATCGATTCGGGAGTCGTCAGTGTCATGGTCGGTCACATTGCCGTGGAGAACAACCCCGATTACAACACGAATGGCGAGGCCGCCAGCACGTCGCACCGCATCGTAACGGAGCTGCTGAAAAACGAACTCGGGTTTCGTGGCCTGGTGGTGACGGATGCGATGAACATGGGGGCGGTCAGCCAGGACCCACAGGCGACGGTGAAGGCCGTAAAAGCGGGGTGCGACATGATTCTGATGCCGCCGAACGAGCCGCTTCTGTTGAACGGCGTTTTGGCCGCAATGCAGAAAGATCCCGCGTTCCGCGATCAGGTCTATGCTTCGGTGAAAAAAATCATCCGCCTGAAACTTTGTTTGGGGCTGATCCAGTAAACCTGAGTGGCGGGGCGAGGTGCCGAAGGCGTTTGTAAAACACGCGCTGAACGAGCGGTACCGGGCTCACGTCCAACCTGAAACCTACTTTCCTTATGAATTTTTCTACCGTACGCTGGGGCATGATCGGCGCTGGCGATGTCACTGAGGTCAAAAGCGGCCCGGCGCTCTACAAAACACCCCATTCCGAACTGGTGGCCGTGATGCGCCGCAACGGGGCAAAAGCCGCCGACTACGCCAAACGCCACGGTGTGCCGCGGTGGTACGACGATGCTGAGGCGCTGTTACACGACCCGGACGTGAATGCCATCTACGTAGCAACCCCCCCCAATACCCACGCTGAATACGCCATCCGGGCTATGGAAGCCGGCAAGCCGGTCTACGTGGAAAAACCCATGGCGATGAATTATGCAGAATGTCGGCGCATGGTCGAAGTTTCGGAAGCTACCGGACAGCCGCTGTTCGTCGCGTACTACCGTCGGCGTTTGCCTACGTTCCTGAAAGTCAAGGAGTTGTTAGAAGCTGGCGCCATTGGCGACCTCCGTTTTGTCAATCTGAGCTTGTATCAGGCCCCCAAGCCGCACGATGTAGACGGGAGCGGTGCCTGGCGGACCAATCCGGCCGTTGCGGGGGGCGGGTATTTTTTTGACCTGGGATCGCACCAGCTCGATCTGCTCGACTACTTTCTGGGCGAAATCCGGGAGGTACACAGCGTCGTGGCCAATCAGGGCGCTTATTACACGTCGGAAGATGTGCTGAGTGCGAGTTTTCGGTTTGCGTCGGGCGTAGTAGGAAGCGCCACGTGGTGTTTTACGACGGGACAAGCCGCCGAAACCGACCGTACGGAACTAGTGGGAAGCCTGGGGCGGATAACCTACGAGACGTTTAAACCTTCGCCGGTGGTGCTGGAAACGTCGGTAGGCATTGAAAAGCTGCCGTTTGAGTATCCTCCGCACGTGCATCAGCCGCTGGTCGAAACCGTGGTGCAGGCCCTTCGGGGAGAAGGCACATGCCCGAGCACCGGGATCAGCGCCGCGCGCACGTCGCGGGTCATGGACGAGCTTGTGCAGCCTTACTACGCCCGCACGGCACGTTCCTGAAACGCACTCCGCAAGAACGAACGACGCGAGAAATAGGTGGTGGGGGTTTCGCCGGTCAGGGCTTTGAAGTCGCGGGTAAAGTGCGCCTGATCAAAGTAGTTGCAGCGATAAATCACGTCCAGCCAGTCGTAATTAGGCTTCTGTTTCAGGAGTTTGAACACCTGCGTGATGCGTACATTCCGGATAAACTTCTTGGGACTCAGCCCAATGCGTTCCATAAACTTGCGTTCCATCTGCCGTTCGCTCACCGCGGCGGCGTCGGCCAGTTCGGTGACCGTAACGTTGCCGCCGGTTTCCATCACTTTCCGAATGGCCCGTTGCAGGTACGGCAGGTGTTCGGGACGCGGGCGTGATGCCAGTTCGTCCAACAGAAACAATTCGATGGCTTCCAATTGACGGTAGGGCGACGACGTGTTCAAGAGCTGCTCCGTAATGTCCTGCGACTTTTCGCCGATCAGCTTACGCAGCGACACCACCCGGTTGGCCAGGGTCGACATCTGGATCTGCATCAACTGGTAAAACCCTTCCGGACGGAATTTGACGCCCAGTGCGGAGAACGATCCCTGCACGCGTACATTCAACGACTGTTGCTGCAATCCGAAAACCCCGCTGGCTGGCAAGGCTTCGAAACGATCTTCTTCGTGGACCAGGTACGCACCGCCTTTGTTGATGAATACCATTTCTACATAAGGACTCGGCAGGAATTTGTCGCGTACGGGACGTGAGTTTTCACTTTCCATAATCCAGTAGCATTCTACGTAAGGTTGTAATGCCTCGCAGGGCGCGAATTCAAGGTAGGTGGGAGACGCTAAGGTAGGTTCGGGTGCGGAAGTAATTTGTAAGTGTGTCATGGCCTTGTTGTTTTGCTTGGTGACACAAACATAGGGGGCTACCCACCCCACCCGTTAGAAGAGATGTATCGTAGAATGACAGGTTTTTTGCACTGCAAAATATGTGTTAAAGAATGCAACAAATGTGTTAAAAATGCCGAAACAGCGATTCTACGCAGGTTTTCCTGTCCTAGTGCTTTTCATCCCTTGGGGCATCCGCTCGTCGCTGAAACACACCTTTCGCCCCACGGTACCGGCGAGATCCACTCGGTTTCAGCCCGGCCTTGTCAGCTAAATTCGTTGTGTGCGGCGGGAAGTTTGGGCTAATTTTTTTCGCACGCGACGTCATCAACTTGGATTTCCCTTGGTACAGAACGCCTGTAGTCTGTAGCGTCTTCTATATATACGATGATGTGCTACCTGCCACTTCTCATCAGTTCTGCCCGGAGGCAATTGTATAACCCGTTGGAAGAGTTGGTCCAGACCAACTCTTCCAGAGAATCTCAAAAGCACCGGGAAGCGGCCTGCCGGCGTTTTTTTAATCCATTTCGCCGGTTCTGTCGTATTGACGGGGTAACTTGCTGCCTCATGTTGGTACGGTCTTTGGCCAGACGAACTACTTAACTTTATGATTATGAAAAGACTACGATACTTCACCCTTACCCTGGCGCTGCTTTCGCTGTTCTCGCTCAACTCGTGTAAAGAAGTGCTTCAGGTCGTTTCACAAAACTTACCCTTATCGGAAGAGGAGATCATTTCGGGGCTGAAATCGGCCCTGCAGGTCGGTACCGATACGGCGGTCGCCAACTTGACCCGGGTCGATGGCTTTTACAAAGACGCCGCCGTGAAAATTCTGCTTCCGCCTCAGGCTCAGGGCGTTATCGACAAGCTGAACAGTTCGGCGGCAGGACGTACGCTTTACAAAGCGGCACTCCAGCCCCTGGTCGACGACATGGTCATGAGCCTGAACCGCTCGGCCGAGGATGCCGCCCAGAAAGCCACCCCCATTTTTGTGGATGCGATCCGCAACATTACCATCCGCGATGGCCTTAACATTTTGTACGGCCCCGATACGGCCGCGACGAATTACCTGCGGTCCAACACCTTCAGCCGCTTGTCCGACGCATTCGAACCCAGCATCAACCAGTCGCTGAGCAAGCCGCTTCTGGCCGGGCGTAGTGCCAACGACCTCTACAACAACTTTGTGAATACGTATAACAAAGTCGCCAACAACCCGCTGAACTCGTTTCTGGGACTGCAGAAAATCGACGATTCGAACTTGTCGACGTACGTGACCAACAAAGCTCTGGACGGCGTTTTTCTAAAGATCGCGCGCGAAGAAAAAATGATCCGCGAAAATCCCGGCCACCGCGTTAACGACATTCTGAAACGCGTCTTCGGCAAACTCGACTCGCCGAACGCGCAGTATTGATCCGTTCTGCCGCGAGCGCCCGCTCCCTTGGGGTAAAGGCGCTCTTTTTATAGGGCCTGGCTACCCTCCGGAACGTGTACGCCGAAAAGTTAGCCCCCGCGCTACGCCTGCACCGCCCGGATGTTGTGCATCCTCCTTAAACCTAGTTACTTACGTTTTCTAAAAGCCTCTTCTCCCCCATGACCCTGGAAGCTGCCGCCCACCGCATACAAGAGCTTACTGATCAACTGAACTATTACAATTACCAGTATTACCAGAACGCCGTCTCGGAAATAGACGACCAGACGTTCGATCGGCTGTTGCGCGAACTGCAGGACCTGGAACAGCAGCACCCTTCGCTGATGCTGCCCGATTCGCCAACCCAACGGGTCGGGGGTACCATTTCGAAGGAGTTTCCGACCGTGCGCCATCGCTATCCGATGCTTTCCCTGGGCAATACCTATTCGGAAGAAGAGCTGCGCGAGTTCGACGAACGGGTGCGCAAGGCCATCGGCGATGATTTCAAGTACGTGTGCGAACTGAAATTCGACGGTGTGGCCATCAGCCTGACCTACGAAAACGGCATCCTGACGCAGGCCGCTACCCGGGGCGATGGTGTGCGCGGCGACGACATCACGCCAAATGCCCGGACCATCCGCAGCATTCCTCTGCGGGCCAACTCGAAAGAGCTTCCTGCCCTGTTCGAAGTGCGGGGGGAGGTGTACATGCCCCTGGAAGTCTTTGAGGACATCAACCGCGAACGCGAGGAAAACGGCGAAACGCCACTGGCCAACCCGCGCAACGCGGCCGCCGGTACGCTGAAGCAGCAGGATTCGTCCATCGTGGCGCAACGCCGTCTCAGTTGCTTTACCTACGGACTGCTGGGCGAAGGCATTGCCTACAAAGGCCATTACGAGTCGATGCTGGCGTTGCAGCAAAGTGGCTTTGCCGTCTCGCCTACGTTTTGTCTCTGCCCCACC
The DNA here is from genome assembly GCF_900100765.1 of Catalinimonas alkaloidigena. Lineage (NCBI taxonomy): Bacteria > Pseudomonadati > Bacteroidota > Cytophagia > Cytophagales > Catalimonadaceae > Catalinimonas > Catalinimonas alkaloidigena. The sequence continues at coordinate 157,529 of NZ_FNFO01000011.1, read as the reverse complement.
CTCGACGACGTGCTGGCGTACATCCATCAGTGGGAGCAGAAGCGGTTTGAGTTACCCGTCGCCATCGACGGCATTGTGATCAAAGTGAACGATTATGCCCAACAGGAAGAGCTGGGCTACACGGCCAAAAATCCCCGCTGGGCCATCGCCTACAAGTACTCGGCCGAATCGGCCGTCACGTTGCTGAAAGGTATCACCTACCAGGTCGGGCGGACGGGCGCCATTACCCCCGTAGCGGAACTGGCACCCGTCCAGCTGGCCGGAACACGGGTAAAACGCGCCTCGCTGCACAACGCCAACGAAATTGCCCGCCTCGGGCTGCACGTCGGCGATTCGGTATTCGTCGAAAAGGGCGGTGAGATCATTCCGAAAGTCACGGGCGTCGACCTGACCCAACGCGCCGACACCAGCGAACCGGTGACCTACATTACGCATTGCCCCGAGTGCCAGACGCTTCTGGTCCGCGAAGAGGGCGAAGGAGCGGCCCCACGCGCGCAGCATTTCTGTCCGAATCAGGACGGCTGCCCGCCGCAAATCCGGGGGCGGCTGGAGCATTTCATCCAGCGCCGCGCCATGAACGTGGAGGAACTTGGCCCGCAAACCATCCGTCAGTTGTACGAGAAGGGGCTGGTGAACAACGTGGCCGACCTGTACGACCTCACCTACGACCAACTGATTGCGCTGGAACGATTCGCCGACAAATCGGCGCGCAACCTGTTGGAAGGTTTAGCGCGCACCCGTCAGGTGCCTTTTGCCCGAGTGCTCTTTGCGCTGGGCATTCGCTACGTCGGCGAAACCGTGGCGCGTAAACTGGCCGAACATTTTGGCAGCATCGAACGCATTTCGCAGGCCACGTACGAAGAACTGCTCGAAGCCCCCGAAGTCGGTGAGCGCATTGCTCAAAGCCTGCAATCGTGGCTGGCTGAGCCGGAACATCAGGCGTTGATCGAACGGCTGCGCCAGGCCGGGCTGCAACTGGCGCAAGAAGAAAAAACTTCGGCTCCGAGCAGCACCACGCTGGCGGGCAAAACGTTCGTGATTTCCGGCGTCTTTGAGCAGTTCAGCCGCGATGGCCTCAAAGCACTGATCGAAGACCACGGCGGAAAGATTTTGAGCAGCGTCTCCGGCAAGCTCGACTACCTGGTAGCGGGCGAAAACATGGGACCAGCCAAGCGCGAAAAGGCCCTGAAACACGGCGTGACGATTCTATCGGAAGCTGAATTTCTTCAACTTTTAGAAGAAACAGGAAATTAATTGCGGAATTAACCAAAGATCATAATCTTCGCGGTTCCTTTTTAAGTTTTCTATTTTCCAGACTCTCATGGAACTGGGCCTTCAAATGCTGTCCCTGCGCAACCGCCTGCGCCGTCCGCCTGCCACCCCGACCGCCCGGAGGTCGGTCAGCTTTGCCAAGGCACGTCGCATCGGCTTGTTCGTCGCATCCGACAGCGAAGCTACCTGGCAACAGTTTGGAAAAATTCGCGATCAGCTGCTTAAAATGGGAAAAGAGGTCACCTCACTGGCCTACTTGTCGGAGATTCCGAACGATCCGGCACTCTACAAAACCAAATTCTTTACCAACAAAGACATTTCGCTTCTGGGGCAAATCAAATCCGAAGAGGTGACGCACTTCATGGCGGCCGACTTCGATTACCTCTATTGCCTCACCACCGACGTTTCTCCCCTGTACGAAAGCATTTTAGGCCAGAGCCAGGCGCGCTGCCGGGTGGGGCGATTCTCCCCCGAACTGGAACACAACCTGGAACTGATGGTGGACCTGAAAGACGGGGAAAGTTTAGCGACCCTGTGGGAAAAGATGCTTCGTCTGACGCAAGCTATTCAAAACAATGACGCATAAATTAGCCGGAACCGGCGTAGCGCTGGTGACACCTTTTCGCCAGGACCTCTCCATTGATTTCGAATCATTGGGCACTATTCTGCGGTTTACTGCCGAACACGGCGTAAACTACTACGTGGTGATGGGCACCACGGGCGAAGCCGCCACCCTGGCGCTCGACGAAAAGCGGGCGGTTTTGCGCTACGTGCAGGAGCACAACACCCACCAGCTCCCCCTTGTCTACGGCGTGGGAGGCAACGACACGCAAGCGGTGATACGGCGCATCAAAAACACCGACCTCACCAAGGTGGATGCGCTGTTGTGCGTAAGTCCGTACTACAACAAACCTACGCAGGAAGGGATCTACCGCCATTACATGACCATCGCCGACGCCTCGCCGATACCGGTGATCATCTACAACGTGCCCAGCCGTACGGCTTCGAACGTAGAGGCCGCAACGACCCTGCGGCTGGCAGCGCACCCGCAGATTCTGGGCATTAAAGAGTCGTGTGCGGACCTGTCGCAGATCTATCGCGTGCTGGCCGAAAAACCAGACGATTTTTTATTCCTGTCGGGCGACGACATGACGAGCGTTCCGGTGATCTGCGCCGGAGGCAGCGGGGTCATTTCTGTACTGGCCAACGCCTTCCCCGAAAAGTATTGCCGCATGGTGGCAGCGGCCCTACGCCAAGAGTTGTCGGTATGTCGTGAAATTCTGTACGAACTGGTGCAGATCAACGACCTGATGTACCGGGAAAGCAATCCTGTGGGCGTGAAGGCCGCACTGGCCCTACGCGGCCTCTGCAGCCCCTACGTGCGCCTTCCTCTGGTAGAAGCCAGCGATGCGCTCATGCATGCCCTGCGCACCAACATCGATAAATTTGCTTTAGTCTAGCAAAGAATGGGGCAAATTTTAGTGAATTCTCTCCACCAAATCGCTAAAAAATTCGACTGACTTAACCTATATCCTTACTACCCACGTAAATCAGTCACTAAAAAATCACACTAAAAAAACAAAAAAGGCCATCTGATTGATGGCCTTTTTTGTTAGAACTTGAGTGTCGGTCGGTGTACTACTTCTCGGTGTTTTTCATGTTCTGAACTTCCACACGGATGTCCTGAGCAAGGTTCTTCAGATCTTGCATTCCCTTGCGTACACGCGTTCCAGCGGCCTGGTTATTCTTGTCGTAGAATTTTTCAAAGTCACCTTCGAGTGACATTACCAGATCACGGACCTGTTCAAATTTGTTCATTAGAATGGCAGTTTTAAGGTTGGTATTCGATGATTTGAGGGCCAATTTAGCAATTAAACGTGTGGCTCCAAACTTTTTGCGTGCTAAAATCGATTTTTTTTAACCCGTAAAACGGCCTCCTACGCTATTTAAACCGTGATTTTCAGATCAGATTTATGGTAACTTCCGTCTTTCAGCTTCGCGGCAATCGCCTCAAAAGCGGCGATGGTTTCGTTCACATCTTCCATCGTGTGGACCGCCGTCGGGATTAACCTCAAGATAATCAGGCCTTTAGGAATCACAGGATAGATCACAACCGAGCAGAAGATGTGGAAGTTTTCTCTCAAATCGATCACCAGTTGGGCCGCTTCGCTCTCTTCACCGCTCAGGATGACGGGGGTCACCGGCGCCTCGGTCGTGCCGATGTTGAAACCCTTGTCGCGCAGTCCTTTTTGCAGCCCGTGTACCACTTTCCAGAGGTTTTCGCGCAATTCGGGGTGATTCCTCAGCAGCTCCAGGCGCTTCAGGGCACCCACCACCAACGGCATCGGCACCGATTTGGCAAAGATCTGCGACCGGGTGTTGTAACGCAGGTACTCAATGACCTGCTCGTCGCTCGACACAAACGCGCCGATGCTGGCCATCGACTTGGCAAACGTCGAGAAATAAATATCAATCTGGTCCTGTACACCCAGGTGCTCGCCGGCGCCGGCGCCCGTTGGGCCCATGGTTCCGAAGCCGTGTGCGTCGTCGACCAGCAGGCGGAACTGGAACTTCTTCTTCAATTCTACGATTTCGCGCAGCTTGCCCAGGTTGCCCGACATGCCGAACACCCCTTCGGTAATGACCAGAATGGCCCCTCCGGTTTCGTTGACCAGACGCGTGGCGCGTACCAGCTGTTTTTCCAGTCCCTCAATATCGTTGTGCGCGTAGACAAAGCGCTTGCCCTGGTGCAGACGAACGCCATCGATGATGCACGCGTGCGATTCGGCGTCGTAAACGATTACGTCATGGCGGTCGGTCAGCGCGTCGATAACGGACATAATGCCCTGATACCCATAGTTCAACAGCATGGTATCCTGCTTGCTGACGAAGGCCGACAGTTCGTTTTCGAGCTGCTCGTGCAGATCAGAGTTACCCGACATCATCCGGGCTCCCATGGGCGTGGCCAGTCCGTATTTTTGAGCCGCTTCCCCATCTACTTTTCGAACTTCTGGGTGGTTCGCCAGTCCGATGTAGTTGTTCAAGCTCCAAGTCAACACTTCTTTGCCACGGAACTGCATCCGTGGTTTAATCTCTCCTTCCAGTTTCGGAAAAGCAAAATAGCCATGAGCAATGCGGGAATGTTTGCCGATAGGCCCCCGGTCAGTCAGAAGTTTTTCAAATAGATCCACGCGTATGAGTATTTAATTTTGAATTGCTTTTGTACCAAATAAGGCAGCGTAAAATCGCGCAAAGATAACATATAATTAAACATCCGGAAACCTGAACCTTCCTGGCGTTCCGGGGTGCGTTTCGCTCAGAATCAGTCGTTTTCTCCGAAATCAGGCCGCGGAAATAACCGATCCGTGGGGCTTTCTTCCCCCGTCTAAGTTGCTAAATTTGCTTCGTAGCCCCGTTGTGGTTTTCGAGGCAAGGCCGATGTCGGCCCTCCCTCACCCTGAAACCTACGGCCTGCGTATTCAATTTGCAATATTTTTCTACCTCACCACCCTTAATTCCATCCTGTGTCTATTCGTAAAATTCTGGTAGCCAACCGTGGCGAAATTGCTCTGCGAGTGATGCGTTCGGCCCGCGAAATGGGCATTTCTACCGTAGCCGTGTTCAGTGAAGCCGACCGGAAAGCGTTGCACGTGCGCTACGCCGACGAAGCCGTCTGCATCGGCCCGCCGCCCTCGGGCGAGTCGTATTTGCGTGGTGACCGTATCATCGATGTAGCCAGGCAACTGGGCGTTGATGCCATCCATCCGGGGTACGGTTTTTTGTCGGAAAACGCGGAGTTTGCCCAACAGGTACAGGACGCAGGCCTGATTTTCATTGGTCCGTCGCCCGAATCGATCCGGCTGATGGGCAGCAAGCTGGCCGCCAAAGCCGCCGTGGCCAAGTTCAACATTCCGATGGTGCCCGGCACGCCCGACGCCATCGCCGACGTAGCGGCTGCCAAACAAACAGCCGCCGAAATCGGCTATCCGATCCTGATCAAAGCCAGCGCCGGGGGCGGCGGCAAAGGGATGCGCGTGGTCGACAGCGAAGCCGATTTTGAGGCGCAAATGGAGCGGGCGGTCAGCGAAGCCAAGTCGGCCTTCGGCGATGGTTCGGTGTTCATCGAAAAGTACATTACCTCTCCCAAACACATCGAAATTCAGGTGCTGGGCGATCAGCACGGCAACCTCGTGCACTTGTTTGAGCGCGAATGTTCCATTCAGCGTCGCCACCAGAAAGTGGTCGAAGAGGCGCCCTCGGGCATCCTGACGCCCGAAATCCGCGACGCCATGGGACGCAGTGCGGTCGACGTGGCGCGTTCCTGCGGCTATTACGGCGCGGGCACGGTCGAATTCATCGTCGACGAGCACCTGAACTACTATTTCCTGGAGATGAATACCCGCTTGCAGGTGGAGCATCCGGTCACCGAACTGATTACCGGCATCGACCTGGTGAAAGAGCAGATTCGCGTTGCCGAAAACCAACCGCTTTCGTTCCGGCAGGAAGACCTCACGTTCCGGGGCCACGCCATCGAGCTGCGCGTCTACGCCGAAGATCCGGCCAACGGCTTTCTGCCCGACGTGGGTACCCTCCAGACTTACCGCCGCCCACAGGGGCCCGGCATCCGCGTCGACGATGGCTTTGAAGAAGGCATGGACGTACCGATTTATTACGATCCGATGATCGCCAAACTGGTGGCTTACGGGGCAGACCGGCAGGCGGCCATCGAACGGATGGTCCGCGCCATCGACGAATACCAGATCTCCGGCGTAGCCACCACCCTCGCGTTTGGCCGGCTGGTGATGCAGCACGAAGCGTTTTTAACCAACCGTTTCGATACCAATTTCGTAAACCGGTATTTCCAGCCGGAGATGCTCCAGGAAGCGCACGACGACGAGGCCCTGATTGCGGCGATGGTGGCGGTAAGCGAGTTGCAGCAAGAGGCGACTCATCCCACTACTTCGTCCCATGCTCCGGCCGTTAGTCGCTGGAAGCAAAATCGGAAGTAAGCCGGAACCTGGATACCGGGCAAAACGTGTACTGCGTTCAGGCATTTGACATGATAGAATCGACCATTCGCAATTTTCCCCTACCCCAATTTGGCTAAAATCCTTCCGCTGCGCGCCTGGCGCTACCGTTCTGAGTTGATTCCCCGACTCGAGTCCCTCACCTCGCCCCTGTTCGATGTGGTGTCGGAAAAGCAGCGGCAGCGGCTCTACCAGGAGCCTTACAACAGCATTCACCTGTCGGTGCCGCGGGGCGAGCATCCGCATCAGCAAGCGGCCCAAACGCTGGCAACCTGGCAACAGGAAGGCGTGCTGCAGCTCGATCCGCTGCCGGCGCTTTACGTCTATTACCAACATTTCAGCCTGCCGGGCAGCGACCAGCAATACGTTCGCAAAGGATTTATCGGCAACCTGCGCCTGTACGACTGGGACGAAAACGTGGTGCTTCGTCACGAAAACACCATTCCCGGGGCGGTCGACGACCGGGTGGCGCTGCTGGAGCACCTGCAGATGCACGTCAGTCCTACGCACGGCCTCTACACCGACCCGACGTTCGAGCTGGAGCGCTACATGGACGAAAGCATGGCGGCACCGTTGCTGGACACGGAAGATTACCAGGGAGTCCGCGACGTGCTGTCGGTGATCCATGACCTGCGGATCATCCGGCGTTTTCAGGAGGTGCTGCGCGACAAGCCGGTGATTCTGGCCGACGGCCACCATCGCTACGAAGGATCGCTTGCGTACCGCCACCACCAGCGGCACGTGCTGGGGCACGACGACCCCGAAGCGCCGTGGAACTACCACCTGATGTACCTGACCAATACGGAAAACGGCGGGCTGCGCATACTGCCGGCCCATCGCCTGCTGGTCGACCTGCCCGACTTTGCGCCGGAAGCGTTGCTGGCGCGGCTTCAGCCTTATTTTACAATGCGCGAAGTCGCCAATCCCTACGATCTGAACGAAATCATCGTCGGGAAGCCCTGGACGTTCGGGCTGATTTTACGCGATCAGGCGTACAAAATTCAGTTAAAGCCCGATCAGCTCGACCGGCTGGCCTGGAAATTTCCGGAGGAAATCCGACGACTCGACCTGACCGTGCTGCACTACTTCGCCATCGAAAAGGGCCTGGGCATTCCGGGAAAAGAGCAACGCCGGTCACCGCACATCCGTTTTGAGCGTAACTTCGCCGAATGCGTGTCGCAGGTCGCGCAGGGAACAGCCCAGTTGGCGCTGATTACCAACGAAGTACCGATGCAGGACATCAAACGGGTGACGGGCAGTGGCTACACGTTGCCGCAAAAGTCGACCTACTTCTACCCGAAAGTTATCTGCGGTTTTGTTTTTAGTTCGCTGAAAAAAAATGAATTCACAACAGAAGATCATTCTTGCTTCCCGGTCGCCGCGCCGCCAACAACTGCTCGCTGATGCCGGTTTTCGGTTCGAGATTGTGGTAAAAGACACGGACGAGTCATTTCCCGCCACGCTCCCCCCTGCCGAAGTCGCCGAGTTTCTGGCCCGCCAGAAAGCCGATGCTTTTACAGAGGCCGAAATTGCCGAAGCCATTCTGATCACCGCCGATACCGTCGTGGTGCTGGACACGCAGGTGCTGAACAAGCCCGCCGATCCGCACGTTGCGTTTCAGATGCTTTCGCAGCTTTCGGGGCGCGTGCACGAGGTATACACCGGGGTCTGCCTGCGGAAAAACGGAAAGATCGTCTCGTTTACCGACCGCACGCGGGTCCACTTCAAAACCTTCGAGCCGACGGAAATCAACTTCTACATCGAGCATTATATGCCCTTCGACAAAGCCGGGGCGTACGGCGCACAGGACTGGCTGGGGCTGGTGGGGATCGAGCGCATCGAGGGCTCGTATTTCAACGTCATGGGGCTTCCGACCCATCGCTTGTACACCGCTCTGAAAGAATTTTGAGGTGAGCCGGCGTGCCCGCAACCGGGGCTGGCAAGTGCAGGTGGTTGGTAAAGTATAGTTCTTGATAATCAACCGCTTACGCTACAGGAGCGGCTATGCCCTGGCGACTTCTTTAACTTCTCTCGCTTTTTTGCGTTCAATCCAATACGAAATTGGCCCAGGTTTTGCCATGTCGTACACCAGTCACCCTAGTTTGTAAATACATGACCCTATGAAAACATTACGCAGTACATTTCTCTACATAATTCTGCTGGCCGTCATGATCAGCTGCTCCAAAGTGCCGATCACGGGCCGCAGCCAGTTGAACCTGTTGCCGGAATCGCAGATGCTGGCACTTAGCAACACGCAGTACAACGAGTTTCTGTCGCAAAACCAAGTGGTTAGCACCAACAACAGCCAGACCGAGATGGTGAAGCGGGTCGGCAACAACATCCGCGTTGCGGTGGAGCGCTTCCTGAAAGAACAGGGCCACGAAGAGTTAATTGCGGACTACGCCTGGGAATTTAACCTGGTGCAGGACAACACGGTAAACGCCTGGTGTATGCCCGGCGGCAAAGTGGTGGTATACACCGGCATTATGCCCATTGCGCAGACCGACGACGGACTGGCGACCGTGATGGGCCACGAAATTGCCCACGCCGTGGCGCGGCACGGGAACGAGCGCATGAGTCAGGGATTGGTCGCTGAGCTGGGCGGAACGGCCCTGCAAGTGGCAATCGCCGACAAGCCGGCTCAGACCCAGCAACTTTTCAACACGGCGTATGGCCTGGGCGCACAGTATGGCGTGCTGCTGCCGTTCGGCCGTACGCAGGAAACCGAAGCCGACCGGCTGGGTACCATCTTTATGGCGCTGGCCGGTTACGATCCTGCGGCCTCGATCAGCTTCTGGCAGCGGATGGCGCAGAACGCCGGCGGCAGTGCACCGCCCGAATTCTTGTCGACGCACCCCTCGAACGAGACGCGCATCAACAACCTGAAAAACAAGTTTGTGCCCGAAGCGCAGAAATACACACAGAAGCACGAAGAGATGGTGGTGCAGAAGTAAAAGAAGTTTGTCTAAAAAGTAAAGCCGCTTTTTCGAACGAAGAAGCGGCTTTTTTAATGTCGTGTGAGAAAGGCTGGTTAGAAAGGCGACTCAGAATTGCCAGGATTGGAGAAGAAATCGTTTTTGCTCCCCTCAGGCAGGGGCCCGCTGTTGATTTTGCTGCTGCGGGTAATTTCGAACCCGCCCCCCGCCGGTCCCCCCTGACCGAGGCTGGCATCGTTGAATCCCGCCATTTCGGGGTCCATAAATTTGGTGTATTTCCCGATGAAGCGGAGGTAGACGTTTTCGAGCGAACCGTTCCGGTGCTTGGCGATGATCACCTCTCCCAGGCCGTTCAGCGGACGCCCTTCTTCGTCTTCAGTAATGCCATAATATTCCGGCCGGTATAGGAACAGCACCATGTCGGCGTCCTGCTCGATACTCCCCGATTCCCGAAGGTCGGATAGTTGAGGCCGCTTGTCGCCACCACGCGTCTCTACGGCCCGACTCAACTGCGACAGCGCAATCACCGGCACGTTCAGTTCCTTCGCCAGGTTTTTCAGTGCCCGCGAAATCGACGCAATCTCCTGTTCGCGGTTGCCGCGGCTGGAGGTGTCGCCCGTCATGAGCTGCAGGTAGTCAATGATCACCATCTGGATGTCGTGCTGTGCCTTCAGGCGGCGACACTTGGCGCGCAGTTCGAGGACTGATAACGCGGGCGTATCGTCGATGAAAATGGGCGCTTCGCTGAGGCGTCCGATGCGCGAGTGCAACTGCTGCCACTCGTATTCGGCCAGGTTGCCCTTTTTGATCTTTTCACTTTCCAGTTCGGCCTCGGCCGAAATCAGACGGTTGACGAGCTGAATCGACGACATCTCCAGCGAGAAGATGGCCACGCCATGTCCGAACTCGACGGCGGCGTTTCGGGCCGCCGAAATCACGAAGGCCGTTTTTCCCATGGCGGGACGTGCCGCCAGAATTACTAAATCGGAGCGCTGCCACCCCGACGTCACGCGGTCCAGCCCCGAGAAGCCACTGGCCACGCCCGTAAGTCCGTCTTTGTGGTTTTTCTTAGCGTTCAGTTCCTCGATCGCCTCCCGCATCAGGTCGGTCATCCGCGAGAAGTTCTTCCGGATGTTCGATTCTGATACTTTAAAGAGCGATTGTTCGGCCCGGTCCAGCAGCGCAAACACGTCGGTCGTGTCCTCGTAGGCCTCCTTATGAATTTCCGTGGCCACGCGGATCATCTCCCGCTTGATGGCCTGTTGCGCGATGATCCGCGCGTGGTATTCGATGTTGGCCGCCGAGTTGATCCGCGAGGTTAGTTGCGTCAGTTGGTACGAGCCGCCGACAAATTCCAGCTGGCCGGTGGCGCGCAATTCGTTCGAAACCGTCAGGATGTCGATCGGCTCCGACTTCTGAAACAGCGACAAAATGGCGCTGTAAATGCGCTGATGCGATTCTTTGTAGAAGCTTTCCGGACGGAGAATCTCAATGACGTTGGTCAGGGCCTCTTTTTCCAGCATCAAGGCCCCCAAAACAGCTTCTTCCATCTCCACCTCCTGCGGTGGTTTTTTCCCCAAATCATTAAAAAGTTCCTGGCCCGTGAGGCGCGAACGAAGGGTCCCTTTGATCGGATTCTTTCTCTGTTTAGGGTTGCTGTTTTCCATTCCAACAAATGTAAGGAAGAGACCCTAAAGTTGTTCCGCTCGCCACCGGATTAATTTGCAAAGGTTTGTCGGCTTGGTTACCAACCGGTTTTTGCCTTATTTTGCCAGTCAATTCTAATCCGAATGACGCAACTTCCTCGTAAAATCCACCTGATCGCTATCGGAGGGAGCGTGATGCACAACCTCGCCATTGCGCTACACGAAAAGGGATTCCAGGTTACTGGTTCCGATGACCACATTCGCAACCCGGCGAAAGACCGACTGGCCCGCCTCGGCCTGTTGCCCGACGAGGAAGGGTGGTTTCCCGAGCGCATCACGGCCGATCTCGACGCGGTGATTCTGGGCATGCACGCCCGTAAGGATAACCCCGAACTGGCCAAAGCGCAGGAACTGAACCTGCCGATTTACTCTTTCCCCGAGTACGTCTACCAGCAGTGTCGGGACAAGCAGCGCGTGGTGGTGGCCGGAAGCCACGGCAAAACGTCGATCACATCGATGTTGATGCACGTGCTGAACTACTACAACCGCAAGTTCGACTACCTGGTCGGGGCGCAGGTAGAAGGGTTTGAAAATCAGGTAAAACTGACGGACGATGCGCCGGTCGTGATCATCGAAGGCGACGAGTACCTTGCTTCTCCCCTCGACCCGACGCCGAAGTTTCTGCATTACCACCACCACATCGGGCTGGTGAGCGGCATTGCGTGGGACCACATCAACGTCTATCCCGATTTTGAAGACTACGTGCGGCAGTTCGACCTGTTTGCCGACGCCACGCCCAAAGGCGGCACGCTGGTGTATTGCGAGGAGGACGATCTGGTGACGGTGATCTGCAAAAAAGAGCGGGCCGACGTGACGGCCCTGCCCTACGAAGCGCTCCCCGCCAAAGTAATCGACGGCCAAACCTCCCTGGTGCTCGACGACCAGAAGTATCCGCTGCAGGTGTTCGGGCACCACAACCTCCTGAACATGAGCGGCGCCAAGACCATCCTCATGCGGCTGGGCATTACGGAACCGATGTTCTACGAAGCCATTCAGTCGTTCCGGGGGGCGGCCAACCGGCTGGAGCTGCTGGCGCAAAACGGCACGACCAACGTCTACAAAGATTTTGCTCACGCCCCCTCCAAGCTGAAAGCGACCTGCCAGGCCGTGCGGGATCAGTTTCCGGACCGGCGCCTCATTGCCTGCCTGGAGCTCCACACGTTCAGTAGCATCAACCCGGAATTTCTGAAGCAGTACGCCTTTACGTACACCGCGGCCGATGTTCCGGTGGTCTTTTACAACCCGGAAACTTCGCGCCGGAAGCAGATGCACGTGCTGACCGAAAGCGACATCAAAGCGGCGTTTGAGGAACCGGACCTGAAAATTTTCACCGACAGTGCGGCGTTGCAAACCTGGCTCGAACAGCAGGACTGGACCGAAACCAACCTCCTTCTGATGAGCTCGGGGGGCTTTGAAGGGCTCAACATGCAGGCCCTGGCCGACCAATTGACCAAGCCCCTCGCCCGCTAGCAACACACCTGTACACTGACTTACCAACGACTTAGACGACGACATGACTGATACACCCCACCGCCTGAAACTCAAGCGTCCACTGGCATTCTTCGACCTGGAGACGACCGGCGTTGACACGGTTAAGGATCGGATCGTCGAAATTTCCATCCTCCGCGCCTATCCGAACGGAACGCACGATCAGAAGACCTGGCGCATCAATCCGGGCTGCCCGATTCCGACGGAAACGAGCATGATTCACGGCATCTACGACGAAGACGTGCAGGATGCACCCACCTTCAAGCAGGTGGCGAAAAACATTGCGAAGTACCTGGAGGGCTGCGATCTGGGTGGTTTTAACAGCATCAAGTTCGACATCCCGATGCTGGTGGAGGAGTTTCTGCGGGCCGATGTGGAGTTCGACATCAGCAAGCGTCGTCTGGTCGATGCACAGCGCATTTTCCGGCTGATGGAGCCTCGCACCCTGACGGCCGCTTACAAGTTTTACTGCAACGCCGACATCAACGACCTGGGCAAAGGTGCGCACAGTGCCGACGTCGATACGTTCGCGACGTTCAAAGTGCTGGAAGCGCAGGTGGAGCGCTACCCGGGCGTGACGGTGCGCGACGTTTTCGGAAACGAAAGCCAGCCCATTGCCAACGACATGGACGTGTTGCACGACCTATGTACCGACAAAATGGTGGACCTGGCCGGACGGATGTGTTTCAACAACGACGGCATCGAGGTGTTTAACTTCGGAAAGCATAAAAACAAACCGGTCGAAGAAGTACTGGACAAAGAACCCGCGTTCTACGACTGGATTATGCGCGGCGACTTTCCGCTCGATACCAAACGCAAGCTCACCGAAATCAAGCTGCGCAAGCTCAAGCAGAGCTTCGGCAAATAGCCCGTGACGGGCGGCCCCGTACCTTGTTGTCTCTCCATGTTATTGTGAAACAACGCCCCGTTCTCTTTGCGGCCATTTTTCTGACGCTGGCGGTCGAGCTGGTTTTGATCGTCGGTGCTCTGGTGCAGGTCGGGGGCGAACGGCTGGCATATCAACTCCCGCGCCTCGGATTGCAGTTGATCTTGATTGCCTTCGTGGTGCAGAAAGACACTTCCCGGCGGGTGTTCTGGCTGGCGGCCTATCACATTGTGCTGGGCATCCTCACGTTCAATGCCGGCAACGCGTCCCATTGGCTGGCGCAGGCCCTCCCCTATTTTCACCTCGTGATGGGGCTGCTCATGTACGTTCATCGGGAACTTGAGGCCCGACTCAAAAAGTAAACCTCGTACCTGATCTGCGTTTGGTTTTTATTACCTTTCCGACTCTGTAATCCTAAAACTGACAAGCCATGTTTGGAAAAGTTGCTTCGGATATGCTGGGTCTCAGCGACATCGGCACCATCATCAAACCCGAGAATTACGACAAAGTCGACGCCGACGATTATTTGATGCACGAGGACGGAGAGAAGATTTTCTTCCTCATCAAATCAAAAGCCGACGAATACTGCTTCACGAATCACGCCCTGATTCACCTCGACGGCACCTCGGCCGTCAGTAAAAAACGCATGCTGAAACGCTATACCTACAAAAGCTACCGCGTGGAAGACGTGCGGCTGGAAACGGCCGGAACTGTGGATCGGGACGTGGAGATCAAGTTCAGCATCGGGGGACAATCGTTCTCGATCGATGTGGACAAGCGGCAAATCGAGTCGCTCAAAGACCTGTACAAGGCGCTGGTGCAGATCAGCTCCATTCAGCACAACAATGCCGAGTATTACGCCTACGCGTCGAACAGCCTCGGCACGGCCGCCGAAAGCGTACGGCGCTCAAGCGGCGAAGCCTCGCTGGAAACGCAATTCAAGGCCATCAACGAGTATGCGTTTGAGTGGATGAAGAAAGCCCATGCTACCTACGTACGCAAAGATTTTAGTGAAGTATTCGAGAAATACATCAACAATTGAGCGAAGTGCTAGCGGAAGTTACGGACCGCTTTGAGAGGAAGCTTTTCCCTCAAAGCGGTCTTTTCTTTTAGCGATGTGCGTAGTAGTCGACCCAACGCAGGCCGTCGAGCGTCAGGTTAGGGTCGACCTCGTCGAACTGATCGTGCAGCGTCGTCAGAATCGACGACAAGCCCCCGGTGGCCATCACCCGGCACTTCTGATCCAGTTCGGTGTTGATGCGCCGGATCATCCCTTCTACCATGCCCGTGTACCCGTAGAGAATGCCCGCCTGGATGGCGTGCACCGTGCTCCGCCCGATGGCAGAGTGCGGTAACTCCAGCGGCACTTCCGGCAGTTGGGCGGTGTTGCCGGCCAGAGCACGAATGGCCGTTTTCAATCCCGGTGCAATGGTCACGCCCAGAATATCGCCCCGGTCGGAAACGATGGTAAAGGTGAGGGCGGTGCCGAAATCGACCACCATGCAATACTCGTGGAACCGTTCGTAGGCCGCTAACGCATTGGCTACCAGATCGGACCCGATCTCGTATGGGCGCTCCGTCCGCACCGGAAGTTGGGGATACACCTCCGCCCGCAACCAGAGTGCTTCGCGTTTTAACAGGGCTTTGATCGCCTGCTGCAACGGCTCCACCGCCGCGGGCACCACCGAACTCAGCACCGTCCGTTGTACGTCGTCGAGGCGCAGACCGGCTTCGAGCAGGTGCATCCTCAGAAACATGCCGTAGTCGGCGAAGGGCCGCAACGGATGCGTTTCCAGACGCCACACATGCCGCCACGTTTCGCCGTCGTAAAGTCCAAAAACGATGTTGGTATTGCCTGCGTCAATGGCTAGCAGCATGCGGAAGAAGAAGGGTTATCGGGTAATCAGTTATGTAGTGCGTGCGGGGTCCGTCCGTTTATGATCGGGCTTGCCGCCGAAAAGCTTGTGGCAGGCTGACACATTTTTGTCCTTTACATGCGTTCCGGCGCTTCGATGCCCAACAGGCCCAGTGCTTTTTTCAGGACCGACGCCACCTGTTGCGACAGCACCAGTCGGAAGGAAACGGCCGCCGCGTTTTCGTCATTCAGAATGGAAAGCTCGGAGTAGAAACGGTTGTATTCTTTGGCCAGGTCGTACGCATACTGCGCAATCACCGACGGATCGTACAATTCGCCAGCCAGCTTCACTTTCTGCGGAAAATCGTTCAGCAGCACAATCACGGCCTGTTCTTCGGGCAAAAGGGCATACTGGTCCGACACCTCGGCGGCAATGCCCTCCTGAGTGGCTTTCTGCAACACCGACGAAATCCGCGCGTGTGTGTACTGAATGAACGGCCCCGTGTTGCCATGAAAATCCACGGATTCGGCCGGGTTGAAGAGC
Organism: Catalinimonas alkaloidigena; assembly: GCF_900100765.1. Classification (NCBI taxonomy): domain Bacteria; kingdom Pseudomonadati; phylum Bacteroidota; class Cytophagia; order Cytophagales; family Catalimonadaceae; genus Catalinimonas; species Catalinimonas alkaloidigena. Next base: position 141,815 of record NZ_FNFO01000011.1, on the reverse strand, counting down.
ATCCGTTTTTTAGGATCAACCCGCAACAGGAAGTACTTGAGCGCACCCAGCGCAATGGCGTGGTACAGCTCCCGCGCCTCGTCAGTACTGAAGCCTTCGATCTTGCCCGACTCCGAGGTGTAATTCTCAGCGGTTTGCTCCATCTCGGTAATCAGGTCGTCGGCATCGACCACGGTTCCCTCGCGCGACTTCATCTTGCCGCTGGGCAGATCGACCATGCCGTACGACAGGTGATACAACCCCTCGGCGTACGGACGTCCCAGTTTCTGGAGGATCGCGAACAGCACTTTGAAGTGGTGATCCTGTTCGTTGCCCACCACGTACACAGACTTGCTGACCGCGTGGTCTTTGTACTTCAGGTCGGCAGTGCCCAGATCCTGCGTCATGTAAACCGACGTGCCGTCTTTCCGCAGGAGCAGCTTTTCGTTCAGCCCTTCGGCGGTCAGGTCAATCCACACAGAGCCGTCGTCTTTCCGGAAAAAGACGCCTTTCTCCAGCCCTTCCTGGATGATGTCTTTGCCCAACAGGTACGTATCCGACTCTTTGTAATACTGGTCAAACGTGACGCCCATGCGCCGGTAGGTTTCAGCAAAGCCTTCGTAGACCCAGCCGTTCATCTTTTCCCACAACTGCCGCACGTCCGGGTCGCCTTCTTCCCACTTTTGCAGCATCGCCTGCGCGTCCTGCATCAGCGGTGCTTTCTTTTTCGCCTCTTCTTCCGGCATGCCGCCCGCGACCAGTTCCTGCACTTGTTTGCGGTACTCCTGATCGAACCGCACGTAGTAGTTCCCGATGAGGTGATCGCCTTTGAGGCCGCTCGATTCCGGCGTTTCGCCGTGCCCGAAGCGCTGATACGCCAGCATCGACTTGCAGATGTGTACGCCTCGGTCGTTCACCAGATTGGCCCGCACGACCTGATAGCCGTTCGCCCGCAGAATTTCGGCGACCGCATACCCCAGAAAGTTGTTGCGCAGGTGCCCCAGGTGCAGGGGCTTGTTGGTGTTGGGCGACGAATACTCGACCATGACGCGCTGTCCGTTGTCCGGAAAAAATCCGAATGCGGGTTCGGCGACCATGTCGCAAAGGGCCTTCTGCCAGAAGGAAGCGTCGATGCTCAGGTTCAGAAACCCTTTCACGACGTTGAAGTCGGCCACGGTCACCACGTGGTTTTTCAGGTACTCGCCCAGCAGCTTCCCGGTCTCTTCCGGGTTCTTTTTGGTGAGGCGACCGAAGGGAAACGTAACGAAGGTATAGGTACCCTCAAACTCTTTGCGCGTGGGCTGAAGCGCCAGTTGATCTTCGGCCACGTCGGCGTTAAAAATATCTTTGAAGCCGTGTTGCAGGCCTTTTTTCAGGGATAGTTCCAAATCCATGCGCCAAAGGTAGAAAGTTTCCCCGCAATGTGCCACCAACGCGCGGAAGCGGTGCCCCAGTCAGGCGGAGCGATGCTTGTGACCCAAGGCCACAGACGAACGAATTATTTTTCAACCAATTGTTTGAAGAACCGTATTTTTTAACATACTTTGTAATTCAAAGTACTTTATAATTTATCAAATCGTACTTCAAAACATCTATCGCTATGGTAGCACAACACAAACGCCTGATCGGGATTTTACTTGCCGCCGCCTGTCTGCTGCTGATCCCCCTGATCGCCATGCAGTTCACCCCGGAAGTCGACTGGTCCGCGTTCGACTTTCTGGTCATGGGAATTCTGTTGCTTGGGACGGGCCTGTCGTTGGAAGCGGTGCTCCGAAAGGTGCCAAAAATGTCCCACCGCGTCATGCTTTTCGCGGTCGTTCTCCTGGCCTTCTTCCTGATTTGGGCAGAACTGGCCGTCGGCGTCTTTGGCACCCCCTTCGCGGGCAGTTGATTGAAACGTGCATAGAACGGCTTACTGCAAAGTGAGTCGTTCTAGGACGCACGTTAAAGCGCAAGTACTTCCTTGTAGAAAGCCGCTAGCTTTCGGTACTCTTCTTCCGTATCTGCTTCAAACTCTTCTAGAACAGCCACCAACCGAGGCAAAAGGATGTTATAATCCTGAGATGTTTCAAAGGAGCGCACCGGTTCGGCCCTCCACGGCGAATTGTCAAGCAGAGCAATCAAGCAATGCTTTTTAAGCTTTTTATCTGAGCTAGCGAGTCCGATCAACCACGCCTCATACACCTCATTTTCGAACGCAGGTGAATGACTGATGTGCCCGTTTTTACTCAACCAAGCTAGATAGAGCGCTTTGTTATCAGGTGACTCGCGCTGGGCACGGTTGAACAACGCGATGGCCCCTTGTCTTCCGAAACCCTGCAACAGCCAGTTGGCCGAATCGGCGACTGAGCCGGAAGGATATAGGAGAAGTGCCAGGCACCTGTCAATCCATGCCTCGCGATGTGCCATTAAAAAGTCATGGGACGAATGGATCAGTACGCGTAAGCTAAAAAATAGTACCCCCTCGAAAGCCTGGCTTGTATCTCCGATGGCTTCCTGAAGATTCTGAACGATGATGTCTTTTAGTGGTTCTGGGAGTTGAAGGCGATCACCTGAAATCCACCTTTTATGAGCAAAAGCATCTAATGCACGAAGGGCGTCAAAGCGCTGTTGTACAGTCCACCTTTCCACTCTCGTTCCATCTCTTCGATAATTCCAGCATTATCCTTTCTTCGGCAGGTAGATTTCGGCAATCATACAGCGGGCGCTGCCGCCCCCGTAGTGCTGAATGGTCGGCAACGGAATCGGGACCAGTTCGCCGTGCCGGGAGAGGCGCTGACGCTGGTCGGCGGGCAAGCCTTCGTAGGCGCTGCGCGACAAAACGATGAGTTTATCGCCCGCTTCGCTCTGCAACTGGATCATGTTGCCGGCAAACTGGTAGACCTGCTCCAGGGTAATTTCGATCACCTCGTGCGTGCGCGACAGCGACTTGTAGACCATGGCCCGCTCGGCCGCATCGCGGATGGATTGCAGACAAACGGTGGCGAAGCCCTCCCCGATCGCCATCATCACGTTGGCGTGGTAGATGGGCTGGTCGCGCAGGTCGGTCGCGTGAAACCCGATCACGTCGTAACGGGTGCGGCGGCTGAAATCGGCCAGTACTTCCTCGTGCGTGCGGGGCGCAAAACAGGCGTAGGCCACGCGGTTCACCCGGTCCAGCACCATACTGCCCGTCCCTTCCAGAAATTTTTCCTGCTCCTCCCAGGCCGTAAAATCCACGATGTCTACCACGTTGTAGTCTCCTTCGGCGATCACCTGGTCGATCACCTCCCGCCGCCGCTCGGCGCGCCGGTTGCGGGCCAGCATCGGAAACAGGCAGATGGTGCCGTCGGCATGGAACGAAATCCAGTTGTTCGGAAACAGGGCGTCGGGTTTGCGCGGCTCCGGTGTATCCTCCACGACTGTGACTTTCACGCCCTTGCCCCGCAGAATCTCGACCATCTGGTCAAATTCTTTCAGCGCCTGCTGGCGGATAAACTCGGCTTGCTCGGGGGCCTGACCGTTCTGAAACAGGTTGCTGGCGGCCGTCTCTTCGTTGAACCCGAAACAGGTGGGTCGCACGACCAGAATGTGGGAGGTGGTTTGCAAGGGAAGAAGGAATTGAGGAATTGGCAAATTGGCAAATGGCAGATTGCAGATGGGAAGGTCGCCGGTCGCAAGGCGCATGTCCTCTTACTACGTTCTTAGCTTCTATCGACTTGGGTGAGAAGCGCAGGGAATTTCACTGTTTCAGGCTGTACTACACTCTGATTTTTCTAATCCATGATTAGAGTCAATCTTCTCTTTTTGATTTTACATTTAACATTCTTTCAATTCTTTCGATGATAAGGCTGTCAAATCTGTTTTCGATTCTTTGCTTTTCAGTGTTGCTAGTATGCTTTTGAAGAGTCCATCCTTCCTGATTTCCGACTGCACGAATCGCAATTTCGGCATAATTAGTCATTGCCCATTCTGTAGAATCACCTATGAATGAAATGTAAAACATCTCTTCAGGAGGGCTGGAAAAATAGAAAATTCTAGTATCTAAAAAATCATACCCGCGTTTTTTCCAATCATCAAGTTCTGCCCATTTTTCAGGAAGTGCAAATGTCGTATCGGAATCAAGTAAGCTGTCTACAGCATTTTCAAGGGTGTACTTATCCACTGGGAATCTTCTGATATCAAATCCTCCTAATGTGCCTGCTCCAAAATTTCTAAATTCAAAAACTAAATACCCTACAAACCATACCATCAGAATCCCTACGATTCCTACACTGGTGAGTATAGTTTTCTTCATGGCCAACAACTTGTCCCCCTACTCCGGAGCTTCGCGCCAGAGGGGCATGCTCATGCAGCGGGAACCGCCCCGGGCGCGCGAAAGTTCGGCGGAAGGGAGCATGATCAGGGTGTTGGTGACGGCGTCGGGCGTAAGCATGCCGATCTCGAAGTGGTGCAGCAGTTCGGCCGCGTCGATCACGTCGAAGCCCACGTTGCGGAATGCTTCGGCCGTTTTGTCGTTGCGGTCGTAGCCGACCACCACGCCCTCGCGGAGGGCCAGCAGGTTGCAGGAGTCAGTCCACTGTTCACGGTCGCCGAACGGGTATTCGTTGTTCCCGGAATAGACGAAAGCCACCTCGCCTTCCACGCCCAGGTCGTTTTGGCTGATGTCGGTCAGCAGGTCTTCCAGGTAAGCGAACTCTTTGGTTTTGCCCTCTTTTTCGCGTTCAAACTGCCAGATTTTCAGTTCGTGGTTGGGCAGTGCTTCTTCGGCCAGCGTGCGGTAAAATTCGCGCGTTTCCAGCTCGACCCCGCGTTTCGAAAGCGACCCCAGCAGCACCCAGCAATCGCGACGCACCTGCGTGAATACGGTGTCGATGTGCATGTAATCGCGCTTCTTCGGAATTCTGATCACCGACACTTTGTCGACCAGCTCGCGGTCGAAGACGGCTTTGATCACCTGATTGACGGCGTAGGCGGTGGTCCGCTCGCTGATGCCGACCACGAGGTGGTTCGGCGCGACCATCATAAAATCGCCGCCTTCCAGCGTCACGTGCTTGTAATCCACGTCTTTGTCGTGGTGCAGAAAATGGTGCTTGCTGTCGGCCAGTTCGATCACGCGGCGGCGGCACGACTCAAAGTACGGGTGGTTGAAGAAGATGTACTTCATGATGAGCGCTTCGCGCATCCGGGCCTGCCGTGCGGGCTTGTTCAGCAAAATGTGGTCGTTGATCACAATGCCCACGTCGCGCGCAAAGATCAGATTCGGAATGGGCGCAAATATCATCCGCTTGTCGTCCGGCGTGGTGCCCGAAATCAGCGTCCGGCCCAGCAACGTGGCGTCCATCATCAGCAGCGCTTCCTGTACGCTGTACGACACGTTTTCGACGGCACAGATCGACGCAACCAGCTTGGTGCGCACCACCTCGTCCTGCAACAGTTCCGTCAGCAGTTGCTGGATTTCGACCACCCGGTCGGAACCGTGAAACTGCGGATGCCCCGGCTTGTAGAAGTTCCGGCGGTTGATCGGGTCGTCGATCGCGGCCAGCTTTCCCGCCACCCGATCGGGGTCCAGAAAGTAGAGCAGTAGCTTGGTGAAATAGTCGTACTCGTCGCGGCGCATCGTATCGAGGTGCACGATGTCTTCGAACAGCCAGTCCTGCGCTTTGGAGGGCGTCACTTTGCCCAGGCCGCTGTCGGGGCTGTGTACCAGCAGCCGACGTAACCGGCCGACTTCGTGGCTGACCATCACTTTGTTGCAAATAGCGGTTTCCTGTTCTTGATCGTAAGCGGGCATACCTGACGGGTTATCGGTTCGTTTCGGTGAATTCAAAAATTTGGATAGCAAACATACAGGTTTCCCGGCTTTTGCCGCAATTTCGCGCCCGTGGTCGCGGGTGGCGGAAGTCGGTAAAACGAACGTAGTATACAGACCGGTCGCCTGAGCCGGTCGACGGATGCCCCGTTCGCTGACGAAACGCCCTCGATTGCGCGGCCTGTTAACGTACGCTTAACCGACCACGGATAACCTGCCACCGCCAGACACGTAACCTAAGAACCGAAAACCCCTAAGTTTTACTTCATTTCCGCCCCTGAATGCAATACATTGATCTGATCGAGCAGACGTTCGATTTCCCCAACGATGAGTTCAAAGTCGACAACAACCAGCTTTCGTTCAACGACGTCCCGATGATGGATCTGGTGAAAGAATACGGCACTCCGCTCAAGTTCAATTACCTTCCCAAGATTTCGCAGCACATTCAGCGCGCCAAGCAGCTTTTTCAGAAGGCGTTCGACAAACACCAGTACCAGGGAAAATACACCTACGCGTACTGCACCAAGTCGTCGCACTTCCGGTTTGTGATGGAAGAGGCGCTGAAAAACGACATTCACCTCGAAACGTCGTCGTCGTACGACATTCCGATCATCCGGGAACTGAACCGCCGGGGGTTGCTGGAGAAAGATCGCTACATCATCTGCAACGGCTTTAAGCGCGAGCTGTACACCCGCTACATCTGCGACCTGGTGCACGACGGCTTCACGAACGTGCTGCCGATTCTGGACAACCTGAACGAGATCAACTACTACCAGGAGCACATGAACGCGCCCTGCCAGGTGGGCATCCGCGTGGCGGCCAACGAAGAGCCGAAATTCGCGTTTTATACCTCGCGCCTGGGCATCCGCTACGGCGACATTGTGCCGCTTTACCGCGAAAAGATTAAAAACAACCCGAAGTTTTCGCTCAAGATGCTCCACTTCTTCATCAACACGGGCATCCGCGACTCGTCGTATTACTGGAGCGAACTGAGCCGGTTTATCGACATGTACTGCGACCTGAAAGAGGAATGTCCCGAGCTGGATTCGGTCGACATCGGCGGCGGGCTTCCGGTCCGTAACTCGCTGTATTTCGACTACAGCTACGAATACATGATCGACCAGATCGTCGAGAATATCAAGTACACCTGCGACGAACGGGGGATTCCGGTGCCGAACATCTACACAGAATTCGGAATCTACACCGTAGGCGAAAGCGGCGCGTCGATCTACTCCGTGCTCGACCAGAAGATGCAGAACGACGTGGAGCTCTGGTACATGATCGACTCGTCGTTCATCACGACCCTGCCCGACGTCTGGGGCCTGAACCAGAAGTACATCATGATGGCGCTGAACCACTGGGACAAGCCCATCCAGCGCGTAAACCTGGGCGGCCTTACCTGCGACAGCCAGGACTATTATAACTCGGAGGCGCACATCGGTGAGGTGTTTCTGCCCCGCATTCCGAAGGATGACAAGCTGTACGTCGGCTTTTTTCACACCGGGGCCTATCAGGAAACGCTCGGCGGATACGGCGGCCTCCAACACTGCCTGATTCCGGCACCGCAGCACATTCTGGTAAACCGCGACGCCAACGGAAACCTGATCACCGAGCGGTTTGCACCCGAACAGGACTCGGAATCGATGATGAAAATCCTGGGCTACCGCGACTAACCGAAAAGCCCGCGCTGCCCCAAAACCCTTTGCCCTGAACACAAAAAAGCCCGGAACGTGACGTCCCGGGCTTTTTTGCTGTATGCTTTTTGAGATTACTGCTTCACGAAGCGCAGGTTTTGTACGCCTTCGGCGGTTTGGACCTGCATGAAGTAAATGCCTGACGGCAAGTTAGAAAGCTGCTCCTGGTACTCGACCTGACCGGCCTCCACCGTACGTTCGGCATAGAGGCGTCCCAGGGCATCGACGACGCGCAGGGTCGCGTTGCTCTGAAGCGATTCGGCAAACTGTACCGTAATCGACTGGCGTGCCGGGTTCGGATACAGGTGCGTTTGGGCCGTTTGTACCGGTACAGAAGCAATCACACGAGTCGGCACTTCCTCCGATGCATCGCAGCCGGTGAGCAGGTAACGTCCGTCGGTCCACTCCATCGCCAGGTCGTCGCAGTCGACGGTGCCTAACAGGATGAAGACCCGGCCCAGCAACGGCCCCCCGATGCGGAACTTCACGGGCAGCGTTGCGCCGGGCGCCACGCCACGCCAGCGTCCAATGGTGTAGCCGTCGGTGTTGATCGCATTGGCCAGGATGTACTCGCCGTCGTCGCTGATGGCGTACGGCTCGTAGTGCCAGCCATCTTTCCGCTTCGCACCGAGTACGTCGGGCAGCAGCGACGTGTTCTGCTTGCTGCCACTTTTCCGCAGCGGTTTGATCGAGCAGTCGTTATGAATTTCCCAGGCTCCGGCCTGCCCGTCGGTGCGGACTCCGGTCGCAACGCCCACGGTGTAGGAACCCCGGCGTTGGAAGAAGTCCCAATACGTGACGGAATCGAGGGCGGTGATCGTAGCTGCACCCGGGAAATCTTCCACGGTATAGACACAGCTTCCCAGCGTCAGGGCAGGCGCTTTTTCGAGCACCAATCGCACCGATACCGGCATGTGGTCGGACGTGGTGCTGGCGTAGTTCGGAATGACCGAGTTGCCCGCAAACACTTCGTAGTGCACAGTAGCTGAGTTCGCGATGTAGTTATCGGTCAGCTCGTCGGTCACGGTGATGTGGTCGATCACGTTCTCGTACGACACGTAGGTCCGGAAACCGGCGTCGCTGAGGCTGCTCGTCAGCACGGCGTAATAGTTGCCATCGGCACCCGGATTCAGTGAATCGTCCTGCACGTAGGCTGCATACGAAGTGACGGTAGAAGAGATATTGGCTACCGTTTCGTCCACGTCGTCGTTGTAGTCGCCCAGCAGCATGACGTTGGCGGTGCCGCCACCCAACGTATCGAGCACGGCTTTCAGACGCTCCACGTCGTATTTCCGCATGTCGTAGGTTAGTTGCGCGTCGCTGCCGTTGGCACGGGCGTGGAGCCCCACGAAGTAGATCCGCTCGGTGCTCCCGTCGATGGTCACGTCCGCCACCATCAGGAACGGCAGGCGTCCGCTGGCAAAGAAGCGGGTCCGGTCGTCGGCGGGATAATCGGTCAGGTAGCTGTCGTCTCCACCGTTGTAGTACGGATGCTGCCAGTCGAGTAGCGGCTGAGTCCGAACGGGCGAAACGGTTTCGGTTTTGTAGATGAACGCCAGTTTCTGCGACTCACGCGGCTCGTTCGGCGGATACGATACGTAACCGGTCTGGATCGCCAGCGCATAGCCCGGCAACTGATCGACCACCTGCTGCAACAGGGCGCTGTCGGAGATTTCTTCCAACGCATACACGTCGGCGTCGAGGCTGTCGAGAACGCGCTTCACGTTGTCTGCCTGCAAAGTTTCGTTGGTCGGCCCTTGGCTCGGACTGCCGAACCATTCGACGTTCCAGGTCACCACATCGAGGGTCTGCGCCAGCGGCAGGTCGGTATCGCCCGTCGGCGGTACAAAGTCTTCGGCGCAAGGCAGATCGCCCGCCAAACGGGGCAGCAGTTGCGGGGTGCCGTTGAATTGCCCGATTACGCCCGTTACTTCGCAGGTCTCCGGCTGGGCTTTCCCAGCAATGCCTTCTACGTCGGCATCGATCCGCAACTCGCCCGAACCGGTAGCGTCGGTAATCACAAAGTTGGAATTGGGCCAAAACAGGTCGCCGGGGTTGGGGAAGCTTACGTTTTGCAGCGTTACCAGTTGTCCTTCGTAAGCGGCCAATTGCGCCACGGTGATGGCAGCAGGCGTTACGCTGTTGCCGGTGCTCACCAGCGAATCGTGCGTTACACTTACCACTTCGCGCAGGCCGTTGTAGGTATCGAGTGCGCCAGTGAGTTTTACTTCGTCGCCGATCTGATACGTTCCGCCGTGCAGGGCAGCATCGAACACGGCAATTCCACCGGTACTGTCCTGGATGTAGGCCGGTCCACCGAATTCGTCGGCAACGGTCAGTATCCCCTGGATGGTCACCACGGCATCGTCGGCGGCGTTACGCGCCTCGGCAATCGTAATCAGGCCGGGTTGCGGTTCCACCGGTCCGCCGTCGCCACCGTTTTCAGTGCCGGGGGTGGGTGCAGCCGCGCCGAAGGTATCGGTATTGCGCTGGCCTCCGCTGCCGTTGGGCAGACGCTGCAACGATTCGCTGATGGCTTGTCCGTTGGCGTTTTCGTCGGCTTGGGGCTGGCCGGCATTCAACAGCGCCAGAAGCCCTTCGTCGTCGGCGTCGCTGGTGCCGTAGACCACCGCGTCGATCAGCCCGTCGGTCGTAACCGTAGTGATGGCCGCCGCGTCGCCCTGGTAGAGCGCCACCGCATCGGCACCGTTTTGCAGGCCGTTGGTCGTGAATGCAACCAAGTCGACATTAGCCACGTTGGCGCTTCCTACCACAAAGTAGCCTTCCGCATCGGTGGTGTAGCCATCCAGAGCAATGGCACCGTAGGCTTCGTCGCCGTTGCCGTTGAACAGCACCAGCACCAGGCCATTCAGCGCGGTATTCCCTACCCCACCGTCGTACAGTTCGATGAACTCAGCGGCATCGGTTCCATCCTGATCCACATCCAGTTCGTTGATCACAATGGCAGGCAGCGGAGCGGCCACGGCTTGGTTCGGTGCTCCCGGCGTGTTGTACGCTTCGCCCGGTACCGGTGACCCTTCGTAACCGTCGATGCCGGCCAAATCAAAGTCGTTCCGTGTCCAGTCGCTGGTCTGATCAGTATCGGTTCCGTTCGGCAGGCGGGACGCCCCTCCGGGTGCAAACGACAGTCCGTCGTAGCCCACGTTTAACGTTACCGCGTAGGTCTGGTCGCCTGCCCCGCCGTCGTTCACGGCAATGCCGTCGACCAGGTCTGTCCAGGGTGTTACGTCCAGTACTCCGTCGTTGTCCGCGTCCAGGTCGGCGCCCAGCGTGTCGGCGAAGTTGCGCACCAACAGCAGGGTCAGCGTGCCGTTTTCCAGTTCGTTCGCAGGCAGATTCAGGAGAAAATAGCCGTTCGCGTCGGTGGTACCCAACGGGAAGATGCCGTCGATGGTCCCTTGTGCGGGAGTATCGCCTTCGATTTCCAGCACCGTGAGGTCCGAGTAGTCGGCGTTGGGATCGCCCAGGATTTCGATGTATTCCACATCGGTCCCCGTCGTACTGGCCGAAAATTCGTTGATGACCGGATCGGCCGGCCCTACAGGCCCACCACCGAACGTCTGCCCGGCATTGACTGCCCCGAACGTGTTGGCTTGCGCGTCGGCCCAGGTGAAGTCCTCGTAGCTACTTCCGGAACCGGTCAGTTGCAGCGAAAAACCGGTAGTCGTCGCGTTCGACTCTCCTACCCCGATGTCGATGCTGGTCAGGCCCTGGGCCGGACCTGTGGCGGCCGTCATGGTGCCGTCGTAGCTCAAAAACTGGATGACCGCTCCGGCGCTGTTCACCAGCGCAACGCCATCGGGGTCGCCATTCTGAATACCGTTTGAGGGATAAGTGACCACCGCAAAGCCATAGCCGCTTCCGGCATCCGCCAAGGTACCGCTCAGGGCCGAGGTGGTGTACGGCTGGTTGTTGCTCCCGTTGTAGAGCACCAGACTCCAACCCGTCAGATCGGTGCCAGCCGGGCCGGCAATTTCGATGGCCTCGCCGGTATCGGTACCAACGTTGTCGTAGTGTATTTCGTTGATAAACACCGGCGTTTGTGCCAACGAGACAGAAGAAAGGCCAGCCAGGACCAGGAAGGCTCCTAGCCTACTTCGTACTTGTGTAAGCATAAAAGATGATGAGGTAAATGGGAAATTAACTTCCACAAGTTTACCCATAATCGTGCTGAACCGATGTTAAAATACGGTTATAGATTTGTGATAAATTATTAATGGCAACCGCGACATAGTTTATAAGGAAAATAGGTTTTTTGCCCGCATATCGTTCTGCTTTATTGCCATTTTTCATGAATCAACTCGTGGTTGATGAACGCGCCCGCCAGGTTGCCGGAAGCACCCGCCATCGCCACCGAACGAAACGGAGTGGTAACATCGCCAGCGGCATAGAGGCCTGGCACAGAGGTGCCTCCCCCCGGCCCCGTCTGGATTAAGCCCAGGTCCGTTAAGGTACACCCCAACCCATCCGTCAGGTGCGTCGGCAGCGAGAAGGGGACCTGCGCATAAAGCGCTGTCAGCGCGAAGGTGGTACCGTCGTGCAGGCGGATCTGTTGCAGGTACCCGTTGCGGTGGTCGAGTGCGACCAGTGGCGTCTCCACCAGGTCTACGCCCCACTGACGCAGTTGCGCCTGTTGCTCGGCCGTTAAGGTGGCCGGACCGTTGGTAAACAAGGTTAGGGCGGGATTCCAGTGCTGAATCAGGCGTGCCATGTCGAACCCGCGATCGCCATTCGCCAGGAGGCCGATCCTGCGGCCGTGGACTTCGTATCCGTGACAGTACGGGCAGTGGATGACGGAGATGCCCCAGCATTCGGCAAAGCCCGGCAGGGGCAGTATCTGATCCTTAATTCCCGTAGCCAGCACTACCTTTTGCGCGGTGATGCGTTCGCCCTGCTGGGTAGTTATTTCGAAGCCCGCTTCCGCTTTCGAAGCGGCTACGACCCGATCGTGGCGGAACGAGACGGACGGATAGGCGGTGGCCTGCTGGCGGGCGGCGGTGGCCAGTTCGGCGGGAGTAGCGCCGTCGCGGGTCAGAAAATTGTGGGAATGGGGCGTCTGGCGGTTGCAGGGCTCGCCCGCATCGATCACCAACGTGCGGCGCAACGCCCGTCCTAGCGTCATGGCGGCACTCAGTCCGGCATAACTACCGCCAATGATCACGACTTCCAAATCTTGTTTCATAAAGGAAAAGTTTCCAGATATAGTAGTTCACGCAGCGTCGGGACTCGCTTGACAGGCAGCGCTGTACGTGCCTGTGGCGGCGCTGTGCCCTCTCTGAATTTTGAGGCCCAAACCGCGCAGCCCGCCTCCGCAGGGATGCAAGGTAAAAAAGGTATATTCTATTTGCAACATTGTTGCAAATAGAATATACCTTCCTTCTTTTCCGTGGTATGTCTACTTCCGCAAAGGGTCCAGCAAGTGCGGATGTGCGTTGAAGTAGCTTTCCAGGTGGGCCGGTGGCTGTTTGGTCCAGTTCAATACTGTATCGGTCACGTGCGCCAGTTCGCCCGCGGCGAGGGCTTCATAAGAGCCGGTCCAGACGTCTACTTCCCAGAGTTCGGAGGCCAGATTCCGCCGCCAGGCTTGGGCCTGTTCGAGCGATTCGTCTTCGTACCGCAGCTCGCGCCCCACCAGCACGGACAAACGCCCCGCGGCTTCCTGCAAGGTGACGGGTTCCGGCCCAGTGACGTCGTACGTAGCGCTGCTCAGAGGCGGATCCAGCAACACGGCCGCCGCCACCCGACTCACGTCTTCGCGCGAGACAAAGGCCGCGGCACCGTCGCCCGCCGGGGCACGCAACACCCCCTCTTCGTTGAACAGTTCGGGCAACATGTCGAGGTACATGCTGTCGCGCAGGATGGTATGCGGCACGCCGGTGGCTTTCAGGTAGGCTTCCGACTCGGCATGGTCGCGCCCGAGGGGAAATTTAGACGTGGGCGAAGCGCCCTGGAACGATAGGTAAATCACGTGTTTTACCCCGGCCTGGGCCGCCGCCTCAAACGCGTTGCGGTGGAGTTTAGCCCGCTCGCCGGGCGCGGCATGGCCTGACACCACAAACGCGCGTTCGATGCCGGCAAACGCCATGGTCAGGCTGGTGGGGTCCTGGTAATCGCCCTGTATAATTTCGCCTTGCACGTGGGTAGAAAGGTGGTGGGGATGCCGCGTCATCAGGCGCAACGGCTGCTTCTGTTCCGATAACAATTCGGCAAGCCGGCTACTGACGCGTCCGGAGGCTCCTGTGATGAGAATCATAAGGCATGAAGGTTGGATGAGGCAGAGGCGAAGCGCTTGCGGGCGCGGCTTCTGCAAAAAGTTTGTTTCATTTTCCTTACGCCGCTGCCCTAAAATCGTTAAGCCGGGGCACGCATAATTGCCTCGGGCTGTTTACTTTAGTGTATGGCCCGACCTACGGAAATCGAACTTCCGCCCCGTTATTACCTCGAGTATTTTGAGTACGTGCTGCGCTTTGTGCAGGAGCAGTACCAGTCTACGCTTTCGACCGACGAATTTCTGTTTCTGGAGCGGTTCGCCGCCCTTTCGGAAGACGCGCGTTGTCTGTTTGTGCGGATGGCCAACCGCCGCGGCCTCTTTTTCCGGCCCGATCGCTTCGAATACGCCGAGATCGACCACTTGCCCGACGCGCTGGCTGCGCTACTGGACGCCGGCTTTGCCGAACGCCTGCACCCGGACCACGCCCCCGATGCCACCGAATTGCTCTGCATTTTTACCCGCGGCGAACTGGTCGACCTGATTCGCTGTCTGCTGCCCGAAGCCGCTGGGCTCAGCAAGCTGAAGAAGCCGGAACTGGTGGCGTTTATGGTGGAGGAAATCTCCTTCGAGGAGATTGTCGCCTGCCTGAACGAACAGGAGACGCTGGTGCGGCAGGGCTACGTGGAGACGGTCGAGATGGTCAAGTTCTGCTTTTTCGGGACGCTCGACGCCGACATGTCGCAGTTTGTGGTGCGCGACATCGGTCACGCCAAGCTGGAAAACATGGAGGGCAAAAAGTTTACGCCCTTTTTCCGGTCGCGCCGCGACATGGAAGACAAACTGGCCATTTCGCGGGCATACCAGCATTTCCGCTACATCCGCGATACCGATCCGCCCGAACTGGTATTCGACTGGCTGATGCGCTGGAGCAGCCACCACCGGGAGTTGAGCGCCGCCGCCCAGCCGCTGTTCGACCGCATGGCACTGAAAACCGCTGCCCTGCTGGAGCGTGCCCCCCTGCCCGAGCTGGCGTTGCAAACCTATCGCCTAACGGAGAAGGCGCCGTCGCGCGAGCGGCAGGCCCGCCTGCTGCACAAACTGGACCGGACCGAAGAAGCACAGCACCTGTGTGATGCGATCAAGGCACAACCGCAAAACGCGGAAGAACGCTTTTTTGCGATCGATTTCTGCAACCGGCTCGCCAAAAAGAAAGGGGCCGTCAAGGCCACCACCGATACCCTCCGGCAGGCCGAAGCGGTCGAAATTTCGCCCGCGTTCCGTTACCAGGTGGAACAGGGCGTGATCGAACACTTCCGGGCGCAGGGAAAACAGGCCGCTCATTCGGAAAATTACCTCTGGCGGGGCTTCTTCGGGCTGGCGCTGTGGGACGTGCTGTTCGACGATGAGGCCGACGCCCTGCACAATCCGCTGCAACGCGCCCCCTCCGATCTGTTCAAACCCGATTTCCTGGAAAACCGCCGCGCCCGCATCGAAGCAGAATTGCAGTTCCTGGACCGCAAACGCCATGCAAAAAAGCTCCTCTCCGAACGCTACGCCGAAAAAGAGGGTATGCTGGTGCCGCTTGTCGGCTGGCACGAGACGCTGCTGCCGCTGGTGCTGGCCTGCCTGCAAAAGCTGAAGCCGAAACAACTGAAAGCAATCTTCCTGGAGATGGCCCGCGACCTGAAGGAAAACGGACGCGGCTTTCCCGATCTGTTCGTCTGGGACGGAAAAGGCTACGAGTTCATCGAAGTGAAATCGCCTACCGATCAGCTATCGGCGCAGCAACTGCACTGGCTCCACTTTTTCGAAGAAATCGGCGTGAAGGCGCGCGTCCTGCGGGTGGTGTGGGGCGAAGAAGCATAATCATGCGTTGTTAGCGTTCTTTCCCTTACTTTTCGACGTACGCCAAAATGGCTCGGATCTGACTGCGGGTGAGGTACGACGCATTGGGCATGTACTGTCTGTACCGCTCGTAGAGCGCGACCGCTTCCGGATCACCGCCTTCGATGGTGGCCTGCGGATGCCGGATAAACTTCATCAGCCATTCCGGAGAACGGCGTTGCGTGACACCTGCCAAGGCAGGGCCTACCGGCGATTGTCCGGTAACGCTGTGGCACCCACGGCACTCAGAAGTAAACAACGCCTCACCAAAGTCTTGGTCGCAAATCTCCTGGTTGGCGACTGTATCTCCCCGAAAGGCTTCTTGTTCGATAAGAATTGACACGCGACAGGGGTAGGCAATGGTGTGAAGTTCGTGCAGCCACCGCCGTTCCGCACATCGGACCTGTTGCCGTTGCTCGATCTCGTCCAGTTTTTTCATCCAACGCAGGTCTTCCTGAATCGAATTTTCGGGAAGGTAGTTTGCGTAGGGAGCCAGGTCGTCCGCCAGAGAACGGGGATGGGTAGGGTCCAGCACCACGGAAAGCTCCGTTTCCTCCAGCGTTCGGAAGCGCGTGAGGGTGTGCGTCGAGTCGCCGTTCCGGTACCCGATTGTCACGACCAGCGCCGGGGCCCGACGCGGCATCAGCATTTCGTGCGTTGTGGCGTCTCCTACGTAGAAACGCTCTTTACTTTCCGGATTCAACCGGAAGAGGCTGCGGATGGAGGGATAGACGACGTAGGCATACACCCGCTCGAAATCCGCGGCATTTGCCACCCGAACTTCCAGTGTACCGGAAGTCCAGTCTTTCTCCAGCGTTCCTCGGTCTATGTTCACCCAGCCCGCTTCCGTCATTGTAAAGCCGTAGGTTTCCATTCGGTACGTCTCCCGTTTGAACAGCAACGCTTTGTACTGATCGACGATCTGCTGATCGGCCTTGTGTTGTGCCGCCCGCTGGGTCTGCACCTTCTCCCAGGCGGCTTCCAATTCAGCTTTTACAGCTTTCAATCGCTTTTCGTAAAACCCTTGCAGGGCCTGCGCGTACTGCGCACCGTCTTTCACATTGGTAAGGCGCTGTTCGGCAAAGGCTTCAAACCGCTCTTTTAACCTACCTGACACCAACTGGCTGGCTTCCCGGTCCGCTTTCCACAGAGGCTCGTCCAGGTGGTGGACATAGTAATCGAAGGCTTGGGACGAACACGCCTGAAACAACCACTGCAGCCGCGCCTCAAACTCGCGGGTAGCGAGGAAGGTGCGTTGAAATTCGGACGAACGGATGGCTTTGATCCGCGCCGGATCGATGCCACAGTACGGGTTGTAAGTAGCCGCTAAAACGAGCGTATCCATTGACATCGGATCGCCATCGTAGGGTTCGTTTACACGGGTATCGACCCGCGGGTCGGCCTTCACCGATTCGTGCACCGACAGGCTGTAGTACAAACTGTCGATCAGGTCGGAGGTCGCGACCGTGTGCCCCCGAAAAGGCAAACCGTTCTGCACCTCTTCGGCAAACCCTTCGGGCAGGAAATCGAGAAGGGCCAGATCGACCGTTACGAGGTAATTCTCCAGCGGCTGCGGATCGACCCACTCCATGTTGCCTTCGGCATCGCGCAGCTCCCGGTAGCGTTGCATGCCTGGCTTCCGGTTGGGGGATGGGTGGTGCCGGAAGCGTTGCAACGCACGCCCACGTTTCCGGCGTTTCCTTTTGAAGATAAGTCGCATAGCCCGGTTTCGTCACCGCTGTGCGCTGGAGCCTAGCAAGGCTTTTCCCTTAAGCCCGTCGGGTTCAAGAATTTAAGCGTCTACATTTTTTTCAGGTACGCCCCACGTCGGGCTTCTTTTTTACGTCGTGATCATAAGTCACTACATCGCATGAAACCTCTCTCCTCTTTTCTGGCCGCCGGCGCCCTGTTGTGGTCGCTGTCCGCCTGCGACTCCTGGATCTCGGTGGAGCCGCCCCCCGACGGATCGTTCGAAACGAATTACAAACCGGTGTATTTGCGCCGCAGCCAACTGGAGTCATCCATTCGGCTGGAAGAACCCCGCGACCTGAAAAACCTCGCCAAGATTTACTACAAAGAAGGGTTTCTGTTCATCACAGAGCAGTACGAGGGGGTCCATCTCATCGACAACCGCAACCCAGCACAGCCCCAGAAGCTGGCGTTTCTGCGGGTGTACGGCAGCGTGGACCTGGCAATGAAGGGCCACACCCTCTACGTGGACAACGCCGTCGACCTGGTCGCCATCGACCTTTCGGAAGTGGAGCAGCCGCGCATCGTCTCGCGGGTGCGCCATGCGTTTCCGGGTCTGTTGCCACCCGATGGCGGCACCATTCCGGACCGCTACAAGCTGGATTCGGAAGACGACGAACGCATCATTGTGGACTGGATTGAAGACTAACCCCTACCATGCAAAAGTTTACCCTCTTTCTACTGGCACTCCTGGTGCTGGCCGGTTGTGATAATTTTTCGAGCGGCGATGCCGATTTCGGTACGACCGATGGCGTGGGCGGCTCGACGGCCCGATTTGCCATCAGCGGCAATTACCTGTACACGGTCGACGACCAGACGTTGCGGCTGTTCAACATTCAGGACCCCAACAACCCGCTGTTCGAGAAGGTTGTGCCCATCGGTACCAACATCGAAACGATTTTTCCGAAGGGCAACCAACTGTTTATCGGGTCGAGTGTGGGAATGCACATCTACGACATCAGCCAGCCGGCCGATCCGCGGTGGCTTTCTACGTACGAGCACGTGTTCAGCTGCGATCCGGTGGTGGCCGACGAACGCTACGCGTACGTGACGCTCAGCTCAGACCGCACCATGTGTGGCTGGGGACTGAATCAGCTGGACATCATTGACATCGAAAATCCGGCGATGCCGACGCTGGTGCAGTCGTACGACATGACGGCTCCGAAAGGCTTGGGCGTGACCGACAGTCTTTTGTTCGTGTGCGACGACGGACTGAAAGTATTCGGCAAAAAAGACGTGACGCGCTTGCACCAGCTCCAGCACTTCCGGATCGAGGCGCACGACCTGATTCCGCTGGACGGCACACTGATGGTGATCGGGTCCGACGCGCTGTACCAGTACCGTTATGAGGGCGATTCGCTGCAACTACTCAGCAAGCTCGACATCGCCATATGAAGTACTTGTTCGGACTGCTCCTGGGGCTGGCGGCGCACGCGGCATGGGCGCAGCCGCTCAGCACGCGCCACTTCAGTCTCTCGCTGGTGCCACAGCTCATGGTGATCAAAGGCCTGCGCGTCGATGCAGAATACCGCCCGCCGCTGTCGCGGCACGCGGTTGTCCTTTCGCCGCGCTACTACCTGGGCGAACGCCACAAGCGGGAGTTCAACGTGGGCCTGAACCCCGATACGCAGGTGCAGGGAGCGGGCTTCGAAATCATGCATAAGATTCACAACCAGGCCGCTGACTACAACACCAGCAACTATTATTTTGCCTATGGGCTGGGATACCACCGGTACCACCTGACGTACGAAGATTACGTGCTGGTACCGTACGCCGAGGAAGACGGACTGGAGTTTGAGCAGCTGGTGCCCGGCGTACGCACGTCGACGATGCGGAGCTGGCAGGGAACCGCCTTAGTAGGCGCGACCTATTTTCTGTTCGATGGTTTTATTCTGATGGATTTTTACTTAGGTGCTTCCCTGAAGATGCCACGCCTGGCAGGCGCTCCTCCCCGGTCTGCCACGCTGTTCGATCAGTTCGGATGGGACTACGGTTACCGAGGCCCGACGCTTGTGTGCGGGTTCAAAATCGGTGCGCTGTTGTTCTGATCTACATAGCCAAGCAACGTCGAGCGGCTTACCCCTTGTCCGATGCATGCACTACGGCAAACGTTATAAAAAAGGCCGACACAGTAGTGTCGGCCTTTTCTTTCCAAACCCTCCGATTCCTAGTAGGTAATCAGCTTGAGGCTCTGGGTACTACGATGGGTTTTGATGCGCAGCAGGTAGACGCCCGGCTGCGGGAAGAGGTTTTCTTCCAACGTCCATTGATTCATGCCTCCCTGCAGGTCGCGGGTCTGATGCCAGAGTCGCACACCAGCCAGGCTGATCAGTTCGATTTCCACCTGCTGGGGCCGATCTACCCGCACTTCCAGGGTAACGGCTCCGTACGTCGGATTCGGATAAGCCGTCCATTGCAGCGCAGGATCGATCTGGACGGCAACCGGACCGTAGTACGTCGCGTTTCCGTCATAGTCCACCTGACGCAGGCGGTAGTAGTTGATTCCGGCATGCGGGTTACGATCTGCAAAGGCGTAGGCGGTCGTTTGCAGCGAGGTGCCTTGTCCTTTTACCTGCCCGATCTTTTCGAAGACCACGCCGTCCAGGCTACGCTCCACGTCGAAGTGACTGTTGGTCGTTTCGCTCATCGTGGTCCAGCGGACCATCACCGCTTCGTCTTCCTGGGCCGCCGTCAGCGAGACCAGCTCCACCGGCAAGGTGGTCGTGGTTTCTTCTTCCTGCCAATCGGGAATCCCGTCACCGTCGGCATCCGGGGCATTGTTAAAGTTGTTCTCAATCCCGCCGAAGGCTGCATCGTACAGGTTGATCAGTCCGTTGCCATCTGTGTCGTAGTACGCCGCATGGGTCGGGTCCTGGAAGTTGGCAATGCCATCACCATTGTCGTCTTCGAGCCAGTCGGGCACGCCGTCGCCGTCGGCATCGTTGGCGGCATCGGTTGGGTAATAATCGTCGCCGCTGTAGGCTGCGTAATTATCGGCTGCCTGAATGTAATCGTCCAGGGCGCTTCCGTTGCCGTTCAGGTCAAAGGCCTCGATCCAGTCGTACAGCCCATCACCATCGCTGTCCCGGTCAATGTAGTCCGGTGTGCCGTCGCTATCGGTATCCGGCACCGGCAACGGACTGGCGGCCGTCGCATCATTGTAGCCATCGGCCAGGCCATTCGGGCTGTTGTCCGCAAAGCTGTCGATACGACCGTCACTGTTGGTATCGTTGCCCCCCGCTTCGATGGCGTCGGTGAGGCCATCGTTGTCGGAATCGACGTCGCGGTAGTCCAGAATGCCGTCGCCGTCGGTATCGGGCATGGCCAGCGTCAACCCGTCTTTACGACCGTCGCCGTTGGCATCCACAAAGCCTGCGACGCGTCCGTCGGCGCCATTGGTTTCGCCCGCTTCACGTGCGTCGGGAATGCCGTCGTTGTCGGTATCCAGATCCATGTAGTCAGGCACGCTGTCGCCGTCTGAATCCAGCATAGTTACGGCGTTGTAGAGGAAGGCATCGTGCCAGCCATCGCCGTTGGCATCGGTAAAGCCATCCACACGGCCGTTGTTATCGGCATCGGCCAGGTTATTTTCCACACCATCGGTGATGCCATCGTTATCGGAATCAACATCACGGTAATTGGCGAGGCCATCGCCGTCATGATCCGGAAGAGTCAGCGGCGTCGATTCGACTACGTCGTTCAAGCCATCGGTATCGGCATCGACAAAGCCATCCATTTGTCCATCCTGGTCGTCGTCGGTACCACCGGCTTCCAGCACATCGGCAATGCCGTCGTTATCCGAGTCCAGATCGAGGTGATCCGGGTTGCCGTCGCCGTCCGAATCGATCAGCGTCAGCGCGGTCCCCCCTTCGGAAGGATCGACACGATCGGCCAGGCCGTCTTCATCATAATCGAAGTAACCGTCGATGACCCCATCACCATTGGCATCGTTCCCGCCGCTCTCGCGGGTGTCGGTGATGCCATCGCCATCGCTATCGCGGTCGAGGTGGCTCGACAGGCCATCGCCATCCAGATCGGTGGCACCTTCCTGGCTGTCCGCCAGTCCATCGTTATCGGAATCCAGGTCGAGTTGGTTCGGGATGCCGTCGCCGTCGGCGTCGAAGCGATCGTCTACGCCATCGCCGTTGGCATCGGTAAAGCCGGCGAAGCTGGTATCCTGGTAGTTGGGTATGCCATCCCCGTCAGCATCGGCCGAGGGGTCGGTGCCCTGTCCTTCGTCGGTATCCAGAATGCCGTCGTTGTCGTCGTCGTTGTCGACGATATCGTTCAGACCATCGCCATCCGAATCGGGCAAGGTGCGCAGGCTCACGTCACAGATCGACTGCGTAGCACCTCCCCCGCTTGTCGACGAGGTAAAGCCCCAATACTGATCGCCGGTGATGATGGTGTTGAGCGCCCCCCCGGTAAGGATCTGGACCCCGTCCAGGAAGATGTGAATCTCGTTCAGGCCCGTGTAGTTGACCACTTTGAAGTTATGATCTGCACCATCTTCCAGGTTATAGCCAAGGTTTACCGTTAAAGCATGGTTCTGCTCATCGCCGTTCAACATCACCCCGACGTGGTCTTCGGCAGGGTCATTGAATCCGTTATCGCGAATGTCAAATTCGATGATCAAGGAAGGCAGAATGCTGTTACCCGCACCCGCATTATTCTCGCCGTAGCCCATGCTACGCCCGTTATCGCCCAGGGCACTGAGGCTCTGTTGCTGGAAGACAAACGCAATTCCCTCATTTTGAGCATCATTTCCAAAGTTCAGGTTCGCTTCCAAGACAAAAGAGGTACTGGCGTTGACCTGATCGGCCGCCCATACGGCTGAACGCTGGTTTCCACCGTTGGTCATCTGGTAACAGGCCCGGCCGGTTTGAATGGCCGCACTGCCGGGAGCGATTACAAACTGGTTGACCCCCGGGTTGTTCAGGTAAAGTGGAATGGGGCTACCACCGCCACCTTCGGCCAGCGAGCTGGTGCCGTCGCCATCGTCGTCGGTATCCTGGTAGTTGGGCAGACCGTCGCCGTCCAGATCAGGTTGGGTAGAGGCAACGCCTCCGTTGTCGGTATCGAACGCGTCGTCCAGGCCATCGCCGTCGGTGTCGCTGCCGCTGGGCGTGCGATCGGGCGTTCCGTCGAAGTTGTTGTCGAACCCTTCGGTGCTGTCGGCAAAGCCGTCGCCGTCGCTGTCCGTATCGCGGTAGTCGGCGTCGCCGGTTCCGTCGGTATTCGGCAGGGGCAGCGCACGTCCGCCCACCGTCGGATCGACGGCATCGGCCAGTCCGTTGGCGT
The DNA here is from genome assembly GCF_900100765.1 of Catalinimonas alkaloidigena. NCBI lineage: Bacteria > Pseudomonadati > Bacteroidota > Cytophagia > Cytophagales > Catalimonadaceae > Catalinimonas > Catalinimonas alkaloidigena. Next base: position 119,185 of record NZ_FNFO01000011.1, on the reverse strand, counting down.
TGATGGTCCCGTCGATTTGCCCGTCGCCGTTGGCATCCCGGCCACCGGCTTCCAGCACGTCGGCAATGCCGTCGCCGTCACTGTCCGCATCCAGAAAATCGGGGTTGCCGACGCCATCGGTGTTGTACAGGGGCAGCGGCGTTCCTGCAACGGTATCGTCCTGACCATCGCCATTGCCGTCGGTAAAGCCGCTCAGACGTGCGTCAGGGCCTGCCGTGCCACCGGCTTCGGTCACGTCCCAGATGCCGTCGTTGTCAGAATCCAGGTCGATGAAGTTGGCAATGCCGTCGCCATCCAGATCGGTAGCGCCTTCGGTGCCATCGGGAATGCCGTCGTTGTCCGAATCCAGATCCAGGAAGTTAACTTGCCCGTCGCCATCGCTGTCCGACGGTTCCAGGGTAGTTCCACCCATCAGGCTTTCCCATTCGTCCGCCAAGCCGTTGTTGTTGAGGTCCGTAAAGGTATCGACCACGCCGTTGTTATCAGCATCGGTCCCACCCGCTTCGGCCAGGTCGTAGAGGCCATCGCCGTCGGCGTCGGTGTCACGGTAGTTCCGTCCGCCGGACCCGTCCATGTTCGCACGACCTTCGTACAGATCGGCAATGCCGTCGTTGTCAGAATCCACGTCCAGAAAATCGGGCAGGCCATCGCTATCCGAGTTGGTCAGCGGGAAAATGGTGGTACCCGATCCGACAGCCGTTTCGGTAACGTCGATCATCCCGTTGCCGTCGGCATCGGTTCCTGAGAACGTACCGGTAGCGTTGTCGTATCCGCCTACGCTGGGGTTACGCCCCCGGTCGGCCTCCTGGGCATCGAAAATGCCATCGCCGTCGGCATCCGGATCGTTGATGCTCAGAATTCCGTCGCCATCGGTATCGTACCGGTCGTCGATGCCGTTGGCATCATAGTCAATAAAGCCAGGCAGCGAATAATCCAGGTACCGCGGGTAGCCCGTGGTGGAGGCGCCGTCGAAGCCGTACGGATCGGCCAGCCCGACCAGCTCGTCGCTGTCCGGAATGCCGTCGTTGTCGTCGTCCAGGTCGACATCGTTGGTGTAGCCATCGCCGTCGTAGTCGGGATTACAGTCGTATTCGTGCACCTTGGTGATGATCTGCGTAACGATCGAACCATAAGTAAAGGTGTTCATGATGCGCCCATCGCCGTCGCCGGTTCCGCTGTTGTCGGAATCGGTCCAGAGGTGCGCCCCCGACACGCTGTTGTTCCCCTCCAATTGAGTCTGAGGAGTCACCATGCCCGCCGGCAGGTTGCTGTCGTCGTAATACAGGTATTCGTATTCGCCGTTGACGCCCGGACGCACTTTCTGCACCGTGATGCCATTGTCGTTGGTTTCAGCATCCCAGATCGGAAAATGCACAGCCGTTACGTTGCTGCGAAACTCAAACTGAATCTCCGTGCCGGAAGGCACCGGGTTGCCCAGACCGTCTTGCCCATCCCAGAAGAAATAATTGTTCCCTGCGCTGATGGGTTGTTCCAACAGGCGGTCTTCCGGATCAAGTTCTCCGTCCTGGTCCAGGTCGATGAAAATGATGCCGATCCCGGCCTGGCTGCTGTTCAGGTTGAGCGACATGCTCCCTTCGCCCAGGGCATTACAAAAGCTGTTGGTGGCTACGGTCGAAACGGCCTGCGTGCTGGCCGTGGGGTACAGCGTAGCGTCGGGGTTGCTGACAAACAGCGGATACTCCGGGTAGATGTCGGTGGAAGTGAAGCCGTCCGTTCCGTTTTTACTTTTACGGTCTTCTGTATAGTCGGCGGTAGGAGTAGTTCCCGTGCCGTTGGCCACGAAAATGGCTTCGTAGGGCTTCATGCCCGCGTAGTTCACTTTTTTGACGTAGTAACCGCCCGCATCGGCCGGCATGGTGGCATACAACGAAAAATTGACCGAAAGTCGGTCGTCGAAGTTGCCGGTCGAAAAGGCCCATTGCGAAGAATAGAGTCGCCCTGTTTTCTCAACGCCATTGTTGTCGATTACCGTGAAGTCCCACAGGTTGTAGTAGCTCAGGTTGTTGGTGTAGTCGTTGTCGGAGTTGACGCCGCCGCTAATCGGAGTGGTAAACTCGACCCACACCTGACGAGTCGCCCCGGTATTGTTGGTCCAGCTCAGCGGATCGTATCCGTTGGTCACTCCTGTCCGGTTGGGCCCTACCGCCGCTTTGGCGTAGGAAGGAATGACGCCCGCCTGCGTAGAATCCAGTAGCAAAGGGTTGGTTCCGTCGTCGTTCAAGATCACGGAATAGGGCACCACGGTTCCCCCGTTATCGTACTTCAGGCGTACTCGCAAACGGTTTTCGAACGTGCTGCCCGAACTGTTGTAAAATCCTGTTAGGGAATAGGCCCGCTGCACACCGAAATAAAGCGTCTCGCCCGGCTTTACCGTAACGTACAAGCGTTCGTTGGTAGGGGCCCCTGGCGACAGGAAGTCGTTGGAGTTGGCCCCTGCATCGTGCAATAAGTAACCAACCTGCTTGTTGGTTCCGGTAGTTGCACCGCTGGTGTTCGTGGGAGTTAAGTTTTTAGAACCTTCTGCCCACGTGTGGCCACTAAGCAAAAGTCCTACGGCCCAAAATAGATACTTCTTCATACCGATGAGTTCGTTACAATTACAAAGGTATGGCTGCAATTGTCCGACGAACGCCCAATAATTGTCGTTATATTGCCCTTGTAAAAGAGATAGGGTGATGTGCATACTTTTCTACCTTTTGGGGGCAACTCGTTTCCTGGAAAAAGTGCTACCCTTTGTCGTTGTAGGTTTGCCAAAGGGTTATTTTGATGGACATAAGCCAATTGCGCAAACGATTGCACCCACAATATGCATGAACAGTTTTTAATGTAATATCAAGTAGGCTACTTGTTGTTTTAATATCGCTTACCCTCTCACTTTCTGGCAGATACGAAACCCCTATCGGGAAGTGATCTACTTCTTTTCCCGGCGATGATGAAGATCATTTTTTTTCTCCCGCGGCCCCGTGCCGCCTCTCTAATCATCGGTCGCACCTAAGAAAAAAGCCTGCCCAGTGGACGCATGGCCCAGGTTTCCTGCAAATGGAGACAAATCCGTAAGTTCGCTTTCCACCTACTCCTTCACTCATGGCGACCACTTCTCCCCGTGTTCTCTGGCAACCGACCGCCACAGCGGTGCAACAGTCACGGCTTCAGCATTATCTCACATGGCTGCGCGCCCATCGGCAACTGGACTTTTCTACTTACGAAGAGGTTTGGTACTGGTCGGTCGATCAGCCCGCGGCATTCTGGGCATCGCTCTGGGACTACTTTGAAGTAGCCTCGCCTACGCCCTACCAGCGCGTACTGGAGGGAGCCATGCCCGGCGCCAACTGGTTTCCGGGCAGTCAATTGAATTACGCCGAACACATTTTCCGGCAGGCAACCGACGCCCGACCCGCGCTGCTGTTCCGGTCCGAGCGCCACCCGCTGCGGGCGGTTTCCTGGCAGGAGCTGACCCAACAGGTCGCTTCGCTGAGTCATTACCTCCGCCAACAGGGCATCGGGGCGGGCGATCGCGTCGCAGCCTACCTGCCCACCATTCCCGAAGCGACGGTGGCCTTTCTGGCGACCTGCGCCCTCGGGGCGGTCTGGTCGAGTTGTTCGCCCGATTTCGGGACAGGCAGCGTGACCGATCGGTTCCAACAGATCGAACCCAAAGTGCTGATTGCGGTGGATGGCTATACGTACAACGGCAAACCCCACGACCGCACCCACGCAGTACGCGAACTGCAAGCGGCGCTGCCGAGCGTCGAGCGGGTCCTTCTGATTCCGTACCTGCAGGCCGACGCCACGCTGGCGGGCACGGTCCCCTGGGCCGAGGCCCTCGCGACGCCAGACGCCCCGCTTACCTTCGCGTCGGTGCCGTTCGCGCACCCGATCTGGGTCCTGTATTCGTCCGGCACCACGGGGTTGCCCAAAGCCATTACCCACAGCCACGGCGGGGTGCTGCTCGAACACCTGAAATACCTCGCCTTTCACAACGATTGTCGTCCTGGCGAGCGTTTTTTCTGGTACACCACTACGGGCTGGATGATGTGGAACTTTGTGCAGGCATCGCTGCTGGTGGGTGCCACGGCCGTGCTTTACGACGGCAGCCCCGCCTACCCTACCCTCGATACCCTCTGGCAACTGACCGAAGAGGCAGGCATCCACCATTTCGGCACAAGTGCGGGTTTTCTGATGGCTTGCCGCCAGGCCGGCCTGGCCCCCGGACAACAGTCCGATCTGGCAACGTTGCGCTCCATCGGCTCCACGGGTTCGCCCCTGCCGCCCGAAGGGTTCGACTGGGTGTACGAAGCGGTGAAGTCCGATGTCTGGCTCACGTCCATGAGCGGCGGGACCGACGTCTGCAGTGCCTTCGTGGGGGGATGCCCCCTGCGGCCCGTCTACGAAGGCGAAATCCAATGCCGGGCGTTGGGCTGCGCGCTGGACGCGTACGACGATCAGGGCCAACCGGTACGCGACATGATGGGCGAGATGGTTATCACCCAGCCCATGCCCTCGATGCCGATTTACTTCTGGAACGACCCGGAACGGGCGCGGTACCGCGACAGCTACTTCGAGATGTTTCCGGGCGTCTGGCGTCACGGCGACTGGATCGAAATCACCTCGCGCGATTCGCTGATCATTTACGGGCGCTCGGACGCGACCCTGAACCGAGGGGGTGTCCGCATCGGCACGAGCGAGGTGTATCGCGCGGTCGATCAGGTCCCGGCCGTAGCCGATAGCCTGGTGGTGTGCCTGGACCTGCCCGGCGGACAGCAGTACATGCCGCTGTTCGTAAAAATGCGGGCCGATCAGGCCCTGACCGACGACGTGATACAGCAACTCCGCCAGGCCCTCCGCCACAACTACTCGCCGCGCCACGTGCCCGATGCCGTCGTGGCGGTAGAAGACATTCCGTATACGCTGAGCGGAAAGAAGATGGAGGCGCCCGTAAAGCGCATTCTGATGGGGCAAGCGCCAGAACGGGCCGCCAATCGCGATTCCATGCGCAATCCCGAATCGCTCGCGTTTTTTGTGCGCTATGCTCAGGAAGCTCACCGGCGCTAAGGGCGAAGCCCCACAACGATGCCCCGACCATTCTCGTATGCCTGCCTGTACGCCACCCGTTACGGTCTATGAAAAAACGCGTAGAAATCGAGTATTGTACCCAATGCCGCTGGCTGTTGCGCGCGGCCTGGATCGCCCAGGAACTGCTCACCACCTTCGAGGCGGAGCTGGAAGAAGTCGCCCTCATTCCCGGTACGGGAGGGATTTTTGAAATCCGTTATCACGAACACGTCCTTTTTTCGCGGAAAGCCGCCGGGCGTTTTCCCGAAGCCAAAGAGGTAAAGCAACTGGTGCGCGATCAGATAGCGCCCGACAAGGACCTGGGCCACAGCGACCGACGGTAAGCCGCGTCTTTTCTTTGCCGCAGTGTATCCTTTCGCCGCACCGGGAAGTACAATAGGCTACACACCTGATTAGCTGCTTTTCCATGATCGAAGACCTCTGGTACAAAAACTCCATCATCTACAGCCTGGATTTAGAAACCTTCATGGACGCCAACGGCGACGGCGTGGGCGATTTTGAAGGCTTGATGCAACGGCTCGACTACCTGGATTCGCTCGGCGTGGACACCATCTGGCTGGCGCCGTTCCAACCGACTCCCAACCGTGACAACGGCTACGACATCTCCGACTATTACGGCGTCGACCCGCGGCACGGCTCCAGCGGTGCATTTGTGGAATTTATGCACCAGGCCCACAAACGGGGCATCAAGGTGATCATCGATCTGGTGGTAAACCACACGTCCGACCAACACCCCTGGTTTCAGGAAGCACGCAACCCGCAATCGCCCTACCACGACTGGTACGTCTGGCAGGAAAAACGCCCCTCCGACTGGAACGAAGGCATGGTGTTTCCGGGCGTTCAGGAGTCGACCTGGACCTACGACAAAAAAGCCAAACAGTACTACTTCCACCGCTTTTACGACTTCCAGCCCGACCTGAACATGGAGAATACGGACGTGCGCGCGGAAGTGCAACGGATCATGGGCTACTGGCTGCAACTGGGCGTGGCGGGGTTTCGTGTCGATGCCGTCCCGTTCATTCTGGAAACGCCGGCACCCGGCCAGAAAAAGCCACAACTTCGGTTCGAGTACCTTGCCGAATTGCGGCGCTTTTTGCAATGGCGACGGGGCGACGCCATTCTGCTGGGCGAAGCCAATGTGATGCCGGAAGAAACGAAAAACTATTTTGGTGAGCACGGTGAAGGCATCCACATGATGTTCAACTTTTACGTGAACCAGTACCTGTTCTACGCCCTGGCTACGGCCGATGTCGCTCCCCTGGCCGATGCCTTACGGGCTACCCAAGCCTTATTTCCGACGGCCCAATGGGCGCAGTTCCTGCGCAACCACGACGAACTGGACCTGGGCCGCCTGACCGAAGAGCAACGGCAGCGGGTGTTCGAACGGTTTGGCCCGGACCCGACCATGCAACTGTACGAACGGGGCATTCGCCGACGCCTTTCGCCCATGATCGGCAATCGCCCCCAGTCCGAACTGGCCTACAGTCTGCTGTTTTCCCTGCCCGGCACGCCCGTGATCCGCTACGGCGACGAAATTGGAATGGGCGACGACCTCAGTCTGAAAGAGCGCGACGCCGTGCGCACCCCCATGCAATGGTCCGACGACCGGCAGGCGGGTTTTTCGGTGGCCGACCACACCATCCATCCCCTGATCGACCAGGGCCCTTACCGCTATGCGCGCATCAACGTCGAAGCCCAACAGCGCGACAAAGATTCGTTGCTGGGCTGGATGACCCGCATGATCCGCCTCCGGAAACAGTGCCCCGAGATTGGCTGGGGCGAATGGCAACTGCTCGACACCAAGGTTCCCACTGTGCTGGCGATGCGCTACGAGTGGCGCGGCAACGCGCTGCTGCTGCTGCACAACTTCGACCAGCGCGCCCGTGAAGTGCGCCTTACGTTACCCGACGAAACCGGCGAAACGCTCGTCAACCTGCTGGAAGAAGAGACCTGTACGGCCGAAGCCGACGGCGCACACCTCATCATCCTGGAAGGATACGGCTACCGGTGGTTCCGCATCGGCGACCTGCGCCACGTGCTGCGGCGTTCTACCCACTAGTGCTCGAAAGTTTTTTAGAGAAGATTATTCGCAATCCGTCTTACGATAGGTGATATTTCACCTAACAGATTACGTATTTTATACTTGCATACACTTCTTTTTTTTGATTACTTGCCACTCCATCATCGGTTCATACATACATTTCTGTCTTAGTCCCGCTTTGCATGCCCAACTGCGCTCCGCCTGTGTTACGGTCTCACTCAGCCTGTTGTCCCTCATTTCCTGTTTTTAAAGTCGTAACCCTGCCGAACCCTTCGGGCGCTTGCCACGTACTTGCTCAGAAAGAAGCCATTTTTTATACTTCTGTCACCGAACAGTCTATTTTTATCGACAGCTATGCTGTCGCAGGCCCTGTCGTACTCTCGGACTTTCTTCTCAGCTCGCATGGATTTTAAATCCGCACCCCTCGACACCTTCTGCCAGATGTTCCGGGCGGTTTTTGACACGACACACCTCGGCATCCTGATCTACGAGTCCGTCGAAAAGCTTCTGTACGTCAACCCCGCCGGATGTGCGCTTCTGGAACAAGCGCACGAAACCTTAACCTCCCGCCCCCCGCGCGACGTGTTGTCCGCTTCGGCCTTTACGACCGTCGTAGCGTTTCTGGAGGCGGCCCAGGCCGGGCAGGAATACGTCAGCTCGTGGCGTAATTCTACGCTCACCCACACGCGCGATCTGCTGCTACGCGGCCGCAGGATTGCTGTGGGTGATCAGACGCTCTACTACGCTTCGCTTCAGGACGTTACCCGCGAAAAACGTACGCAACAGCAATGGCAGGACCTCCAGCGGCTGTTCGACATCTCGCCCGTTATGTTCTGCATCGCCGGCCCGGACGGTTACTTTAAAAAAATCAACCGTTCGTTTGTCCAGACGCTGGGCTATTCGGAGCAGGAACTGTGCAGCAAGCCTTTCGTTCGGTTTGTACACCCCGACGACGTCTACCCAACCCTGGCCGAATACCAGAAGCTGCTGGACGGCGGCCACACATCGGTCGAATTTGTCAACCGCTACCTGACCAAACGCGGCGATTACCTCTACCTGTCGTGGCACGCCGTGCCGTTCGGTGAGCAGTTTTACTGCTCCTGCCGCGACGTTACGGCCGAAAAACACGCTGAAGCCGAGCGGGCGCGCATTACACAGGCGTTGGAGATGCGGAACCGGGAGCTGGAACAGTTCAGCTACATCATCTCCCACAACCTCCGCTCGCCGGTCAATAACATCACGAGCCTGGGCTACCTGATTCAGGAGGCCGGTCCGAACGACCCCCAAATGCCCGTTTTTCTGGAAGGCATTACCAAGTCGACCGCCCGCCTGGCCTCGGTCATTCAGGATCTGAGCCTGATTCTGCAACTCAAGCAAAGCGCCTCCGACAAAAAAGAGCCGGTGCAGTTTTCCGAACTGTTCAATGCCGTGCAACTCAGCATTCAGTCGAGCATTGCCGAAGCCAAGGCCGACATCCAGACCGATTTTCGCGAAGTAGACGAGATGGTGACGCTTCGTGCGTACCTGTACAGCATCTTCTACAACCTGATTTCCAACGCCATCAAATACCGCCGGCCGGAGGTTCCCCTGCAACTTCTGATCAAAAGTCAGCGCATGGGCGAGCGGGTGGTGCGCCTTACGTTCAAGGACAACGGCAAAGGGATTGACCTGAAAAAAGCCGGTGAGCAGTTTTTTGGGTTGTACCAGCGCTTTCACAACCACGTCGACGGCAAAGGCATGGGCCTCTTTATGGTAAAGAATCAGGTAGAAGCGCTGGGCGGACGCATCTATGTGGAGAGCGAAGTGGACCAGGGCACCGAATTTACCATCGATTTTTTGAGCTGAGCTCCTCGTTCGCGCCCGTCGCCATGCGTCGGCTTTTTGCAAGGATTCGCCCGGCGACACCCCTAGTTTTGTAGCCACTTCCGTTTGTCCACGGAAGTTTCCCGCTATGGAACCCAAGAAAATCCTGTTCGCGACTTTCCCCGCCGATGGGCACTTCAACCCGCTTACCGGCCTGGCCATGTACCTGAAAAGCCAGGGGCACGACGTGCGCTGGTACACCGGGCAAGCCTACCGCCCCAAATTACAAACCCTGGGTATTCCTCATGTTCCGTTCCGCTACGCCCTGGACGTCAGCAGCGACACCCTGGACACCCTGTTTCCGGAGCGCGCCCGCCATACCCGCCAGCTCAGCAAGCTGAAGTTCGACCTGACGCACGTGTTTGTGAGTCGAACGGCCGAGTACTACGAAGATATTCTCGACCTCCGGCAGGAATTTCCCTTCGACGCCATGATCGCCGACATTGCCTTCACCGCCATTCCGCTCGTGCGGTTCCGGCTGAACGTGCCGGTACTGGCCATGGGCATCATGCCGCTGGGCGAAACTTCTCGCAACCTGCCGCCCAGCGGGTTGGGGCGCGTGCCCTCGTACACCCGCTGGGGGCAACAAAAACAGGCCGTGCTGCGCTGGCTTACCGACCGGTTTGTTTTCAAAGCGCCGACCGAACAATACCGTGACGTGCTCGATGCTTATGGAATCACGGTCCAGACCACCAACCTGTTCGACATGCTCTACCGCTCGGCCTCGTGGGTGCTTCAGAGTGGGGCGCCCGGTTTTGAATACAAGCGCAGCGACCTGGGCGCGAACATTCGCTTTGTGGGTGCTCTGTTGCCACACCGCCACCCTCGCCCGCAACGCTACTTTTTTCAGGATCGGGTCAAGGCGTTCGACAAGGTCATTCTGGTCACGCAGGGAACGGTAGAACAAGACGTCACCAAAATCATTGTGCCGACCCTGGAAGCCTTCAAGGAAACCCGCCACCTAGTGGTGGTCACCACGGGCGGCTCTCAAACCGAAGCGCTGCGCACCCAGTATCCTTACGCCAACGTGATCATCGAAGACTTTATTCCCTTCGAGGAGATTATGCCCTATACCGACGTATACGTCACGAACGGAGGGTACGGAGGCGTTATACTGGGCCTACAACACGGGCTGCCGCTGGTCGTAGCCGGCGTGCACGAAGGCAAAAATGAGATCAACGCCCGCATCGGGTACTTCAAGCTGGGCATCAACCTGCAAACGGAACGTCCTACGGCCGAGCAGGTGCAGGATGCCGTTCTGGAAGTGCTGCATGCTACCGTGTATCGCACAAATGTCAAAGCCCTGCAAGAAGAGCTGCGGCAGTACAACGCCCATCAGCTTTGCGAACAGTACCTCGCCGAGGCGCTGGCCGCACACGAACCTGCGTCCCAGGCGGGACTGGCCGCCTAAATGCAAACGCGTTTGATTCAGTAAAGAGGCCCGGGTAGACGCCCCTCGGACGTCGGCCTGGGTTTTATTCGTCTTTAACCCACGTTACACGGATGTACCGTAGTTGCATGCTCCTTGTGTTGGGCCTACTGATGGCCTGCGCCACGCCGCCCGACCCGCCCTTTCCCAGCACCGTAACGCTTCCGTCCGGCGAGCGCGTCACGATGGGCATGCCGCCGCCCGGTTCCGCCACCGGCCGCATTCGCACGTTCGAGTACCTGCACCTGCCCGACGGCGCAGAGCGCCTGGTGGTGGAAGTCGACTCGCTAAACCGTGCCGTTTTGTTCGAGTTCTACTACCCGGCCGGGACACAGTACCCTACGGTCGTGCACTACCACCTGGCGCGCCTGGGTTCCCCCGTACGGCGGTACGCACGACCCGCCGGCGAGTGTACTGTTTGGCAACACGGTGGCTACGATTTCGAAGTGTGCCGCAGCCGGGAGCCCACCGCACGGCCGGACGTCATCGCGCACGTGTGGCCCACACCCCGCTGAGGCGGTTGATTTCTACACGCCGCCTTCGCCTTTGTCGACCGGCGGAGTTTCGCGGTGGAAAACCCCATACGCCATCATACTGGTCAGCACCTGCCCGACAAAAAGGTGGAGTAATCGTGTGCCTCACCTGTGTGTCCCATGTACCTGCCGAACGAAAAAGGCTGCGCCCCCACTGGTCGGAAGGAAAACAGGCCATCTTTCTGGCGCCTTCGCACGTACCTACGCTATGACACCACGATTTTCCCGGCGCAAGGCACTGCAGCTGATGGGCGGTTTGAGCCTGGGGGCGTGGACTGCGCCGGTCGCGCTCCGGGCGTTCGCGGCTACACCGCCGGGGTCGTTTGAAGTAGAGGCAACCATGAACACACGTCTCATTCCCTCGTCCGGTGAACGCCTGCCCGTGGTCGGGTTAGGCTCCTGGATTCAGTTCGATGTCGGCACAGCCGAGGCCGAGCGCCAGCCCCTCCGCGAAGTACTGCAACGGATGGTCGACCAGGGCGGCACGGTCATCGACTCTTCGCCGATGTACGGAAAATCGGAAGCGGTGATCGGCGACCTGACAACGGAACTGGGGCGGGCGGACCGATTTTTCTACGCTACAAAAGTGTGGACGACGGGTCAACAGGCGGGCATCGCCCAGATGGAGGAATCGTTTCGGAAGATGCAGCGGCAGACAATGGACCTGATGCAGATCCACAACCTGGTCGACTGGCAGACGCACCTGAAAACGCTACGCGATTGGAAAGCGGCAGGAAAAATTCGCTACCTGGGCATTACGCACTACACCACGTCTGCCTTTCCGCAACTGGAACGCATCCTTACTTCGGAGTCCATCGACTTCGTGCAACTCCCCTACTCCATTCGGGTACGCGCGGCCGAACAGCGTCTGTTGTCTGCTGCAAAAGACCGGGGTGTGGCGGTGCTGGTCAACGAACCTTACGAAAGCGGCTCCCTGTTCCGCGCCGTGAAAGGCAAACCCCTACCCGACTGGGCGGGCGACTACGACATTGCCAGTTGGGGGCAGTTCTTCCTGAAATTTATCCTCTCTCACCCAGCCGTGACCTGCGTCATTCCGGGCACCTCCGATCCAGCGCACCTCGTCGACAACATGGGCGCGGGCTACGGCACCCTGCCCGACGAAGCGGGACACCACCGCATGGCGGCGTACGTCGCAAAGCTGTAATACAACTACACTGCTCTTCAGGCCACTTCGGAGGGCTTTCCCGACACGAAGCGGTAGAGGTACGGCGCCTTGTGGGCACCGCCGGTCCATTTTTTGGCGACCCGCTCCAGAATGCCCAGGCCGAGCATTTTCCGCTGAAAGCTGGGACGGTGCAACGACTGCCCCATCACGGTTTCGTAGAGGCGTTGCAGATCGCCCATCGTAAACGTATCGGGCAGGAGGTTGAAGCCTATCAGCTTGCGGTCCAGGTTCTCCCGCAGCGTTTCCAGCGCCTTCTCCACAATCTGCGTGTGGTCCTGCATCAGCGGCGGCAACTGCGCCAGGTCGTACCACTCGCACCGGTCCGAGAGGGCATCCGGGCGGGGCGTCACCTGCGTGAAGTCGACCAGCGCGTAGTAGCCCACCGAAACGAACCGCCGCAGCAGCCAATGGTTCTCTTCGGGCTCGGTGCCGTTGTTGCGCATGATGGTCCGCATGGCTTCGGCATCGTAGCGGTTTCGGTCCCCAAACGTATAGAACTGCTCCAGGTAAATGTCCTGCAGGCCGGTACGCTCCGAAAGCACACGCCGCGCGGCGTCGTTCAGGTTTTCGTCCTCCCGGACAAAGCCGCCCGGCAGTGCAAACAGGTTGGTGTTGCGGTATTCGAGCAGCAGGATCTTCAACTGGTCTTCGTGGAAACCCACAATTACGGTATCGATGGCCAGGCCCGGCAAAAAACCCGTCGCATCCGCATGAGCTTCAGGCGACACTGGATCAGACATAAGCGGTAATTTTTTAGCGCGTAGCGGTGCAAAACTAGGAGATCTAGCGTGAATCTAGTATTATTGTCTCACTTTGCGACAATAGTCCCGAAGTTTATTTCAACATCCTTTGTCATTCTGACTACTTGCTTTTCCCACTCTATCCTGTGTACTATGAAAACCCATCACGCACGCTGGCTGCCGTTCGTCCTCGCAGGCGGCCTTACGCTGGGCGGCCTGTCCCAACCGGCGCAGTCTCAATCGGCTATGAATCTCCAAGTTAAAACCGCCAACGGCATGCTCGAAGGCGTCGAAAACTCGGGCATCCGCGAGTTTAAAGGCGTACCCTTTGCCGCCCCGCCCGTCGGCGACCTGCGCTGGCGCGAACCCCAACCGGTCAAAAACTGGGAAGGCGTCCGCAAGGCCGATCACTTCGGGCCACGGGCCATGCAGCTGCCCATTTTCGGCGACATGAACTTCCGTTCCGATGGCGTCAGCGAAGACTGTCTCTACCTGAACATCTGGACACCCGCCCGCACCGGCAACGAAAAACTGCCCGTCCTGGTCTACTACTACGGCGGCGGCTTTATGGCGGGCGATGGCTCCGAACCGCGGTACGACGGCGAAAGCATGGCGCGCCACGGCATTGTGGCCGTGACGGTCAACTACCGCCTCGGCGTATTCGGGTTCATGGCGCATCCGGCCCTGACGAAAGAATCGCCCCACCAGGCATCGGGGAACTACGGCTACCTCGACCAGAGTGCCGCCCTGAACTGGGTGCACGAAAACATCGCGGCCTTCGGCGGTGATCCCGACAAAATCACCATCGCGGGCGAATCGGCCGGATCGGCGTCGGTCAGTGCGCAAATGGCGTCTCCCCTGTCGCGCGATCTGATCGCGGCAGCCATCGGCGAAAGCGGCTCCGTCTTAGGTACCTTGCCGGCCACTTCCCTGTCGGCCGGTGAAGAACAGGGCGTAGCCTTTGCGAAAACCCTCGGTGTGAAAAAGGCAAATGCCAAAGCCCTGGCCGAACTCCGCGCCATGCCGGCTCAGCAACTGCTGGAAGAATCGAGCAAGCCCGGGGTAGGTCGGTTCTCGTCGACCGTTGACGGCTACTTCTTCCCGAAAGCGCCCATCGACATTTACAAGGCGGGCGAACAGGCGCAGGTGCCGCTGCTGGTCGGCTGGAACTCGCAGGAAATGCCGTATCAGGTAGTACTCGGCCAGGAGGCCCCGACCCCCGCCAACTTCAAAGCCGCGGTCGAGAAACTTTATGCAGACAACGCTGCGGAAATTCTGAAGCGTTACGCAGCCAACGACGAAGAAAGCGTAAAATGGGCCGCCACCGACCTGGCCAGCGACCGTTTCATCGGGTTCAGCACCTGGAAGTGGAGCGACATGCAGGCGCAGGCCGGACAGCCCGTGTACCGCTACATGTACGCCCGCCCTCGCCCGGAAATGCGTCCCGAAATGGGCGATGCCGTAGCCGGACTGGCCGGGGGCGTGGTGCGTGGCGAAGAAGCGAAAAAGCAGAAGACGCCACCAGCCATGGGAGCTGTTCACTCGGCCGAGATCGAATACGCCATGGGCAACCTGCCGACCAACCGCGTGTACGACTGGCAACCGGAAGACTACAAAGTGTCGGAGATCATGCAGACGTTCTTCGTCAACTTCATCAAGACCGGCGACCCGAATGGCCTGGGCGTGCCGCAGTGGCCCGTTACGAAGAAAGGGGGCAACGCACAGGTGATGCACATCGACGTAGAAACCGGTGCCGCCGCAGAACAGCACCGCGACCGGTATCTGTTCCTCGACCAGTTCTACAACCAACCCGAGCCGGCAAAATAATTCTCTCTGTATGCTCAACTGTAAAAGCTCTTGCCTCCGGGCGAGGGCTTTTTTTGCATCAAGCCCAGCACGTAGTACGCTGACCGGCGTCGGCTTCTACGCGTATTCGGGATGATGCCGTATCTTCCCCCGAAAACCTGCGACGGAATGGACGAATTTATGCAAGCGGCTATCGAAGAAGCACAACAAGGGCTTCGCGAAGGCGGCATTCCTATCGGATCGGTGCTGGTGCACAAGGGAAAAATTTTAGGACGCGGCCACAACCGACGGGTGCAGGCGGGCAGTGTGGTGTTGCACGGCGAGATGGACGCGCTGGAACATGCCGGGCGGCAACCGGCGTCCGTCTACCGGGACTGCACCCTCTACACGACGCTTTCGCCCTGTCCGATGTGCTCGGGCGCCATTCTGCTCTACGGTATTCCGCGCGTGGTGATCGGCGAAAACCAGTCGTTTCTGGGAGAAGAAGCGTTACTGCGATTGCGGGGCGTGCAGGTAGAAGTTCTGCAAGACTCGACCTGCATCGCGTTGATGGCCCGCTTCATGGCCGACTCCCCCGAGCTGTGGAACGAGGACATCGGGGAGTAGTGAAACGCTTTTGTTTCTTTTGCTTTAATCCAGTAAAGTTGTTCTTCACTCGGTACCCATCGGCATGCCTTTTCGACTTACGTTCCGAAAAACAGGAAGAAAGATTAAAAACGCTATCACAAAGCGAATTGAAGAGCTGGGACACCGCCTAACAAATCGCAATTACGGCGTAGATGCTTTCATGGAAGATCGTAAAAAATTACGTTCGTACCTGCTTCGAAGTAGCGACCCTAGCTGGATGTCTCACCGTCGTAGCGATCACCCAACTCCTATATCCAGCGAAGAAAAAGAGCAGAGTGCTCAGCGATGTAAACGTCTTTTTGAAATTGAACAGGAGATAAACCGCTTAAAGCTCATTAAAACTCATCTTGACGATGACCAGCTCTTCGAACTCCCCTATGAGGATTTGACAGCTTATGGCTTTGACTCCACCCTTCAAAATTCCTGATAGGTAGCAAGTTCAGGCAATGCCCTTTCCCACCCGACGTCCCTCCCTGTTTGCGCTATTAGCCCCCGGCATTCTGGTGGCGGCGACCGGCGTCGGAGCGGGCGATCTGCTGACGGCCAGCCTCGGCGGGGCGCAGGTGGGTGTCGGGCTGTTGTGGGCGGCGGTGGTCGGGGCGGTGTTCAAGTGGGTGCTGAACGAAGGCATTGCCCGCTGGCAGATGGCGACCAACACCACGCTGCTCGAAGGCTGGTCGCGACGGTTGGGCGTGTGGGTGCGCTGGGTCTTTCTGGTCTATTTCCTGCTGTGGTCGTTCATGGTGGGCGGCGCGCTGATCTCGGCTTGTGGCGTAGCGGGCGACGGCCTCTGGCGACTGGGCGATCCCGGCACTTCGCGCCTCGTGTGGGGCGTTCTGCACTCGCTTGTGGGGGGCGTGATGGTCTGGTTCGGTGGCTTCCGGGTATTCGAGAAGGTAATGTCCGTTTGCATCGGGGCGATGTTTGTGTGCGTGCTGCTAACGGCCGTGCTGATGCAACCCGATTGGGGAGCGGTGTTGCAGGGCGTCGTTACGCCGCAACTTTCGCCGGAAAACTTGCCCTGGACGCTCGGCATCATGGGGGGCGTCGGCGGCACGGTGACGCTGCTGTCGTACGGCTACTGGATTCGGGAAGCGGGCCGCACCGGGCAGGAAGGGCTGCGCGCCAGTCGCCTCGACCTGGCGGTGGCCTACGCCGCGACGGCGCTGTTCGGCATGGCGATGATTCTGATCGGCTCGCGGCTGCAACTCGACCAACAGGGCGCGGCGGTGGCGCTCGAACTGGCCGCGCAACTCGGTGACGTCCTGGGACCGGCCGGCAAGTGGTTGTTTCTGGTGGGTTTCTGGGGAGCCGTGTTTTCCAGCCTGTTGGGCGTCTGGCAAAGCGCGCCGTACCTTTTCGCCGACTTCTATTACCTTGGCCCAGGTCGCACGAAACCGAAAGCGCTGGCCGACTCCGGCCCGTACCGGATTTTTCTGGTGGCCATTACCCTATTGCCCATGCTCCTGCTCTGGTTGTCGGTCCAGCAAATCCAACTGGCCTATGCCATGATGGGCGCGTTTTTCATGCCGCTGCTGGCGCTGACCCTGCTGCTGATGAACAACCGCACGGGCTGGGTAGGGCGCGACTTCCGGAACTCGTGGTGGCTCAACGTCCTGCTGCTCATTACCCTGCTGGCGTTCGTGTGGTTCGGCTGGCGCGGTGTGGGCGGCGGGTGATCCACTTCGGCTTTTCGTTCGCACCCACGCACCTGTTTCTTCTCTGCCTATCTTTCCAAGAAAATAGCACGCACGCCTTATGAGCACCGGCCGACTCGAAGCATTTAGCGATGGCGTCATCGCCATCATCATCACCATCATGGTGCTGGAAATGAAGGTACCTCACGAGGGCGCCGACCTGGCTTCGCTGCGCCCTCTGTTGCCGGTTTTTCTCAGTTACGTGCTCAGCTTCGTGTATCTGGGCATTTACTGGAACAACCACCACCACATGTTGCACGTCACCAAACGGGTGAGCGGTTCGGTACTGTGGGCAAACCTGCACCTGCTGTTCTGGCTATCGCTGGTGCCGTTTACGACCGCCTGGATGGGCGAAAACCACTTTGCCGCCGCGCCCATGGCCCTCTACGGCGTAGTGCTCCTGATGGCCGCCATTGCGTACTGGATTTTACAGCGGTCCATTTTGTGCAAGGAAGGGCCCGACTCGCTCCTGGCCGAAGCCGTGGGCAACGACCTGAAAGGAAAAATTTCGCCTGTGCTGTACCTGATCGCCATTCCCTGCGCCTTTGTCAGCCCGTGGATTTCCGGCGGCTTGTACATCCTGGTGGCACTGCTGTGGCTGATTCCGGACCAGCGCATTGAACGAACCATGCATGAGCACACTGAAACCACTCCTTAAAGTCCTTTTGGGGGCCGCATTGCTGACGACAGCCGCCTGCGCGAGCCGCCAACCGACCACCGCTCCGGACGGATGGCAGCTGGTCTGGTCCGATGAGTTCGACCAGGACGGACCGCCCGATCCGGCGAACTGGACCTTCGAAACGGGCTTCGTGCGCAACGAAGAGGCACAGTGGTACCAACCCCAAAACGCGCGTTGTGCGGACGGGCTGCTGCGCATTGAAGCCCGACGGGAAACGCTTCCCAATCCGCATTACGACCCCAAAGGCACCGACTGGCGCACGCGCCGCCCGCAAGCCGACTACACCTCGGCCTGTCTGACCACGCAGGGACTTCACCAGTGGCAGTACGGTCGGTTCGAGATGCGGGGACGGATCGATACCCGCGCCGGGCGCTGGCCCGCATTCTGGACGCTGGGCGTCGAGGGCGAGTGGCCGCGCAACGGCGAAATCGACATCATGGAATATTACCGGGGCATGCTGCTGGCCAACGTGGCCTGGGGCACGTCCGAACGCTGGCAGGCCCACTGGGACGATACCCACCTGCCGCTTGATTCGCTGGGCGACGCCGCCTGGTCCGACCGGTTTCACATATGGCGGATGGACTGGGACGCCGATCACATCCGACTTTATGTCGACGACCGACTGCTGAACGAAACCGATTTGCACACCACCCGCAACGAGGACGGCACCGGGAAAAACCCGTTTCACCAACCGCACTACCTGCTGCTGAACCTGGCCATCGGCGGCATGAACGGCGGTGACCCGACCCCAACGGAATTCCCCGCCCGCTTCGAAGTCGATTACGTGCGTGTGTACCAGCGTACAAACGGCCGACCGTGATGCGCCTTTGTGCCGAATTATTTTTTTGAGGTTCAGGAAGTTTTGTTTCTTGTAGCGTTCCGTTTCACAACCGATATGCGCAATTTCCTTTCCTCTCTGCTCCTGCCGACCGTGCTTGGACTCGGTACCGGCTGCACGTCTACCAACCCCACCTCCGAAGCCGCGTCTCCCCTGACCGGAACGCTGGTCGACCTGACCTATGCCTTCGACGACAGCACGATCTACTGGCCTACGGAAGAAGGGTTTGTGCTGGAACACGGGACGGCGGGCTACACTGACAAGGGCTATTACTACACCGCGAATAGCTTTCGCTCGGCCGAGCACGGCGGGACCCACCTCGACGCGCCGGTTCACTTTGCGGAAGGTAAACAGAGCATCGACGCCATTCCGCTGGAGCGCCTGATCGGTCCCGCCGTGGTGGTGGACGTCACCGAAAGCGCACTGGCTGATCCTGATTACCAGATTACAATCGCCGATTTTGAACGGTGGGAGGCGGCACACGGTCCCCTTCCGGACCAGACCATCGTCCTGCTGCGGACGGGCTACGGTCGCTACTGGCCCCAGCGGCAGCGTTACCTGGGCACCACCGCCACCGGACCGGAGGCCGTGGCGCACCTCCACTTTCCCGGCCTGCACCCGGAAGCGGCGCGCTGGCTCGTGACCGAGCGGCACGTCAAGGCCGTGGGACTCGATACCCCCAGCATCGATTACGGCCAGTCGACCCTATTTGAAACGCACCAGACCCTGTTTCAGGAAAACGTGCCCGCCTTCGAAAACGTGGCGCACCTCGACCAGCTTCCCGACCGGGGGTTCACCGTCGTGGCCCTGCCCATGAAAATCCGGGGCGGCAGTGGCGGCCCGCTGCGCATCATCGCGATTGTGCCCTGAAGGGGAAAATCGCCTGCCCAATCCCCGGTGTAACACCGGGCGTGTCTTTTACGTTTTTATCAGAATGCCATCCCCACGAAGTGCCGGGTCGCGCATCGGTACAGGCATCTGCCGAAGACCACGACCGCACGGAAAGGGAGGCTACTTTGCCCGGGAAGGACGCCTTTTGCACCCACCTACGTCTTTTCGCTCCTACCCGAGCCGTTGTTGTTGTGACACGTAACGTTCCCACCACTTATGCTGCTGATCGAACAATTACAACGCACCCAGGCCGAAACCCTCTCTTATTTCGAGGCCAGCGAACCGGAACTCCGCCGCAGCTACGGCCCTGGCAAATGGAACGTGCGCTACCTGCTGCACCACCTGGCCGATGCCGAATCGATGCTGCTTGAGCGCATCAAGCGCATCATCAGCGAGCCGCACCAGATTCTCTGGTCGTTCGACCAGGACGCCTGGGCCGAGCACCTGCACTACGCCCGACGGCCGCTCATCCTCTCCCGGAACCTGTACACAGCCTGCCGCAACCAGATGATTTACTACGCCCGGCTGCACTACGAAGCGAACGGTCACCTCCAGTTTGTCCACAGCGAAATGGGCATGCGTACCCTCAAAGAAGAGTTTGAAAAGGTAGCCGGCCACAACCAACACCACCTCGAACAGATCCGCGAGGCGCTGCTCATCCAGCCCCGCTTCATCCCGCTGCGCTGACCGGGTTGCACCGCTCGCGGAGAATGGGCATCTTGAGGGCATTTACTCAACGCTTCTTTCTACCGATGCGCAAGATTTTGGTGTGGCCACGACCGGTCTTTTTAACGAGCCTGGGGATTGGGGTGACCTACGGACTGATGGCCCGCCTGATTTTCGGGTTACGCCTGGTGCAAGACTATTTTGAGGTGATGAGCACCACGTTCATCTTTCTGGTTCCCGTTGTGGTCGGTTTCCTGGCCGTCTACCTGGCGCCTCCCGAAGACACCTCCCGCTTCCGCAGCTGGGTAACCCTGCCCTGGACCGCCTGTTTTCTGACCGTGTTTACGACTCTGCTCCTGGCGTGGGAAGGCATTATCTGCATCATTGTTTGGCTACCCGTCCTCATGTTGATGTCATCGCTGGGCGGCGTTGGCGCCGGTATGCTCAAACGCAAAACGGACCACACTCACACCCCGGGACTCATCCTGCCGGCGGTAGCGCTACTGCCCTTCGTGCTGGCGCCCCTCGAACAGCAACTTGCACCGCCCCTGATGTACCGTACTGCCCACACGTCGATTCTGATTCGCAGCACTCCCGACAAGATTTGGCCCTACATCAAAGAAGTTGCGCCCATCACTTCCGCAGAACAGGGGTTTTCCTGGGCTCACCTGATCGGCTTTCCCAAGCCCATCGAAGCGCGCCTGGAGGGAAACGGCGTGGGCGCTATCCGGTACGCTACGTTTGAAGGCGGTGTGTTGTTCATCGAAAGCGTAACAGCGTGGGAACCCGACCACTTCCTTTCGTTTACGATTCAGCCCGACCCGTACATTCCCCCGACGACGTTCGACGAACACGTGGTGGTGGGCGGGCCGTATTTCGATGTGCTGAGCGGTACGTACCGCATCGAAGACCGGGGCGATGGCACCTGCCGGTTGCACCTCTCCAGCCGCCAGCGCCTGTCGACGCGCTTCAACCCCTACACGCAACTCTGGACACGTTTTTTCATGAACGATATTCAGGACCACATCCTCCAGGTGATTCAACGGCGCTGCGAAACGGCGACCCGCTGACCTGTCGGTCGGTTCGTGTGTTTACGTGCCGGGCCGCTAACTTGCCCGTCATTTCTGTTGCGTATGTCTGCTTCGCTCCGCCCTCTTCTTCTGACCACGCTCGCCATGTTGGCTTTTGCGGCTAACTCGGTTCTGTGCCGGCAGGCATTGAAACTAACGAGCCTCGATGCCGCCACGTTTACGTCCGTGCGTCTGCTGTCCGGGGCGCTGGCCCTGCTGGCGATCCTGACCATCCGCGGTCGGGTGCAGCGGCAACGGCAGGGCAACTGGGGGTCGGCCCTGATGCTGTTTGTGTACGCCGCCGCTTTTTCGTTTGCTTACCTCTCGCTCGCGACCGGCACGGGTGCCTTGCTGCTGTTTGGGGCGGTGCAGATGACGATGGTCTTCGCGGGGTTACGCGCGGGCGAACGGCTGCAAGCCGGGCAGTGGGCCGGACTGGCGGGGGCGCTGGGCGGGTTGGTCTACCTGGTGCTGCCCGGACTGGAGGCCCCTTCGCCGCAGGGTGCCGCAGGCATGCTGATGGCGGGGGTGGCGTGGGGCCTCTATTCGTTGCGAGGACGCGCCACGACTGATCCGGTCGGTGCAACGGCGGGTAACTTTCTGCGGGCGACACCGATGGCGCTTTTGCTATCACTGTTCACGCTGTTCTGGTTTCGACCCGATCCGCACGGGATGCTCTACGCGGTGCTGTCCGGCGCGGTCACCTCCGGCGTGGGGTACGTGATCTGGTATGCGGCCCTGCCCCACCTGCGCGCTACACAAGCCGCCACGGTACAACTCAGTGTGCCGGTACTGGCGGCCCTGGGAGGCATTCTGCTGCTCGGTGAACCCCTGACAACCCGGCTGGTGCTGGCTTCTGTCGCCATCCTGGGCGGCATTGCGGCGGTCTTGTGGTTCCGTTCCGGCCGCCCCATCCGCTAAGGCATCGCTTCTACCACGCTTCGGTTTCGTGAATGCCGATCAGGCCCTATATTGCCCCTGTTAGCCCCGTTTCTATGTCTCTTGTTACGCGTCTCTTCTTACTCAGCTCGCTACCTGTCGTCTTGTTCGCCTGTTCTTCCGCCCGCGAAACCCAACCCGCGCCGGCCGAACTGGTGCTGCGCGATGCGGCTATCTACACGGTCGATTCCGCGCGTAGCTGGGCCGAAGCCATCGCCGTTGACCAGGGACGCATTGTGTACGTGGGCACGAACGAAGGCGTCAACGCGTGGACTGGTCCTCAGACCGAGGTGCATTCCCTGCAAGGGCGGATGATTCTGCCGGGCTTCCACGACGCCCACGTCCACCCGCTGATGGGCGGCATCGAACTGGGCGAGTGCGACCTCAACGGCCTCGACACGCCGGAAGCGATTCTCGATTCGGTGCAAGCCTACGCCACGGCGCACCCTGCCCTGGACTGGATTCGGGGTGGCGGCTGGGATCTGCCCATTTTTCCGCAAGCCCATCCGCGCAAAGAAATGCTCGACCGCATCGTGGCCGATCGACCGGTGTTTCTCACCGCTGCCGACGGCCATTCGGCCTGGGTAAACAGCCTGGCCCTGCAACGTGTCGGCATCACCCGGACCACGCCAGACCCGCCCAACGGGCGCATCGAACGCGATCCTCGTACGGGCGAGCCGACCGGTACCCTCCGGGAAGCCGCGGTGGAACTGGTCGCAAACCAGCTTCCCCCTTACACCGCCGCCGACTACGAAGCGGGGTTGCGCCGGGGCCTTGCCCTTGCCAACCGCCTGGGCATCACCTCGCTGCTGGAAGCCAGCGCCAACCAACCCATGCTGGAGGCGTACCGTGCCCTCGACCAACGGGGCGAACTGACGGCGCGGATGGTCGTGTCGATGAAGGCCGACCTGGCGCAGGGCGAAGCCCAACTTCCTCAATTGCAGGCGTGGCGCGACACGTACCAGGGAAAACGCCTGCGGACGTCTACGGTGAAGATTTTTGCGGACGGGGTGATTGAGGCGCGCACCGCCGCAATGCTGGAGCCGTATCTCGATACCGGCGACCGGGGTGCTCTCAACCTGGCGGCCGACTCCCTCACGCAATTCATCACCGCACTGGACCGGGAAGGCTTTCAGGTACACGTCCATGCCATCGGCGACCGCGCGATTCGTACGGCTCTCGACGGGTTTGAACGGGCACGAAACGAAAACGGGGTCCGCGACAGCCGGCACCACATCGCCCACCTGGAACTGATCGACTCCGCCGACATCCCACGATTCCGGACGTTGGGCGTCGTTGCGAATTTCCAGCCGCTCTGGGCCTTTGCTGATACGTACATCACCGACCTGACCGAACCGGCGCTGGGCCCAGCCCGGTCGCGTTGGCTCTACCCGATTAACAGTGTGGTGGCGACCGGGGCTACGACCGCCTTCGGCAGCGACTGGTCGGTGTCGTCCATGAATCCCCTCGACGGCATTCAGGTCGGGGTGACGCACCTCGATCCGGACGACAGCACCGGTACGCCCTGGCTGCCGCAGGAACGCGTCGATCTGCCTACCATGCTGGCGGGCTACACCCTGCAGGGGGCCTACGTTAGCTTTCAGGAACAGGAAACCGGCTCGATCGAAGTAGGCAAAGCCGCCGATCTGGTGGTGCTGGACCGAAACCTGTTTCAGATTCCGCCGCACGAAATTCACCGGGCAAAGGTGCTGATGACCTTCCTGGAAGGAGCGTTGATGTATCAGGCGGATCAGCCCTGAGGCAACGAATGTACCATTGTTGGTTCAGGTAGTTCGCGGTACAACCCCCGCCAGTTGATCGCGCTTGATGCGTTCGAGCTGCCGCCCGTGCCGCAGGAGGTGCACGATGGCGTGTTCGGTCAGCTGTTCAATGTCGTAGGTTTGTTTCCAGCCGGTTCTGATCTTTTGTGCCTCTTCTACCTGGCGCAGGGCATGATCGGGCAGCCCCTCGAATACCCGGACTGTATAGGCAAACATGTCGGTCAACTCTTCCTGATACGCCCGCAAAGTGGTGTGGCACGTTTTCTCGGGACGGCTCACGTGGGCGCCCCGCTGGTTGTGGATGCTGGTGGCGTAGCCGTAACCGGCGTGCACCACGTGGGCTAAAATGCGCTGGACCGACCGGCAATTTTCGTCGGTGGTGTGCGGATCGACGACGATGGTCAGGGCCTCGTCCGGAATCTCCCCGATTACCGCTCTGAAATCTTCGAGTGTCTGTTCGTATACGTCCAGCAACGCCCCGACGGCCCCTTTTCGATTGAGTTTGGTCATGTCCGTATTGTGATTTTCAACTGATTTTCAAGTGGTTGTGTGGCGTCCTACTTTCAGAATGAGCGTCCAGGTTGCTTCCCACGGAGTTGCCGGATCGTGCCATACGGCCGCCAGTTCCTGTGCCAGCGACGCAACCGGATCGAAGCCGCGTTGCGCTTTGAACCGTTGTACCGCCGACCAACTGGCGACCAAGCCGACCAGATCGGGCAGGGTCATCGTCCGGTGCATGCGGAACGAAGGGGGAGTCAGCATCTCGAACGGAAATGGCAACGTCGTGTAACCCTGCACGACCCATTTGTTTTCCGGTTGCCAGAACGGCCCCACGGTCTGGTCGTGGAACTGTTGCACGAGACGGTCGACCTCCGGCGACACGGCAGGCAATCCGTAGGTCCACACGGCTAGCACGCCCCCGGGTTTCAGGACGCGCTTCACTCCCGCATAAAATCGATCGAACGCAAACCAATGCAACGCCTGCGCTACGGTCACCAGATCGGCCGAGGCGGCAGCCAGCGACGTGTGTTCCGCCTTTTCCTCCCGGTAGGTAATGCGTTCGTGTGGTGTAGCCTGCCGGAGCTGTTGTGCACTCGGGTCGGTGGCGTAGACGTGCGCATACTGCGCAACCAGTCCCCGTGCGGCCTGTCCGTTGCCGGTGCCGCAGTCCCACGCCAGCTCGTGCGCATCGGTCAGCGAAGCCAGGTAGACAAACAACGCTGCCGGGTAGGTCGGCCGGTACTTCTGGTAAGTCGCCGACTGCTGCGAGAAAAAGTCTTTGAACGTGGCCATCGTCCTGTAAGGTACACATGGGCAGATCGTAAAAAAGTCAGCGCTACTCATTCGGGAAATCTCCGCTTCCGAGGCGGCATTCGCGATACGGCCTGATGAAAGTCATTTTTGAGCGGGGAGAAAGATCATCTTTTTCGCGCCGCACGCCTTCTACTTTTGTTCCGTGAACGCGTGCCGTCGCCTGCACCCGCTCCGAAAAAGCCTGCCCCTCCCACCCGTTCTGGTTTCACAACAGTTCCGCTAGCTACCATGCGTTTCAACCTCTTCAAAGTTTGTCTTCTTCTGGCCCTGACGGGCGCCATCGCCTACGCCGCCACACGCCGGTCGGTCCAGGCCCGGTACGCACGCCTGGTGTTTCTGGCGAAAGACCGGATCGCGCAACTCGGCCAGCCCGCCATTGTGCCGCTGGAAGCGGCCATCCGGGAGGGAGTCGCCTTCGAAAAAGTGCCGCTACCCGACACCCGCGACCGTTACTCGGGCGTGTGCCTGGGGCCGGACGGCAAGCTGTACGCGACCACGCTCGACGGACGCATCCGGCGGTTCACCATCGGGGAAGACGGCACTCTGCAAGCCCCAGAGGAACTTTTCGCTCTGCAAGACGCCTACGAAACACGCACGAACCGACTGACTATCGGGCTGGCGTTCGATCCGGCCGCTACGGCCGACAGTCTCGTGGCCTGGGTCACCCACCAGACCTACACGTTTTACAACGGCCCCGACTGGGACGGGACGGTGTCGCGGTTGTCGGGTCCCCAGCTGGAGCATGTCCAGCACGTGGTGATCCACCTGCCCCGGTCGGCGGGCGATCACCTGACCAACAGTGTGGCGTTCGGCCCCGATGGGGCGTTGTACATTGCGCAGGGCAGCAACACCGCAATGGGCAGCCCCGACGAAAGCTGGGCTTTTCGGGAAGAGCACCTGCTGTCGGCCGCCATACTGCGCCTCGACCCCACCCGACTGACCAACGTTTCACTGCCACTGGATGTAAAAACGTCGGAAGGCGGGACGTACGATCCCTATGCCGCCACGGCTCCGCTGACGATTTATGCCTCGGGCCTGCGCAATGCCTACGACCTGGTGTGGCACAGCAACGGCCACCTTTACGTACCGGTGAACGGCGCGGCAGCCGACGGCCACACCCCCGCTTCCGAGGCGGGTGCGCTCCGCATGGACGGACGCACGTACGAAGGCCCCGCCGTACCGGCGCTGTCGCACGTCATGCAGGTCCAGAACGATTACCTGGTTCGGGTGGATTCGGGAGGCTACTACGGGCACCCCAACCCCCGCCGGGGCGAGTTTGTGATGAATGGCGGCAATCCGACGGACGATCCCGATCCGGCCCAGGTCGATCAGTACCCGGTCGGGACGCAGCCCGACCCCAACTGGCGCGGGTTTGCGTTTCAGTTTCCAATTCATAATTCCCCGAACGGTCTTGTCGAGTACCGGAGCGGAGCGTTCCACGGGGCGCTGCAAGGCAAACTTCTGGTCACGCGGTTTGTCAACCAGGATCTGATGATTCTGGAGCCGGGCGGCTCCACGCTAGACATCGTGCGTGCTTCGGAAGGCGCCACGGTACCCGGCCTGACCGACTTCTCCCTGCCCATCGACGTCGCCGAAGACGTTACAACCGGCAACCTCTACGTTGCGGAATTCGGTGGCGATGGACAAATCACCCTGCTGCGTCCGCGGCCGGATGGAAATCCTGAGGCGGTGGTGCAACGGCAACGGTAAAATCGGTTAATATTACGTACCGACTTTTCCCACCACCCCATGCCCACCTCTGTACAAACCCCGGCCACACAAGAACCACCCCGCTCGTTCGGCGGCACCCTCCGCCAACTGGGTCCCGGCATCATCATTGCCGGTTCCATCGTCGGCTCCGGCGAACTGATCGCTACCACCACCATGGGCGCGGTGGCGGGTTTCTGGCTGCTGTGGCTCGTCGTGATCGGCTGCGTCATCAAGGTCTTCACCCAAATCGAATTCGGGCGACACACCCTCACCTGGAACGAAACGGCCCTGGAAGCCCTCAACAGCGTTCCCGGTCCCCGCTGGAAGGTGAACTGGATTGTCTGGGCCTGGGCCGTGATGACGCTGCTGGTCGTTTCGCAACAGGGCGGCATCATCGGTGGCGTGGGGCAAGCCCTGGCCATTAGCCAGCCCCTGACGGAAGAAGGCGTGGCGTACAACGCCGCCAAGGACGCCTGGATCGAGGCGCAGGTCGACGCCGCTTTGCAGTCCGATGCACAGCCGGTTGCTGCGTCGGAGGCCGGGGCCGCCCTGCCAGAACCCATCGACGCCTACCTGTGGGCCATCGGGATTGCCCTCCTGACCTCGGTGCTCATGTACATCGGTCGTTACGGCTTCATCCAGACCCTTTCGACCGTGCTGGTCGCTTCGTTTACGCTCATCACGCTGATTACATTGGCGCTGTTGCAGGGCACCGACTGGGCCGTACAAAGCGGGGAAGTGGCGACCGGCCTCCGCTTTCAGCTGCCGCCCCTCGTGGAGGGCCTTACCGAGAACCCTGCCGCCACGGCGCTGGCGACTTTCGGGCTGATCGGCATCGGGTCGGGTGAGCTGATCATGTACCCCTACTGGTGTCTGGAAAAAGGATATGCCCGCCACACCGGACCTCGGGAGCATAGCACCTCTTGGACCACCCGGGCGCGTGGCTGGCTGCGCGTGTTGCGCATCGATGCGTGGGTATCGATGGTGGTGTACACCTTTGCGACGGTGGCGTTCTACCTGCTCGGCGCAGCCGTGCTGGGGCGAACCGGGCTGCATCCGGCCGGACCGGACATGATCCGCACGCTGGCGCAGATGTACGTCCCGGTGTTTGGCTCCTGGGCGCAGGGCCTGTTTTTGTTCGGCGCGTTTGCCGTGCTCTATTCCACCTTTTTTGTGGTCTCGGCGGGCTACAGCCGTCTTGTGGCCGATGGCCTGGGCCTGTTCGGCTGGACCGACGGATCGCCCGAAGCGCGGGAACGCTGGTCGCGACGACTGAGCGTGGTCTGGCCGCTGGCGGCGTTGAGCATCTTTCTGTTCGTTAAAGCGCCCGTCACGCTGGTGCTGGCCGGCGGAATGGCGCAGGCCGTGATGCTGCCGTTGCTCGGGGTGGCCGCCCTGTATTTCCGCTACCGCCGCAGCGAGCCCACGTTGCGGTCAGGACTTTGGTGGGACGTTATGCTGTGGCTTTCGTTTCTGGGCTTTGTGCTGGTGGGCGGCTGGTCGGTATACAACGCGCTGGCGGGATAGAGAAGTGAATGAGTAGATGGGTTCTTTATCGAGCTGATCTTCTGCCGTTCGGCAAGATTTACACCCAATTCGCCGCTACGCAATGTGGTTGTCACTGCGTTCTTTTGCGGCATCGGTCTATCTTGTATCTTGGGTGCCATGATCCACACCCTTGACCAGCTTCGCGCCCTCTATCCTCCGCCCGGCGAGCGGGCCGTTCGCAAAGAACTAACGCACTTGGATGCACACTGTCGGCATTTCATTACCCTGTCGCCGTTTCTGGTGGTGGCCAGCAGCAATGCGCAGGGACAGCACGACGCGTCGCCACGCGGAGGTGCGCCAGGATTTGTGCAGGTGAGCGACGCCCACACCCTCTATGTGCCGGATGCTTCGGGGAACAACCGGCTCGACACCCTGACCAACCTCCTGGAGACGGGTCGGGTCGCGCTGCTGTTTCTGATTCCCGGGGTGGACGAAACGCTGCGGGTGAACGGGCGCGCCTGTTTGCGCGACGAACCCGAGGTGCTGAGCCGGTTTCAGGATGCTGCCCGGCCCCCGAAGGTGGTGATCGAGGTGCAAGTAGAACAAGCCTATCTTCACTGTGCCAAGGCCCTGATGCGCGCCGAGCTCTGGAATCCGGAATTGCAGCGTGAGCGCTCAGAACTGCCCACGCTGGGACAAATGTTGAAAGACCAGTTGCAGTTGTCGGAAGAACCCGAAAGCCAGGAGGCGATGGTGGCGCGCTACCGGGAAACGCTTTGATCGTTTGATATGACTGAACGCGAAAAAATGCTGGCGGGCGCCCTGTACGACCCGCACGACCCCGAACTGGTGCAAGGACGCGAACGGGCCCGCGACCTGTGCCAGCAACTCAACGCGACACGCGAAAGCCAGCAGGAGGAGCGTCGCCAGCTGTTGCAGGCGCTGTTCGGCGACGGAGGCGACTCGGTGTGGATGCAGCCCCCCTTTTTCTGTGATTACGGCAGCAACATCTACCTCGGCCAGAAATGCTTTTTCAACTTCAACTGCATTGTGCTGGACGTCTGTGAAGTACACATCGGCGATTTTACGTTGTTCGGACCGGCGGTCCAGATTTACACGGCCACGCATCCGCTCAACGCCAAGCTACGTCGCGAACAGGAAGCGGGCAAACCCATCGTGATCGGGTCGGATGTATGGGTCGGCGGCGGGGCCATTCTGAATCCGGGCATTACGATCGGCGCGCGCACCGTAATCGGGGCCGGAAGTGTGGTCACCCGCGACATTCCCGAGGGCGTCTTTGCGGCCGGAAATCCGTGTCGGGTCATCCGGGAAATCACCGAATAACGTAGCTCCGCCCCTTGCCCGGTTAACTTCCGCGACGCTTGGCTCGTATAGTCTGCTATGTTCGCACTTACGTACATCAGTCAGGCCACGCACCCCTTCAGCGAGTCCGATTTGTATGCGCTGGAATCGCAGGCGTGCGACAAGAACGAGCGACTGGCCGTCACCGGTTACCTCAACTACAAAAAAGGCAAGTTTCTGCAATACCTGGAAGGTGAACAGAACGTCGTGCTCGACCTGATGCATACGATCGAACAGGACCCGCGCCACACGGTATTGCGCGTCATGCACCTGCCGGAAATCAAAGAGCGGCGCTTCCACGATTGTTCGATGCGCTACTGGACCTACAACGAATTGCTCGAAATCCGGATGGACGACATGGTCGAAAATGTGCTGCTGAAAATGAGTGCCAAGGTGTACGGCGAAGACATACTACAGCAGATGGTGACCCGGCTCGTGACACGCATGGCCGAAATGCACCGTTTGCACCCGCCACTGCCCCATTAAGGTTCCCTCCTACTTCCTTCTCGAAATTGCGTGTGTTGTTGGCAACGTGCGGTTAATTTCTACCCGAAATCTTTATTTTACGGCTTTCCTTCTTATGCCCGTATGCAAGCGTTACGCTCTCCTGAACCCGCCCAAGCCGCGGACCGCGCCGGTCTGATTTCCTTACTGCAAACCGTTCAACTGCCGACCGAAGACCTGCCGCCGTCGCTCGAACACTTTCTGGTTGCCAAAGAAGGTGAATCGGTGGTAGGGTCCGTGGGATTGGAACGGTACGAACACATCGGCTTACTCCGCTCGCTGGCCGTGCATCCCGACCAGCAAGGTTCCGGCCTGGGTCAGGCACTCTACGAAGCGGCCTTGCGACACGCATCGGCACACGGCATCACCGACCTCTACCTGATTACCACCACCGCCGCGCCCTACTTCGCCCGACGGGGTTTTCGGGAAATCGCTCGCGATCAGGTCCCGATGGCCATTCGCCACACCGCACAGTTCACCGGCGTCTGCCCTTCTACCGCCACTGTGATGAGAAAAGAGTCTTAATGCACCAATTATGTATAACTTAACAGATAATCAGAAAGATGTCCTCAAATGGCTTATTTCACAGGTGCGCGAGGGAAATCTTGAGGAAGAGTTTTCTTTAGTATCCTTATATGGAGGCCTTGATTTTATCGGTCAGGTCAGATTCGATAGAGACAAAGCCCCTGTGATTACTAAAGGCACAATAGATGCCTTACATAATGACAAGCTGCTCCATTGCCAAATAAGCTACTCTAATAAAACAGGGGTAGAGAGTAGTAGACGCTGCACTCTCACCGGTAAAGCTTACGAAGCGATTGATTCAAACTTTGATGCGCCAGATAATTCCTTTGTAAAACATATTACCCCTTTAGCTGATATAACCCATTTCGATGCTGAATTAAAGTCACGCTGTCTACCAATTTTAGGAACCGGAGCTGCCAATGAGAAAGCATGGGACAATGCTGTTCGGAATGCTGGAGTTGTACTTGAAGAGCGTTTACGAGAGATAGGTGGTATTAGCGATAGTACCCTAGTTGGCCGTGATCTTGTAAACAAAGTATTTGGGCAGCATGGCACATTAGCTAACAAAATACCCCATAGCTCAGAACAAGTTGGCCATCGAGATTTATATGCAGGAATTGTTGGCGTTTTTCGCAATCCAAGTGCACACCGATTCATAGATTTCTCTCCCGAGGAAGGAGGTGCAATTCTAGTGTTTATGAATCTACTCTTAAAAAAACTTGAACAACTGAGGTAGTTACAGCGTGGTCGCTTATCAGACCTTCTAACTACAATTTTCGAATGCGCCAGCCCAGGACGCCGGTCACGAGTATGGCCACGGCGCCCACGTAAGGCAACGTCCCTTCCAGCGAAGTAATGCCCACGGCAGAAGCCACGGCTTTGGTCAGATTGTTCACTCCCAGAAGTGTGGAAACGCCCACCAGCAGTAGCATCAAGGCATTGAGAAGTGGACCATTTCGTGCGGAACGGGGCATCGCGGCGGGATGGTTCACGATCAGGAGAAGGAGGATCGTCATCAGCGGCAGGAGGATGCCGTTCAGGCCCTGCGCCAGGATGATGGCCGGGATGGGTTTCACATCGAGGAATCCGAACAACAGCCCGAAGCCCAGGACACCGCCCCACGTCAGCCGGTACGCCCACGATTGATTTGTCCAGTGGGGTCCGACCACACTTTGCAGGGTCAGCGCTGAGGCTAGCGGGGCCGTCACCGACGAGGTAAATCCCGCTGCGAACAGCCCGATGCCCAACCCCACACGCGCCCACGCACCAGTGCGTTCCTGCAAGGCCGTCGCCAGCGCCTCGAAACTAAACGCCCCCCGAATCTGCGTTCCGATCAGAAGGATGGCCGCGGAAATCAGTCCGCCGATCAATACCGCCGCAATGAGCCCACCGCGCATCTGCCGCAGGGTTTGCCCGTGGCTAATGCCGGACCCCAGAAAGAGATTGTAGGGCACCACCGTCGTGCCCAACAGCCCCAGGATCAGCAACCCGGCCCCGTCGGGAAAGCGCGGCACGACCGACGCCGCAGCAACCTCGCCCCACGCCAGCGGCAACGTGAAGACGATCAGCAGAAAGCCCAGTCCCATTATCCCCACCAGCGCGCCGAGGAAACGCGCGATGGCCTGGTCGCGCCCGAACCACAACACCGCTCCGCAAACCAACCCCACCCCCAGCGTCAGCACCGGAGCCGGCCACCCTACGATTAGTCGCAGGCCCGCCACCGCACCCAACAAGTTTCCTGCCTGATAGGCTGCACAACCGAACAGAATCGCCCCCGCCACGCCCCAGCGCGCCGCAGGATAGTGGTGTGCAAGGGCTTCGCCCAGCGTACGCCCCGAAGCGATGGTGATGCGTGCCGCCGCTTCCTGCAACAGGATGCACGCCCCGGTTGCGAAGGTCAACGCCCACAGCAGCGACACGTGGAACGAGGCCCCAGCGGCCGCGGCGGTCGTCACCGTACCTGGCCCGATAAACGCAGCGGAAATCACGAGCCAGAACAGGACCGGCAGAAAGCGGGAACGGAAAGAAGGCAGCATAGAGGTTAAAGGTAAATAGCAGGGGTCGTTAATTCGTAGCGACGAATTTAAATCCTTGGATTTCCGCTAAGCAACCGGCAATTTGTCGGCCAATTCAACCGATACACATCCTTACTCTCCGTATGTCCGACGAAAAATCCACCACCCGCCCCCTCCGCAGTCACGAATGGTTCGGCCGCCACGACAAAATGGGCTTCATCTACCGCAGCTGGATGCGTAACCAGGGCCTGCCCGATCACCTGTTCGACGGACGGCCCGTCATCGGCATCTGCAACACGTGGTCGGAGCTTACTCCGTGTAATTCTCACTTTCGTGAGCTGGCCGAGTACGTGAAACGCGGCGTCTACGAGGCGGGCGGCTTTCCGGTCGAATTTCCGGTGATGTCGCTGGGCGAAACGCTGCTCAAGCCGACGGCGATGCTCTTCCGCAACCTGGCGAGCATGGACACAGAAGAGTCGATCCGGGGGAATCCGATCGATGGCGTCGTGCTGCTGTGCGGCTGCGACAAAACCACGCCGTCGACGATGATGGGCGCGGCCAGCGTGGGTCTGCCGACGCTCGTGGTGTCGGGTGGACCGATGTTGAACGGGAAGTTCTGCGGACGCGACATCGGGTCGGGCACGGACGTCTGGCGCTTTACGGACGATCTGAAAACGGGGAAAATCACCGATACAGATTATTACTTCGCGGAAAGCTGCATGTCGCGCAGTCGGGGCCATTGCATGACGATGGGCACCGCCTCCACAATGGCCTGCATGGTCGAAGCCCTGGGCATGGGTCTGCCCGGCAACGCCGCCATTCCGGCCGTCGACGCCCGCCGCCGTTCCTTGTCGCACCACGCCGGACGCCGCATCGTCGAGATGGTGAAGGAAGACCTGACGATGGACAAAATCCTGACCCGCGAGGCCTTCGAAAACGCGATTCGCATCAACGCAGCCATCGGCGGCTCGACCAACGCCATTATCCACCTGTTAGCCCTGGCCGGGCGCATCGGTGTGAAACTGGACCTGGAAGATTTCGACAAAATCGGCAGCGAGATGCCGCTCCTCGTCAACCTGATGCCGTCGGGGCAGTTCCTGATGGAAGATTTTTACTACGCCGGAGGACTGCCCGCCGTGATCCGCGAGATGGGTGATTACCTCCACAAAGACGCCATCACGGTCAATGGCAAAACGATCTGGGAAAACAACCAGTCGGCTCCGTGTTACAACCGCGACGTGATCTCGCCGCAGGCCGAACCGCTCAAACCCCACGCAGGCATCGCCGTCCTCTACGGCAACCTTTGCGAAAACGGGGCGGTGATCAAACCTTCGGCAGCCACGAAAGAACTGATGCAGCACCGGGGCCGCGCCGTAGTGTTCGAAAACATTGAGGATTACCACGCCCGCGTGGACGATCCCGACCTCGACGTAGACGAGACCTGCGTACTGGTCTTGAAACTGGTCGGGCCGCGCGGCTATCCCGGCATGCCCGAAGTGGGCAACATGACCCTCCCGAAAAAGGTCCTCGACAAAGGGATTACTGACATGGTACGCATTTCGGACGGGCGAATGAGCGGCACGGCCTACGGCACGGTGGTCCTCCACGTCTCCCCCGAATCGGCCATCGGCGGAACACTGGCGCTGGTCGAAAACGGTGACATGATCGAACTGGACGTGCCCAACCGCCGCCTCCACCTCGACGTCTCCGACGAAGAACTGGCCCGCCGCCGCGCCGCCTGGCAACCGCCCGCCCCCCTCACGGAACGGGGCTACGTCTCGCTTTACGTCAACCACGTCCAACAGTCGCACCTCGGCGCTGACATGGACTTTCTGCGGGGCAGTTCCGGCAGCCAGGTCGCGCGCGATTCGCACTAGGGCGCGCTTCGCGTGCGGGATGTCCGGAAGGCTGGACACCGGAGTCCGGAGAATCAGTTCTGGGTTATGTCATCCTGCCAAGGATCTTCCGCCAAGCCAAGAAGCAACGCACTTCAATGCGTAGAAGATCCTTGACAGGATGACACTTGTCTATTTCTCTGTCATTTCGAACGTAGCGCAGCAAAGAGAGAAATCTAGTTGCAGAAGGGAGAAGTAGGATGATGAAGCGCGAGGCGGCGTTCCCGTGTTACTTTTTCCGTTGCTCAGAGTATAAGGCCCCGATGCCGGGTACTATAGGAATGATGCGAGGCCCGCGGAATGGCCGCGCTTTTTGCTGAACCTATGATGCCCCTTTCGATTCCCAACCTTTCCATTTCCTTTCCCGCCAAAGTTGTTTTTGGCAACGGTACGTTTGCGCAGTTGCCCGACGAGTTGCAACGCTTTTTGTGCCGCCGGGTGCTGTTCGTCACCATCGAGCCGCTGCTATCGCAAGTAGAGCCGTTGGTGCAGAAACTGGAACAACAAGGCATCGGCGCGGCGATAGATACCAGCATTGTGCAGGAGCCAACCTTTGCCGATTACGAAACAGTCTTGCAGGCGGCGCAGACGTTCGATCCGGACGTTGTGGTCGGCATCGGAGGCGGCAGTGTGCTGGACGTGGCCAAGCTGGTCGCGGCGCAACTCGATGGGGAACAGACCCTGCCCGAGATCGTGGGCATCGGTAATTTGGCGGGGCGACGGCGGAAATTGATCTGTCTACCCGCCACGGCGGGAACGGGCAGTGAAGTATCGCCCAACGCCATTCTGGTCGACGGCAGCGATCATCAGAAAAAAGGCATCATCAGTCCTTACCTCGTGCCGGATGTGGTCCTGGTCGATCCGCTACTCACCCGCAGTGTGCCGCCCGCGGTTACGGCGGCCACGGGGCTGGATGCGCTGACGCACTGCCTGGAAGCGTACACGAATAAATTCGCTCACCCCTTTGTGGACCTCTGGGCGCTGGACGGCGTTCGTCGGATCGCCGGACACCTGGTGCGGGCGGTGCAACGGGGCGACGACGAACAGGCCCGGT
Source organism: Catalinimonas alkaloidigena (assembly GCF_900100765.1). NCBI lineage: Bacteria > Pseudomonadati > Bacteroidota > Cytophagia > Cytophagales > Catalimonadaceae > Catalinimonas > Catalinimonas alkaloidigena. Next base: position 83,438 of record NZ_FNFO01000011.1, on the reverse strand, counting down.
CGGAAGTAGCGATGGGCAGCATGCTCGGCGGCTTTTGCCTGGGACCGGTCAACACGGCCGGAGTACACGCCCTCTCCTACCCGCTGGGCAGTACCTTCCACATCGCACACGGGCTTTCCAACGCGCTGCTGTTGCCCCACGTGATGCACTTCAACCTCTCCGCTTCGCCGGAACGACACGCGGAAATCGCGGTGGCACTGGGCTGTGCGCGCGAAGCCGATCTGACCGCTACGGCCAAAAAGGGCATCGCCAAAGTATACGAACTGATGGCCGCCTGCGGGGTGCCGTCGCGGTTGCGTGATCTGGACATTCCAGAAGACGCGCTGCCCCAGATGGCGACCGACGCGATGAAAATCACCCGTTTGCTGAAAAACAATCCGCGGCACATCGGGTACGAAGATGCCGTAGCGATTTACGAAGCGGCGTATTGAGGAGAAAAGATAGTTGCAAGGACACCGAGCGGACACGAAGAGACACAGAGCAGTTGATTTCTAACAAAAGCGTATGAAGAAAACCAAGAAATACCAGGGCGTGGTGGTGCCGGTGGTGACCCCACTTACGGCCGACCTGGCGCTCGACGCCGAAGCGGTCGGGAAGATCTTCGAGCACCTGCGTCGCCACGCGTGTCTGCCCTTCATTCTGGGGACGACGGGCGAAGCGGCCTCGCTGCCCGCCTCTGTCAAACTTAATTATGTGAAACGGGCCGCCGCACTGAAACAATCGGGCGAAATGCTCTACGCCGGTATCGCCTCGAACAGCCCCGCCGAATCGGTCGAACTGGCGAAGGCCTATTTTGATGCCGGTATCGACGTGGCAGTGGCGCACCTGCCCTCTTACTACGCCCTGTCGGCGGACGGCATGCGCGCGTATTTCGAGTACCTGGCCGATCGCGTGCCGGGGCCGTTGATCATCTACAACATCACCGCCACCACGCACATGTCAATTCCGCTGGCGGTGCTTGACCAACTCAGCCAGCACGACACCATCGTCGGGGTAAAAGATTCAGAGCGCAGCGAAGAGCGGCTGCAAACCTCCCTCCGCTTGTGGGCGAACCGCGACGACTTCAGCTACTTTCTAGGGTGGGCGGCACAGTCGGCGCAGTCCCTGTTGTGGGGAAGCGACGGCATCGTGCCGAGTACGGGCAACCTCCATCCCGGTCTGTACCAGGCGATGGTGGAAGCGGTCGACGCGGACGATGCCGACCGTGCCTTCCAGCTGCAGAAGCTGTCCGACACGCTGGGCGCACTCTACCAGCAAGGGCGTCTGCTAGGCGAGTCGCTGGCGTCGCTCAAAGCCCTGATGGCGCAATGGGGTCTCTGCCAGCCGCACATGATGCCGCCCCTGCGGCCGGTGGCATCCTCAGAAGCCCTTTCGTTGCACCAACGCCTGCAAAGCCTGATTGCAGAAGAAGGCATTCAACTTAACCTGAACACGTCTCATGTCTGAAAAACCCCTTATCGCCGTCACCATGGGCGACCCGGCGAGCATCGGGCCGGAAATTGGCATCAAAGCCCTTCTGAACGAGAACATCCACGCGATCTGTCGGCCGCTGCTGGTGGGCGACGCGGGCGTCTTTCGCCACATCATCGAACGCCTCGGCCTTCCGGCAGAGGTACACGCGGTCAACCGCGTCGAAGAAGCTCAGTTTCAACTTGGGAAACCTGACGTGCTCGACCTCGCCAACGCCAACGTAGCCGAACTGCAATTCGGCGAGATTTCGGCAATGGCCGGAAACGCCGCGTTCGAGTCCATCAAAAAAGTGATTGATCTGGCCCTGGCCGGCGACGTGGATGCCACCGTGACCGGGCCGATCCACAAGAAGGCGATCAACGAAGCCGGGCACCACTTTGCGGGACATACCGAGATCTACGCCCATTACACCAACACGCGCAAGTACGCGATGCTGCTGGCGGAAGATAACCTGAAGGTGATCCATGTTTCGACGCACGTGTCGCTGCGGCAGGCGTGCGATCTGGTGAAGAAAGACCGGATTCTGGAAGTGACCGACCTGTTGCACCAGGGGTTGATCAGCCTGGGCGAGAAGAACCTGAAAATCGGCATCGCGGGGTTGAATCCGCACGCGGGTGATTCGGGGCTGTTCGGGACAGAAGACGACCAGGAGATCGTCCCGGCGGTGGAAGAAGCGCGCCGCCGCGGCTACGACGTGGAAGGCCCCGTTCCGCCCGACACGCTGTTTTCCAAAGCGGCCACGGGTTACTACGGCGGTGTGGTGGCGATGTACCACGACCAGGGACACATCCCGTTCAAAATTGCCGGGTTCCACTGGAACGCCGAAAAGCAGCAGATGGATAGCGTCAAGGGCGTCAACATCACGATGGGCCTGCCGATCATCCGTACGTCGGTCGACCACGGCACGGCCTTCGAAATTGCCGGAAAGGGCGTCGCCAGTCCGGATGCGCTGGTGCTGGCCATCGAATACGCCGTGCAACTCACGAAGCACCGCCAGCAGGAAGCAACCACAACTGCGAAGCGTGAGGGGTAGTCTTCCCTTGCCGTCACATTACATATGTCCTCTCGACCGAAGCCGCCGCGGCGCGGGGAGCCGGGTGGCCGGTGCCAGATCTTCTACCTTTTAGAACAAGATCTCTCCCGTTGGTCGAGATGACAATGAATAGAAACAGCCTTTAACACGTCTCCATGATCGCTGTCATTGCGGATGATTTTACCGGAGCCGCCGAACTGGGCGGATTGGGCCTGCGGCACGGTTTGCGGGTGGAAGTCAGTACCGAAGTGCCGACGGCAACGGAGGCGGAGCTGCTGGTCGTCGCGACGGATACGCGGTCGACGCATCAGGCGGCGGCGGTGCAGCGGATGCGGGACGTGACTGCGGCGCTGCAGGCCTTGCAACCGCACTGGATGTACAAGAAGGTCGATTCGGTGTTGCGGGGGCATGTGCTAGCCGAGCTGGCTGCGCACCTGGATGTACTGGGGCTGCAACGCGCCTTGCTGGTGCCTGCCAATCCGCACCTGGGGCGGACCATCCGGGACGGGCACTACTTCCTACACGGCACGCCCCTTCACCAGACTTCGTTTGCCCACGATCCGGAATTTGCCATTACGTCGTCGCGGGTGCTGGACCGGATCGGAACGCACGAAACACACCCGGTCCAGGTTGGTCGACCGACGGAACCGTTGCCCGCTTCCAGCATTACCCTCGGCGAGGCCGAACATCTTCAGGACCTGACCACCTGGGCACAACGGGCCGATCCTCATACCCTGACCGCCGGGGCGTCCGGTTTCTTTGCGGCGTTACTGAAACACCGTTCGCCATCCGTCTCTCTTTCCCTCCCCGAACCCCCGCCGTTTCAGCGCCCCGCGTTGTACGTCTGCGGCAGCACATTTCACCAGAGCCGCGAGCGGGTACGGCAGGAACGGGCACACGGCGGTCCGGTCAGCTACATGCCCGCCGCCGTAGTACGGCAGGAAGCGGATGCCCCCGAAGCGCTCCAAAGCTGGGCCGACGAGATTGTACGCCTGTTGCGCACGCACGACTACGCACTCGTAGCTATTGATCCACAGACGACTGAGGGCGTGACCGTCAAGGCCGCCGACCTGCGGGATCGGATGGCCCGCTCCCTGGCACACGTCGTGCAGCAGGTTCCGGTCCCGGAGCTTTTTCTGGAAGGCGGCTCGACCGCCTCAGCGCTGTTGCAGCGGCTGGGGCTCCGCCGTTTTCACCCCGTGCACGAACTGGCTCCCGGTGTCATCCGCATGCGCGCCGACGGGCCGCTCGCCCGCTACCTGACGCTAAAACCGGGCAGCTACGCGTGGCCCGACGCCGTCTGGCACGTTCCGAAACCGATTCACTAATTCACCTCTACCCTACCTACCACCATGCATTACGCCACCCTTCACTGGCTCGACTACGTCATCATCTTTCTTTCGCTGGTCGTTTCGCTCTGGATCGGCGCCCGGTTCGCGAAGAAGCAACAGTCCACCAAAGACTACTTCGCGGCCAGTGGGTCGCTGCCGTCGTGGGCCATCGGGATGTCGCTGCTGGCGACGCTGATCAGTAGCGTGACGTTTCTAGCCTATCCCGGCGAAGGGTTTTCCGACAACTGGATTCTGTTGGTGCAGGGGCTGATGGTACCGCTGATATTGGTCGGGATGATCTGGTTCATCGTGCCGCTGTTCCGGCGGGTCATCGGACTGAGCGCCTACGAATACTTCGAAAAACGCTTCGGCTTGTTCCCGCGCCTGTACGCCTCGCTGGCGTTTGTGCTCGCCCACTTCTCCAAGATGGGCACCGTCTTTTTCCTGCTGGCGCTGGCACTGGCCAACATGACCGGCGCCAACACGTTTGCCACCATCTGGGTGCTGGGCATCATCATCATCGTGCTGACGCTGATGGGCGGCATCGAGGCGGTGATCTGGCTGGACGTGATCCAAGGGTTTATGCTGATTGGCGGCGGGTTGATCTGCCTCGGGATCATCCTCTTTTCGGTGGAGGGCGGTCCGGCAGCCGTCTGGGAAATCGCCTCGGAAAGCGGCAAGACGGGCTTCGGACCGTACGACTGGGACTTCAAGCAACTGACGTTCTGGGTGATGGCGCTCAACGGCGTGTTCTACGCGATCCAGAAATACGGCACCGACCAGACCGTAGTGCAACGGTACCTCACCGCCCGCTCCGATAAGTCGGCCATTCGGGCTTCGCTGATGGGCGTGTTGTTGACCGTGCCGCTGTGGGCGCTGTTCATGTTTATCGGTACGGCGCTGTTTGTGTTTTACCAACAGCAACCGCTCCCCGAAGGGATGCGCCCGGACGCCGTGTTCCCGTACTTCATCACCACCCAACTGCCCCCCGGCGTCACCGGCCTCATTCTGGCGGCGCTCATCGCCGCGGCGGTGTCCAGCCTCGACTCCGACCTCAACTGCCTCGCGGCGGTGGGCGTGGAAGATTACTACAAGCGGCTGCGGCCGCACCAACAGGACCAGAACTACCTGAAAGTCGGGCGGTGGATCGTCGTGTTGTCCGGGCTGGGAGCCATCGGCGTGGCGTCGCTCTACCTGCAGGCGGGCGACGAGGGCGTGCTGGGCATCGTGTTTACGCTGTACGCCATCTTTTCGGGTGGCATCGCGGGTATTTTCCTGCTCGGCCTGTTCAGCCGACGCGCCAACCTGCCGGGCGTCACGATCGGCATCATCGCCTGCATTCTGTTCACGGCCTACTCCTTCCTCACCTCGACGCGCATCGGGATCGGTGCCAACAAACACCTGCTGCTCGATTTCGGGGCGTACAACTTCACCCAGCACAAGTACATGCTCGGCGTCTACAGCCACCTGATCGTGATCGGCGTGGGGTACGTCGCCAGCCTCTTCTATCCCAAACCCGACCTCGATCCCAAGCTGTTCTTTCACTGGCCGCAACGCCAGGCGCAACGGCCGCAGGTGGTCGAGTCGTAACGGGTCCGAGTGCCGTTTGGCGAAAGGCAGTCCGGACAGCCGCATCCGCCAGGCGTTCCGGGACAACGAGGGGTAGCCGAAAGGTCTGCGGGTAACTGGTCAACAAATTGTATTTTGCAGCACAACCACCTCGACTACCACCCGTGCTACTCCTCCTGCTTCTGCTCTGCGTCGCGTTCATCGTCGTCACCACCACCCGTCTGCAACTTCATCCGTTTCTGGCCCTGATCGGCGCTTCGCTGCTGTTCGGCCTGCTGTCGGGCATGCCCCCCGACCAGGTAGTGGCTGCCATCAACCAAGGCTTCGGCGACACGCTGGGCAAGATCGGCCTGATCATCATCGCCGGAACCATCATCGGGGTGTTCCTGGAGCGCTCGGGCGGGGCGTTCCGGCTGGCTGAGAAAATCCTGAACGGCATCGGGCACCGCCACGTGGCAACGGCCATGGCCCTGATCGGGTACGTGGTGGCCATTCCGGTTTTCTCCGATTCCGGCTTCGTGATCCTGGCCCCCCTCAACAAGGCCCTCTCGGCCCGGGCAAAAGTATCGCTGGCCGGCACGGCGGTCGCGCTGGGGCTCGGCCTTTCGACGGCCCACGCACTCATTCCCCCGACGCCCGGCCCGATTGCCGCCGCCGGCATTCTGGAAGCCGACCTGGGGCTCGTCATCCTGCTCTCGCTGCCGGTGAGTCTGGTGGCCCTTTGCTGCGGCTGGCTGTTCGCCACGCGCGTAGCGGCCCGGACCTACATCGACCCGAATCCTGACATGACCGAAGCGGAAATCGGAGAACGCCTGCAACACGCGCCCTCTTCCCTGAAGTCTCTCCTGCCGATTCTGGTGCCGCTGGTGCTCATCGTGGGCCGTTCCGTGGCGGCGCTGCCGTCCCAGCCGCTGGGCGCTTCTTCGTTCGTGGACGTCCTTCTGTTCGTCGGCGATCCGGTCGTGGCGCTGCTGATCGGGATGGCGCTGGCCTTTCTGCTTCCCCGGCGGCTGGAGAAAGCAATGCTCTCGCCCCAAGGGTGGGTCGGCCGGGGCCTGCTGGACGCGGCCCTGATTCTGCTCATCACCGGCGCGGGCGGAGCCTTCGGGCGGGTGCTGCAAAACTCCGGCATTGCCGACGTAATCGGCGGGGCGCTGTCGGGCATGAGCCTCGGCATCTGGCTGCCGTTTATCCTGGCGGCGGGCATCAAGTCCGCACAAGGGTCTTCTACGGTGTCCATCATCACGACGGCCTCCATCGTCGCGCCTCTGCTCGCCACGCTGGGCTACGATTCCGACGTGGCACGGGCGCTGGTGGTGCTGGCCATCGGGGCCGGGGCGCTGGTCGTTTCTCACGCCAACGACAGTTTCTTCTGGATCTTCACGCAGATGTCGAACATGACCGTGCGGCACGGCTTCCGCTTTCAGACCGTCGGCACCTTGATTCTGGGAGTCTCCGCCGCCCTGATCGTCTGGGTCCTGGCCGCGGTGATGGTGTGAGGAAGACCGATACCGTTCATAAAGACATCGATAAGACGCTGCTATCAGTTGATCGCTTCTGGTTTACCCGGCTATGCACGAGCTTCTCCATCGCTACTTTCAGGAAAAAACGGACGTGGACCCGGCGACATTCGAGACCATACGTGCTTACTTCGAACCGAAGAAAGTCCGCAGAAACGAGGTTTTGCTTTCGGCAGGTGACGTATGCCGGCACCATTATTTTGTGACCAAGGGATGTATCCGCATCTATACCCTGACGCCGGAAGGCCAGGAACTGACTCGCTACTTCACTTTTGAGGGAAAATTCGGGACAGCGCTAACCAGCCTGATCGAGCAACAGCCTTCGTTCGAGTTTTTGCAGGCTATCGAAAAGTCTGAAGTTTTAGTTATCGGCAGAGATGACTTTTTTCAGCTGGTCGACACCGTCCCGCAATTCAACCTGATCTACCGTGATATGCTGGAAATGGCCTACATCACCTCTCAGAAGCGGATCTATGGCTTGCAAGGCGAAAGCGCGCTGGAGCGGTTGCGGTGGCTCATGCGCTACCAGCCCAAAATCGTATCGCGCCTCTCCAACAAAGTCATTGCTTCTTATCTGGGCGTGACCCCCTATACGCTGAGTCGCCTGAAAACGGAGTTATAACGTCTGGGGATTGCGGCAAACATTGCGGTAGCGCAACGTTTGCCGCCGTGCCGGTCGCGAACTTTAGGAACAAAGTTTTCCATAAAGTTCACCGGCAACCTACCCCCTGTGCATTCAACCAAGACGCTTCTCCTGCTTGTATTGCTTCTCCTCGGTTTCGTTCCGCAGACGCTTCGGGCGCAAGCGCCGGAACCGCCCCTGCCCGTCGAGATGATGTTCAGCCCCCAACAGCTTTACTTTCAGATGGTGGTCAAGAAATCCTTTGCACCCCACAGCCGATTCGGCTTTTTCAGCGTAGCGACCTATACGACCGGCTACACTTCTGACTCCCCGGACCTGCGCATCATCATTCCTGTGCAGTTCAGCTATGCTTTCGGCAAAGGATTTGGCCTCATGGCGGGTACCGACATCAATACCCATGCGGGGTTTGCGCCGATTGTGGGGCCTCAGCACAGCTACGCTTCCCGCAAGATCTTAGCGGTCACCGTAGTTTCGTATACCCTCAACGCGAGCCACGACCTGAAGCTGTTCGGTCTGTACGAATACAAACCTGCGCTCGCCCCACAGTGGTCACTCTACACGCGGCTGCAGTTTTTCTACAACCACACCCTACAGGAAAACGCACATAACCGTAGCTACCTTTACCTCCGGGCGGGACTCAAACGAGGGCCCTGCATCGTTGGTATCGGCGCAAACCTGGACCGGTTCGGTCCCCACAAGGCGTTTCAGGATCATTATGGGCCTTTTCTCCGCTGGGAATTCTGACAACACGTGAGGAGAGCGTTTCCGGCTTTTTGTTCCACCTGAGTTTCTTTCTCCCGACAAAGGGCCAAAGTGACTTTTGAGCGTATGGCTGTCGGTGTCTCTATTTCGAAGCTCATAGGGCTAATGCCTTCTACCATTTGCTGAGTTTGTTGCGCTTCGTCTGCAACCTGAACGCTTTTTGTAATTTGCCTGCTGCAACCTATCTTTTTTGCTATGCAGCAACTCGACTTGTGGGACCGGCGCGGCTTTCTGAAAAAAAGTATGCTGGCGACGCTGGCCACCGCCCTGGGCACCGAATTGGCCTTTGCAGAATCGCTTCCGAAGTTTCACCTGCCGCTGGCCCTGGCGGCCTCCGATCCGTTTGACCTGAAAAGCAAGGTGCCGGAGATGAGGGTGCTGAGCGACCGGCCCTGGAACGTGGAGACGCCGGCACATCTGCTCGACGACGCCGTGACGCCCGCCGACCGGATGTTTGTGCGCAACAACGGCCTGACGCCGCAGATCGCCAACGTCGACGCGTGGACGCTGACCATCGACGGCGAATCGGTCCCGAACCCCAAAACGTTTTCGCTGGAAGACCTGAAAAAACGGTTTGCCCACCATACCTACCGCCTCACGATCGAATGCGGCGGCAACGGACGCTACGAATACAATCCGCCGGGGCACGGCAACCAGTGGCAGGTGGGCGCGGTGAGTTGCGCGGCATGGACGGGCGTGCGGCTGAAGGACGTGCTCCGCGAGGTCGGCTTCGGGCAGGATGCGGTCTACATCGGCTACTACGGGCGCGACGTCCACCTGAGCGGCGATCCGAACAAGGAGGTGATTTCGCGGGGCGTGCCGATGCACAAGGCGCTGGAAGACGAGACGCTGCTGGCCTGGCAGATGAACGGGCAGGACATTCCGCTGGTGCACGGCTACCCGCTGCGGCTGGTGATCGGCGGCTGGCCCGGCTCGGTGTCGGGCAAATGGCTCTACCGCATTGCGGTGCGCAACCAAGTACACGACGGACAGAAGATGACCGGCACCTCGTACCGTGTACCGGCCCATCCGGTCGCGCCGGGCACCGACGTTCCGGACGAAGACCTGAAGATTATCGAATCGATGCCGGTGAAATCACTCATCACCTATCCGAAAACGGGTGCGATGCTCTCAGAAAACCAGACACTGGCGGTTCGCGGGCATGCGTGGGCGGGCGACCACCGCGTACAAGCGATGCACACTTCGATCGACTACGGGGCCACCTGGCAGCCCTGCACGCTGCAATCCCCACCGAACCGGCTGGCGTGGCAGCAGTGGAACACCACGATTCGCTTCCCGCAACCGGGCTATTACGAAGTGTGGGCCCGCGCCACCGACGACCAGGGCGTGATGCAACCGATGGTGGTGCCGGCCTGGAATCCCGGCGGCTACGTCAACAACGCCTGTCACCGCATCGCCGTTAAAAAAGTATGATTCGTCCGCGCCCCCGCCGTCCGTTTCCGTTTTTGCTACTGGTGCTGCTGGTCCTCGTGGTGGGCATCGCCCTACTTTACCTGCCGGACTACGGCTCGCCCGATTCCACCACGCCCCCGGCCGATTCGCTCGCCACCGACACACCCGTGACTTCTGCCCTCGATTCCACGGCCGCCCTGCCCATCGACACGGCGACGGGCCTGGTCGTCGCCGAGCATTATCCGCTGGTCAAGGCGACCTGTACTGCCTGCCACGGGGGGCAGTTGGTGGCGCAAAACCGGGCGTCGCGGGAAGGCTGGTTGCAGATGATCCGCTGGATGCAGCGGACGCAGGGGCTGTGGGACCTCGGCCCGAACGAAGACGCCATCCTCGACTATCTGGCGACGCACTACGCACCACAGGAGGGCGGACGCCGCGCGCCCCTCACCGACATCGAATGGTACGAACTGAACGAGTAACACCATTAACCCTAACGCTACGGCCGTTGGCAGAGCGCCGTGATCGGCCACCGTTGAGCGATCCGGCGTCTGCGGGTGAGCCTATACCCCTCGGGGTGCGCCCCTCCATCCGAAACCATGGTTACAGATCTTCCCGCTTTCTGGCAAATGAGGTGATAATTGTTTAGAAAAGATCATTTGAATTATCGGCGGTTTGCGTTTCCTTTACGGCTTGGTAAAATCCCAATCGCATGTCGCATCGCTCCGTTGGTCTTTTCTACGCCACCCTCATGCTCACTTCTGCCTGTTCTGATTCTCCTGACAAAGGCACCGCGCAGACCCTGACGCCCCCCCGGGCCGAGAAGGTCGATACGGCGCTCACCATTCATGGCCATACGCGCCACGATCCCTACTACTGGCTCAACCAGCGCGAAAACCCGAAGGTGGTGCAGTACCTGGAGGCGGAAAACGCCTACACGAAAGAGATGCTGAAGGATACGGAGGAAATGCAGGAAGAACTGTACGAGGAGATGGTCGGGCGTATCAAACAGAACGATGCCTCGGTGCCTTATCCCGATCACGGCTACCTTTACTATTCGCGGTACGAAGAGGGCCGCGAGTACCCGATTTTCTGCCGGAAGAAAAGCGAAGACGCCGAAGAAGAAATTCTGCTGAACGTCAACGACCTGGCCCAGGGACACGATTATTATCAGGTGGTCGGCCTGCGGGTCAGTCCCGATAACCTGACGCTGGCGTATGGCGTCGATACGGTCAGCCGCCGCCGCTACACGATCCACTTCAAAAACCTGAATACGGGCGAAACGCTGCCCTACGCGCTGCCCAACACCACAGGGAGCATCGCCTGGGCCAACGACAGCCAGACGGTGTTCTGCACCGGCAAAGACAGCACGACCCTGCGCGCCGATCGCGTCATCCGCTACCGGCTGGGCGAACCGAGCGAGTCGGCAGAAGAAATTTACCGGGAAGACGACGAGACGTTTTCGTGCTACGCCGTTAAAACCAAGTCGGACAAATTCCTGCTGATCGGCTCGCACAGTACTCTGACGACCGAATTTCGCTACCTCGATGCCGACACGCCGCAGGAATCGTTCAAGGTGATGCAACCCCGCGAACGCGGCCTGGAGTATTATCCCGACCATTACCAGAACCATTTCTACATCCGCACGAACCTGGAGGCGCAGAACTTCCGGCTCATGGAAACGCCGCTCCACGCGACGGCGAAAGAAAACTGGAAAGAAGTGATTCCCCACCGGCCCGACGTGCTGCTCGAAGAGATCGACGTGTTTCGCAACTGGCTGGTGTTGCAGGAGAAAAAAGAGGGCCTGACGCAACTGCGTGTCCGCAACCAGCGCACCAGCGCGGAACATTACCTCGATTTCGGGGAAGAGACCTACGCGGCGAGCATCGGCACCAACCGCGAATTTGACACCGACTGGCTGCGCTACGAATACTCGTCGCTCACCACGCCCAACTCCACCTACGACTACCACATGCAGACGAAAGAAAGGCTGCTGCGCAAGCAGGAGGAAGTGCTGGGCAATTTCGATCCGAACAACTACCAGGCCGAGCGCCGCTTCGCCATCGCGCGCGACGGCACGCGCATCCCCGTCTCGATTGTTTACCGCAAAGGCACACCGCTCGACGGCTCGTCGCCGCTGCTGCTCTACGGCTACGGTTCCTACGGCTACGGCCTGTCTGACTCGTTCAGTTCCTCGCGCCTCAGCCTGCTGGACCGCGGCTTTGTCTACGCCATCGCCCACATCCGGGGCGGCGATGAGATGGGCCGCGCCTGGTACGAGAACGGCAAGCTGCTGCATAAGAAAAACACGTTTACCGACTTCATCGACTGCGGGGAGTTTCTGGTGCAGGAAAACTACGCGGACTCGACCCGCCTCTTTGCCGCGGGTGGCAGCGCCGGGGGCCTGCTGATGGGCGCGGTGGTCAACATGCGTCCCGATCTGTTCAAAGGCGTGATTGCTGACGTGCCGTTTGTCGACGTGGTGACGACCATGCTGGACGAGAGCATTCCGCTCACCACCAGCGAATACGACGAATGGGGCAACCCCAACGACAAGGCCTATTACGACTACATCCTCTCCTACTCGCCGTACGACAACGTAGCCGCGAAGGACTACCCCGCCCTGCTGGTGCTGACCGGCCTCCACGACTCGCAGGTGCAGTACTGGGAGCCGGCCAAGTGGGTCGCCAAATTGCGTGACCTGAAGACGGACCAGAACCCGCTGCTGCTCCACACCAACATGAGTGCGGGCCACGGCGGCGCGTCCGGACGCTTCGAGCGTTACCGGGAAACGGCGATGGAATACGCCTTCCTGATTTCTCTGGCCGACGCCGAGAAACGCAAGGACATTAAATTACAGTAGTCGGAGGACGGGAGGGCCGGTGACGGGAAGCCGGAAGAGGAAAGGTCGCAGAATCGACACCCACTGGACGATATAGACGTTTCTGCTGGCTGTCTCAAACTGACCTTCAGTTTGCCTCCGGCATCCATTCCAAGCAAGCTGTCCTCCAGAACTGGCTATTTCACTCCATCATTCATCCACGCAATCGTTCAATCACCTTATGAAATTACGGATCAAAGGAAACAGCATTCGGCTCCGGCTGACGCAATCGGAAGTAGATCAGGTGGCGAACGGCGCGACGGTGCGCGAGACGGTGCAGTTCGGACCTACGCGTTTGACCTACGCCCTTGTGCCGGGCACCGTGGCGGAACCGACCGCGGCGTTTGAGGATCATGAACTACGGGTGGAACTGCCGCAGGCTGACGCGACTACCTGGGCCTACTCCGACGAAGTAGGGATTCAGCACCGGCAGGACAACGGGACGGACGAGGCACTTTTTCTTTTGATCGAGAAGGATTTTCAGTGCCTGCACAAGCGACCGCTGGAAGACGAAACCGACCATTTTCCGAATCCGCAGGCTACACCCAAACGCCCGTAGGTTACGCCAGCGCCTTCTGCACCACACGACCCGCTTCTGCGGAGAGGGGCAATTTGAGGGCAGCCTGATGGCCCTTTTCCGACATTTTCTTCCAGGTTTTGGCGATGATCTCGACGACCTTTTCTTCGGGATGCTGCCGCATGAACTCGTCCAGGTAGTAGCGCAGAAACACCAGACAGGCCACATCTTCCAGTGTTTGCGCTTCGGGATCGACCTTGAACTTCCGCTTGTGCAGCAGATCGGTCACCCGCCCGATCTCCTCGGCCGAATAGCCTTCTGCCTCCAGAATGGCTGTAGCCTGTTCGCTGTGAAAATCTTGTAAATCTTTCCGCCAACGCAGGTAACCGGGGCGGTCCATCGGGTACGAGTCGCGGGGCACTTCCCACCGCCGGATGTGCTGACTCCGCACGGCCAGCTGCAGGGCCTCCGACGCCGAGGGCTCCAGCAACGCCAGTGTTTCGCTCATTCGGCGTCCGTACAACCACTCTTTCGGGGCAGATTTTCCTTCGAACGATTCCTGATGCGGATCGGCGGCGTTGGCGGCGTCGATGGCCTCCAGGGTGCGGGCAAGTCGGGTAGTGTCGGTCATGTCACTAACTTAATGCAGAAGCCGCAAAAAAATGCTTCTTCTTCAAAAAAGCCGGTAAAGTCTCATGCCCACCAGCGTACGGCACCATATATCAACAGGCCGAAGCCCAGTAGGAGGAGAACCAACAGAACCACATCTTTCCGGGGAATCGGGCCCCACTCAACGCGAGCCTCCTCTTCAAGCTGCATCATTTGCTCATACCGTCGTCGCTCCGTGTTGTAGTGTTCGTTCAGCGCTTGGGCTCGTCGTTGTAGCCAGAAGTAATGGAGCGGGGTCTGGAACAGAAAAAACAGGATACTCGACCACCCAAATCCGATCAGGAACATCAGTAGCCCTGTCTGCCAGGCTCCAGACAAAAGACTACTTGCTGCGCCGAAGGCAGCGATCGCATAATAGGCTTCGTTGTTTTTACTAACCAGCCGCAAGTACCGCCGTCCCTTCTTGCGCTGCACCGTTACTGTAAGGCGCAAGGTAGGCAGCGCAAACAAGGTGTTCGCCCGGTAACGACGTCCCCATTTTCTTTTTCCTTCCAATCGGTGTTCGGTCTGAGCCAGTCGATACCCTTCGAGTACGAGCCGCATTCGCATCAAATCCAATACCTCTGCATCGGTTAAGGTTTCTGCGCTGAGAGGGCGGCGTACTTTGATGACGAAAGGATAGACCATAGCCACCTCAAGGTACATGAATGCGCCGGTAAAATCCTGATTCCGCGCTCGGCTTGGTACCTCTGCCTCCCGGGAGTTGGTCTCTCCTGACTCCGAACGAAAACTTAGTGTTGGGGCTGGCGAACGATGGTGGGCAACTGCCGGATGATTTCTTCCACTGCCTGTTGAGTAGGCTGTTGCGTGTTGCGCACGACCGGGCCGACGATGATGATGGCCGGTGAGTCCAGTCCCTCCCGCGTCACAATGCCTTCGATGGTGCTGACGTTGCCCACCCCCATTTTCATATCGGGGCGGCTGCCGTTCTGGATGATGGCGACGGGTTCGTGCGGCCCGCGGTGGCGCTTGAATTCGCGGGTGATGAGCGGCAGTTGCTTCATGCCCATCAGGATGACGACCGTTGCCGACGAACGCGCGGCGTGAACCAGATCGTCGGCGAGGGAACCCTGGCGCGTGGTGCCGGTAACCACCCAGAAACTCCGCGCGAGGCCGCGTTCGGTCAGCGGAATGCCGTGCAGTGCGGGAACGGCCAGCGCGCTGCTGATGCCGGGTACGACTTCCACCGTCAGGCCGTGCAGTTCGGCGTAGTCTTTTTCTTCCTGCCCCCGCCCGAACACGAACGGATCGCCCCCTTTCAGGCGCACGACGTGTCCGTACCGACGGGCGTAGTCGACGATCATCTCGTTGATTTCCCGCTGCTGGGCCGAGTGCATTCCCGCCCGTTTGCCGACGAAAATACGTAGTGCCTCCGCCGGCGCGTAGTCGAGGAGCGCTTCCGCAGCCAAGGCGTCGTACAGCACCACATTCGCCGCCCGGAGCGCGCGAATGCCTTTCAGGGTAATCAGTTCGGGATCGCCGGGACCGGCACCTACCAGCGTGAGTTTCATCGGAGGGATCATTTACTTACGTAACAAACCAAAGGTAGAAAAATTTGCTTAATTTTTAAGTATTAATACGTAGTTATCATTTTTATTTCTTTACTTTGCATTCGTTATCACGCTAAACTCTTGCTGTATGAAACGAGTCGTTGTCGTCGGAAATGGAATGGTCGGTTACAAATTCTGCGAAAAATTGCGCAAAAAAGCCAGCCACGAAGCGTTTTCTGTTACCGTATTCGGCGAAGAGTGCCGTCCGGCCTACGACCGTGTACGATTAAGCGCTTGGTTTTCAGGCACTAGTGTTGATGAACTGACACTAGCGCCCGCCCAATGGTATGCCGAAAACCAAGTGGACCTGCGCTGCGGCGAACTGGTGACGCACATCGATCGGGAGCAACGCGTGCTACGTACGCACCGGGGAACCGAAGTTTCGTACGACTACTTAGTACTGGCGACCGGCTCGGCGGCCTTCGTCCCGCCGGTGCCCGGTGTCGAGAAGCGAGGGGTGTTTGTGTACCGCACTATCGAAGACCTGGAAGCCATCAGCGCTTTCGGGAAAGATTGCCGGCGCGCGGCCGTGATGGGCGGTGGCCTCCTCGGCCTCGAAGCCGCCAAAGCCGTGCTCGACATGGGACTGGAGCCGCACGTAGTGGAACTGGCCCCTCGCCTGATGCCCCGGCAACTGGACCAGGCCGGTTCCGATGCGTTGCAATCGCGGCTGGAGGCGCTGGGCATCCACATTCACCTCGGCAAGCAAACCAAAGAAATTACGGGCAACGGCCACCTCGACGCCCTGGTATTCGGCGACGGTACGCAACTGGACGTGGACATGCTGGTGATTTCGGCGGGCATCAAACCGCGCGACGAGCTGGCCCGTCAGTTCGGGTTGGCAGTCGGCCCGCGCGGCGGTGTGGTGGTCGACGACCACATGCGCACCTCCGATTCCCACATCTACGCCATCGGCGAAGTGGCCCTGCACGAAGGCATGATCTACGGTTTGGTGGCCCCCGGCTACGCCATGGCCGAAACGGTGGTAGATCATCTGCTGGGCGAATCGAAACCGTTCCAAAGCACCGACCTGTCGACCAAGCTGAAGCTAATCGGCGTGGACGTCGCCTCGTTCGGCGATGCGTTTGCCGAAACCGAACCCAGCACGCCCATCATCTTCCAGAACGCCCGCGAAGGACTGTACCAGCGCCTGAACCTGTCGGCCGACGGCAAGCGCCTGTTGGGTGGCATTCTGGTCGGCGACGCCGGGGCCTACGGACAATTATCGGCCCTGGCCAAATCGGGGGCGACGCTCCCCCCCCACCCCGAAGATCTGCTGCTCGGCCCCCGCGGCGGCGGCGAAGGTTCGGCCAGCCAAGGCGTGGAAAACCTACCCGATGACGTGACGGTCTGCTCGTGCGAAAACGTGACGAAGGGCATGCTCTGCAGCGCGGTGAAAGACGGCACCGCCCAAAGTGTGGGCGACCTGAAAAAATGCACGAAAGCGGGCACCGGCTGCGGCGGCTGCATGCCGATGGTGACCGACCTCTACCACACCACCCTCGCCTCGATGGGCAAGCGGGTCCGCAAAGTGATCTGCGAACACCTCGACTACACCCGCCAGGAACTGTTCGACCTCATCCATATTAAAGAAATTCGTTCGTACGACGACCTGCTGACACAGTACGGCAAAGGCGACGGCTGCGAGGTGTGCAAACCCGCCGTAGCTTCGATCCTGGCCAGCCTCTGGAACGATCCGATCCTGTTGCAGGACACGATTCAGGACTCGAACGATCGCTACCTGGCCAACATTCAGCGCGGCGGTACGTACTCGGTGGTGCCCCGGATTGCCGGCGGGGAGATTACGCCCGACAAACTGATCGTGATCGGGCAGGTGGCCAAAAAATACGGCCTCTATACCAAAATCACGGGGGGCCAGCGCATCGACCTGTTTGGCGCGCGCCTCGATCAGTTGCCCGACATCTGGGAAGAGTTGATTCACGCCGGATTCGAGAGCGGCCATGCCTACGGCAAATCCCTGCGGACGGTCAAAAGCTGCGTCGGCTCGACGTGGTGCCGCTACGGCCTGCACGATTCCGTGTCGTTCGCCATCGAAATCGAAAATCGTTACAAAGGGCTGCGCTCGCCCCACAAGCTGAAAAGTGCCGTTTCGGGCTGCATCCGCGAGTGCGCCGAAGCGCAGAGCAAAGACTTCGGCATCATCGCCACCGAAAAGGGCTGGAACCTGTTTGTAGGGGGCAACGGCGGCGCCAAACCGCAACACGCGCAGATCCTGGCCCGCGACGTCGACAAGGAAACGTGCATCCGGTACATCGACCGTTTCCTGATGTTCTACATCAAAACGGCCGAACCGCTGATGCGCACCGCCACCTGGCTCAACAAACTGGACGGCGGCCTGGAGTACCTGCGCGACGTGGTGGTAAACGACTGCCTCGGCATTGGCGAGGAGCTGGAACGGATGATGGCCCAGACGCTGGAAGTTTACAAGTGCGAATGGAAAGAGGTCGTCGAAAATCCGGAATTGCGCGCCCGGTTCACCCACTTTGTCAACGCCGACGAGCCCGACCCGACGCTGGCCTACGTACCGATGCGCGACCAGAAAATCCCCGCCAAAGGGGCTTGGTGATCCGTAAGCAAAAAGCTTAAAGGTTACGCTTACCCTATCAAAAGCCCGCTGAGCATTAAGCCTTCCACGTTAAACTCATTAGACATGATCCTGACCGAACACTACCAAACTGTGGCCCTCGAGGACGTGACCGTCTGGTTCAAAGCCGCGCCGGTGTCGGCTTTTCCGGAAAACGGAGGCGCCTGCATCAAATACAAAGGGCTGCAAATCGCCGTTTTCAACTTTACGCGCCGCCAGGAATGGTACGCCACGCAGAACCTCTGTCCGCACAAGCGCGAGATGGTACTGGCCCGCGGGATGATCGGCACGGCCGGCGCGGAACCCAAGGTGGCCTGCCCCTTTCATAAGAATACCTTCTCGCTGAAATCGGGCGAGAACCTGAACGGGTCGCAGTGTGCACTGGCCACGTATCCGGTCAAAATTGAGGACAATTACGTATACGTGGGCTTTCGAGACTAATCCATTGTTGTTAGTAAGGAAGGAGCTGCGCCCCAAAGGGTTGCGTCCTTCCTTTTTTCGTATACGCCCCTCACCTCCCGATCTGTCTTTTCGCTTCCCCATTCTATTTTTACGTAGCTTTGCCGGCTACTTATAAAAGGCGAAATGGCCACTTCAACCCGAAAAAAAAACCATTTCGAGCGGATTGGCTTGATGTACATCCTGGCGCTGTCCGGCATCGCCGGCATCATCGTCATCAGCCAGTTGTACGTGCAGCAATACCTGACGGGCCAGACCCACGACTCTCGGGTGATTAACCTGGCCGGGCGCCAGCGCATGCTGAGCCAGCGCATCAGCAAAGTGGCACTGCAACTGATCACGCCGCCGCCCACACCCCCGCGCGAAGCACTGCAAACGGAACTGGCCCAATCGCTCGACCTGTGGACGCAATCGCACAACGGTCTGTTGGCAGGAGATGCCAGCCTCGACGTGACGGGCGAAAACAGTGCGGTAATCCGGGAGATGTTCGCCACCCTGGCCCCCGACTACGACGCCATGGTGCGTAATGCTACCCAGCTCCTGACGCTTCTACGTGATGACCCGAATGCCCCGGCGACGCAATTGCGCCCTTACGTCGACGCCATCCTACAGCACGAATCGGGCTTTCTGGACAGCATGGACGCCATCGTATTCCAGTACGACGAGGAAGCCCGCGCCAAGGTGCTACTGCTGAAGCGTCTGGAAATCATCTTCCTGGCCATCTCGCTGACGATCATTCTCTTCGAACTGCTGTTCATTTTCCGGCCTACCGCCCGGCAGATCCGCAACACCATCAAAGACTTGATTCAGTCGGAAAAGCTGGCGCATGACATGGCACACCAGATCGGCGTGCTGCACAACTCGCTCGAACAGTCGTATCAGGAACTGGCCGAAGTCAACACCGCCTCGGCGCAACCCATTCCGCTGGCCCACACCGACTTGCAAGGAGATTTTACGGACGTGACGGAGCCGTTCCGGCACCTGATGGAAGGCGACATCCGCGAACGGCACCGCAACCTGTTCGACTGGCTGACCGAAGAAGGGTACGCCCCGGAAAATGTGCACCGCATCCGCCAGCTCAGCAGCGTGGGCGATCCCTGGACGGGCGAAGTGCAGGTGACGTCCGAAAGCGGCGATTTTGTCTGGCTCGACCTCTACGTAGTGCCGCTGTTGCACCGCAACGGCCAGACGCAGCAACTGCTGCTGGTCGGCACCAACCGTACCGACGAGAAAGAGGCCCGGGCGCGGTCGCAGGAAATTACGCGCGAGCGCATCGAAAAGAAATTGAAGGAACAACGCTTCCGCTCCATTCTGATTCTGGAAGGGCAAGAAGAGGAACGGCGACGGCTGGCCCGCGACCTCCACGACGGCATCGGCCAACTGCTGACCGCCCTGCGCTACCGGGTCGAGACCCTGGAAGATCCTCAAAAGAGCCGCTACCTGCCGCATAACGTCCAGGAAGTGAAGCACATCATGAATCAGGTCCTCCAAGAAATCCGGCGCATTTCGTTCAACCTGACGCCCAGTTCGCTCAGCGATTACGGCATTGTGCCGGTTACGAAGAAATACTGTGCGGAAATGAGCCGTCTTTCCGATAAAAACATCGTGTTCGAGAACAAGACCGGCTTTCTGAATCGTTTAGAAAAGAGCGTGGAGACCAATTTGTACCGGATGATTCAGGAGGCGGTGAACAACGCGATTAAGTACGCACAAGCCGACGAGATTCGGGTGGAGTTCAGCCACAACTTCGACGTGCTGAACGTCACGATCAGCGACAATGGCGTGGGGTTCGATCCGCAACAGTCGATCCGGGAGATTCACGACAACGGCACCGGACAAGGTATTTTCAACATGCAGGAACGCGCGCTGTTCATCAACGCCCAGCTCGACATCAACTCGACGCCGGGGCAGGGCACGCGCATCAACATCCACATTCCCATCCACCACAACAAAGTATATGAATCCTATTAATGTCATTTTAGCCGACGACCACAGCCTCGTACGAACGGGCATCCGCTCGCTGCTGGAAAGCGAAGGCGACATCAAAGTAGTGGCCGAAGCGGCCAACGGACAGCAGGCGCTGGAAATGGCCCGCGACTACCGGCCCGACCTTCTGATTGTCGACATCAGGATGCCGGAACTGAACGGCTTGGAGGCGACCCGCCGCCTGCCGGAATACTCACCCCGCACGCGGGTGCTGGTCCTTTCGATGCACGACGACGACGAGTACATTCTGCAATCGGTCGACAACGGCGCCCACGGCTACCTGCTAAAGGGCTCCAGCCGCGAAGAGTTCCTCAAGGCGGTCCGGACGGTCCACAGCGGAGGCAAGTATTTCAGCGGCGACATTTCGCGGGTGTTTGTGAACCGCTACCTGAATCACCGGCAGGACGGTCCGGCCGCGGCCGACACCGCACCGTCGTCACACACCGAGAGCACGCCGAGCGGCAACGACTATACGCTGACGAAACGCGAACGCGAAATTTTGCGGCTGATCACGGAAGGGTTGCCCAACAAGGAAATTGCCGCGCAGTTTGGCAAGAGCGTCCGCACCATCGAAACGCACCGCTTCAACATCATGAAAAAGCTGGAAGTCAGCAACGTTGTAGAACTGTTAAAGAAGATCGAAGAAGAGCCCAGTCTGCAACAAGCCCTGCACGCCTGACGTACCTACTACGTAATTTCCTCACTCACCCGACCCGGCGGTTCTCAGCGAACGGCCGGGTTATTTTTTTGCCTTCTCTCCGCCATAGCTTCCTTTTCGCTACGCTCTTGTGGCAAAAAAGCGGATAACAGCTTCTCCCTCACCTACGTACCCTTTCCGATGCGCAAAAAGATTACTGAAAATATTTTACGTATTAATACGTAATTAAATTTCTTTTCTTACCTTTGTTGCGTAAGGCTTCCCACCCACTTACGTAGATCTTCTCATTCTAACGCTCTCCACTTCTTAACTCTCCTTACGGACATGAAACAGTACTACTTACGCGTGCTCCTCCTCTCCGTACTGTCTTTTGCAGGTACCACAGAGACCTTCGCGCAGTTCACGCTACAGGGGGAAGTTCGCCCCCGGGCCGAATTCCGCAACGGCTTTAAATCCCCGAACACGCTGGCGACCGATCCGGCTTTTTTCGTAGAGCAGCGCTCCCGCCTGTACGCCGGCTACAAAGCCGAGAAAATGGCTTTCCGCCTTACCCTGCAAGACGTCCGCATCTGGGGTGGGGCCAACCAGATTTACAAAAACGACGACCCGGCGCTGTTCAACGTCTACGAAGCCTGGGGCGAGTACTTCTTCACACCGCAGTTTTCGGTACGCGCCGGACGGCAGGCCCTCGACTACGACAACGCCCGCTTTCTGGGCGACCTCGACTGGGCGCAACAGGGTCGCAGTCACGATGCCGCCCTGTTCCTCTACAAAGCGCCTTCGGGCTTTCAGGCCCACTTCGGGGCGGCCTACAACCAGTCGGTAGCGTTTGAGCCCGGCAAGCTATCGGGTACTTACTACGATCTGGCCAACGCCCGTGCCGGTGGCAACTACAAAACCATGCAGTACCTCTGGCTGCACCAGGAAAACGACGTGATGAAAGCATCGCTCCTGGTTCACAACGACGGCCGTCAGACCCTCGATACGTCGGGCGTAAACTTCCGGCAGACCTACGGCCTCTACGCCGAGCGCAAACTGGGGGGCCTCAATTTGACGGGCGAGCTCTATTACCAGGGTGGTAAAAACGCGGGTGGCCAGACCATCAGTGCCTACCTGGCGGCCTTCGACGCGACGTTCAAAACGGCCCTTACGCCCCTCACCGTCGGGGTCGACTACCTCTCGGGTACGGACGCCACCGACACGAAAGACCGCGCGTTTAACCCGCTCTACGGCACAAACCACAAGTTTTACGGCTTTATGGACTACTTCTACGTAGGCAACGGACACCAGAACAAAGGACTGGCCGACTTCTACGTCAAGACCAAATTCAAGCTGGGCAAAAAGGCCGTGCTGTTGGGGCAACTGCATCAGTTCAACGCGGCGGCCACCGTTACCCGCCCGGCGGGCGACGGCTCGCTGGAAGAACTCTCCAGCTCGCTCGGACAAGAAATCGACCTAGTGTTCAACCTGGCCCTGACCGAGGGCGTGTCCCTGCAAGGCGGCTATTCCCAACTCTTCTCCTCGGCTTCGATGGACGCCCTCAAAGGCACCACCAGCGCAGGCGGCAACCAGTGGGCGTGGCTCATGTTCACCATCAAACCCACGCTGTTCAGTTCAGCCCACTAATCACGCATCCCTTTACGAATCCAATTGTCTAACCTTAACCTTGTCAAGGCTATGAAATCGTCTTCCAAAGCCACTTCCATCAACCTTTTCAGCCTGAAAACGCCGCAGATGCGCGCCTTTCACCTGAGCTGGTTCGCCTTCTTCCTCTGTTTTTTCGGCTGGTTCGGTATTGCGCCGCTGATGGCCGTGGTCCGCGACGAACTGGGACTGACCAAAGGACAGATCGGTAACATCATCATCTCGTCGGTTGCCATTACGGTATTTGCACGGCTGGCCATCGGCTGGCTCTGCGACAAGATCGGCCCGCGGATTGCCTACACCTGGCTGCTGGCCCTCGGTTCCATTCCGGTCATTCTGATCGGCCTGAGCAACAGCTACGAGACGTTTCTTTTGTTTCGCCTGGCCATCGGGGCCATCGGGGCATCGTTCGTGATCACGCAGTACCACACGTCGGTGATGTTCGCGCCCAACGTGGTCGGGACGGCCAACGCCACCACTGCCGGCTGGGGGAACCTGGGCGGGGGCGTAACACAGATGGTCATGCCGTTGATTTTCGCCGGTTTCGTCGGCCTGGGCTTCATCGACACCACGGCCTGGCGGCTGGCGATGGTGGTGCCCGGGGTGGCGTTGCTCGTGTGTGCTTTCCTGTACTATCGCTTTACGACCGACCTGCCGCAGGGCAACGTGGCCGACCTGAAGCGGAACGATCCTGAGTTTGCCCTGAAAAGCAAAAACAGCGGCAGCAGCTTCCTGAAAGCCGCCTCGGACTACCGCGTGTGGGCGCTATTTCTGGTCTACGGAGCCTGCTTCGGCGTGGAACTGACGATCAACAACGTAGCGGCCATCTACTACCACGACTACTTTAACCTGGACGTAAAAACCGCCGGTCTGATCGCCGGGTTGTTCGGACTGATGAACCTGTTTGCCCGCTCGCTGGGCGGCGTCTTCGGCGACAAAGCCGGCATCAAATGGGGTCTGAAAGGGCGCGTGGGCTTTCTGGGAGTCGTGATCCTGATCGAAGGTCTGGCCCTGATCCTGTTCTCGAAAATGACGGTGCTGCCCATCGCCATCATCTCCATGATCGTCTTCAGCCTGTTCGTGCAGATGTCGGAAGGCGCTACGTATTCGGTGGTGCCGTTCGTAAACCGCAAAGCCCTGGGAGCCATTTCCGGCATCGTAGGGGCAGGTGGCAACGCCGGCGCGGTGGCCGCAGGTTTTCTGTTCAAGTCCGAGAGCCTGTCGTACCCGGAAGCCCTGACCATTCTGGGCATCTGCGTAGCGGTCACCTCCCTGTTCACCTTGCTGGTGCGCTTCTCGAAAGAAGACGAAGCACGGGCCCGCGAAGAAATGGACGCCCTCCTGGCCGAACAGAAGCCCGTCGAGGCGACCCTCGCTGCCTAATTTGATCAGTTTCCAGCCGGACGGAGCGCACGCGTTCTGTCCGGCTTCTTAACGCGTGATCCACGCGTCTGCTTCCACGCGGACGTTTACCTCTACCCGCTTGTTCTCATGGCCGTACCTCATTCGACTCACACCCATCGTTCTACCTGCTCCTACTGTGGCGTAGGTTGTGGTATTCTGGTACAACAGGATGCCCGGGGCAAACTGCACGTCAAGGGCGATCCGGACCATCCCGTAAACCGGGGCATGCTTTGCTCCAAAGGGATGAACCTGCACTACGTCGTGTCAGATCAGCAAGACCGGATGCTTTATCCGCAACTGCGCGCCAGCCGTCAGCACCCGCTCGAGCGGGTCAGCTGGGACACGGCCCTGACCCGGGCGGCGGCGGTGTTCAAGTCCCTGATCCGGCAGTACGGCCCCGACTCGGTTGGTTTCTACGTGTCGGGGCAATGCCTGACGGAAGAGTATTACCTGGTCAATAAACTGACGAAAGGGTTTCTGGGCACCAACAACATCGACACCAACTCGCGGCTCTGCATGAGCTCGGCCGTGGCGGGCTACGTCAAAGCGCTGGGTGAAGATTCGGTACCGATCAGCTATGAGGACATCGAACTGGCCGATTGCTTCTTCATTGCGGGCGCGAATCCGGCGTGGTGCCACCCCATTTTGTTCCGCCGCATTGAGCAACGGAAAGAACAGCATCCGGCTATGAAAATGATCGTGGTCGATCCGCGCCGGACGCAAACCTGCCAGATGGCCGACCTGCACCTGCAAATCCGGCCGGGTACCGACACGATCGTGTACCAGGCGATCGGCCGGGCGCTGATCGAGAACGGCGACATCGACCTCCACTTCATCCAGCACCACACCGACGGGTTCGAGACGTACCGCGACGAAGTGATGCAGACCACGCTGGAAGAAGCCGCTGCGCACTGCGACGTGCCCGTCGAAGACATCCGCCTAGCGGCCCGCTACATTGCCGAATCGAAAGGATTCATCACCATGTGGGCCATGGGCCTAAACCAGAGTGCGCAGGGTGTGAACAAAAACCTGGCCCTCCTGAACCTCAACCTGATTACGGGCCACATCGGCAAGCCCGGCTCCGGGCCGTTCTCGCTAACCGGCCAGCCCAACGCGATGGGCGGACGCGAAGTCGGGGGCATGTCGAGCCTGCTGGCAGCGCACCGCAACCTGTTGAACCCGGCGCACCGCGACGAAGTGGCGCGCTTCTGGGGCGTTGAGAAGATTTCGGAGAAACCCGGCCTGACGGCCACGCAAATGTTCGATGCCCTGCGCGACGGACGGATGAAGGCCGTCTGGATCGTCTGTACCAATCCGCTGGTCAGCCTTCCCGACGCCCGCCTGGCCGACGAAGCGCTGAAAAATGCCCGCTTTGTGGTGGTGCAGGACATTTCGAACCGTTCCGACACGGCCAAATACGCCGACCTGGTGCTGCCCGCTGCCGGCTGGCTGGAGAAAGAAGGCACCATGACCAACTCGGAGCGGCGCATCACCTACCTGCCCAAGGTGGTCGAGGCGCCCGGCGAAGCCCTGCCCGATGCGGAGATTTTCTGCCGCTTTGCCCGGAAAATGGGCTACTCGGGCTTCGACTTTCCCGATCAGGCGGCCGTGTACGCCGAGCACTGTGCCCTGACCCAAGGCACCAACATCGACATTTCGGGCCTGAGCTACGATGTGCTGAAAACGCAAGGATCGGTTCAATGGCCGGTTCCCTCGCCCGGCCACGGCGGCACGCCCCGGCTGTTTACAGATCGCCAGTTTTATACGCCGAACCAACGCGCTCAGATTTTGCCCAGCGGAGCCCAAAATGCTTCCGAACACGTCTCGCCCGACTTTCCGCTGGTGCTGACCACCGGCCGCGTCCGTGACCAGTGGCACACGATGACCCGCACGGGCAAAGTCCGCAAGCTGGGCCAACATCGCCCGACGCCATTCCTGGAGATTCATCCGGACGACGCCCGCCAACGCGACATCCAGCATGGGGACACGGTTGTGGTCCGCAACCTGCGCGGCGAGGTACGGGTCCATGCGCACATCAGCGGCGACATCAAGCGGGGCGTCGTATTTCTTCCCATGCACTGGGGCAAGATTCTGAACCGAGACTTTGGCCGTGCCAACAACCTGACAAACAACGTGGTCGATCCGGTTTCGAAAGAGCCCGACTTCAAGTTTTCGGCCGTCGAGGTGGAGCGCTACCGGCAGCCCCGCCAGAAGATCGTCATCGTTGGGGCGGGTGCGGCGGCGTACCGTTTCCTGCACACCTACCGCGAACTGAATCAGGAAGACGAACTGCACGTTTTTTCGAAAGAAGAACATCCGTTCTACAACCGGGTGCTCCTCCCCGACTACGTCAACAGCCACCTGCAATGGGAAGATCTGCTGAAGTTCAAGACCCAGGACGAATTTGAAGCCCTGAACGCCACGCTGCACGTAGCCAATCCGATTGTGCGGGTGAACCGCGACCGCAAAACCGTTACCGACTCGTACGGGAAAGAACATGCCTACGACCAGTTGATTCTGGCCACCGGCAGCCGCGCTTTTGTGCCGCCCGATGTCCCGATGCACCTCCCCGGCCTGTTCACCATGCGCAACCGCGACAACGCCGACCGCCTGAAGGCTTACCTGCCCGACAAGGGGCGGGTGCTGATTGTGGGCGGGGGACTGCTGGGGCTGGAACTGGCCGCATCGCTGACCGAAATCGAGGCCGACGTCACCATCGTGCAGCTTTCGTCGCGCCTGATGGAACGGCAGCTCGACACAATGGCCAGCACGCTGCTGCGCGAAAAAGTAGAATCCATGGGCGTCCGCGTGTTGGTGGACGACCAGGTCCAACTGGTGGAAACTCAGGGCGTGGGCCGGCCGATCCACACGCGTCTGAAAAGCGGCAAGCAGCTGGAATGCGACGCCGTGGTGTACGCCATCGGCACCCGCCCGAACATCGAACTGGCGCAGGGCGCGGCCCTTGCCTGCGGACGGGGCGTGAAGGTCAACGACTACCTCCAGACCAGCGACCCGCACATTTTTGCCCTGGGCGAGCTGGCCGAGCACCGCGAGCAACTGAACGGCACTACGGCCGCCGCCGAACAGATGGCCGACAACGCGGCTCGTTTCCTGGCCGGCGATCTGCTGAGCCTCTACGAAGGGTCCGTGCCCATGAACATCCTCAAGTTTTCCAACCTCGATCTGTGCTCCGTCGGGCTACCCGAAATTCCGCACCGCGACCGGGAAGCGTATGAAGAAATCGTGATGCTGGATCGCTCGCAGGGATATTACAAGAAGTGCATCATCCGCGACGACCGGCTGGTCGGGGCCATTCTGATGGGCGACAAAGCCGAGTTTGCGGAGTTCAAGGCGCTGATTGAACAACAGACCGAGCTGGCCGAAAAACGCAACAAACTGCTGCGCGGCGGGGGCGAAAGCCGTCCCGTGCTGGGCAAACTGGTCTGCTCGTGTGGCAACGTCGGCAGGGGCAACCTCGAAGCGGCCGTGGCGGCAGGGTGTACCGAATTCCGAAGCCTGTGCCAGCAGACCGGGGCCGGGCTAGGCTGCGGCAGTTGCAAGCCCGAAGTCAAAAGTATTCTCGACACTCAACTCGCTTCCCGGATTCCGGCCGAAGCGCCCGTTACCGCCTAATGATGGTTCAGACAGAAAATATCTAC
Organism: Catalinimonas alkaloidigena; assembly: GCF_900100765.1. Lineage (NCBI taxonomy): Bacteria > Pseudomonadati > Bacteroidota > Cytophagia > Cytophagales > Catalimonadaceae > Catalinimonas > Catalinimonas alkaloidigena. The sequence goes on along the minus strand of NZ_FNFO01000011.1, from coordinate 55,668 downwards.
CTTACGGGTATGACTACTAGTGAGCAACTGGTGCGCGTGTTCGTAAAGGGAGGCATTCTTTCGCCCGGCGATTTCCGCAAAATTCTGGAAGTGGCCCAGCACCTCGGGTTCGATTATTTCCACCTCGGTTCGCGGCAGGACATCCTTTTTCCGGTACCCGACCCGGAAGCCGAAGGCGTAATCGACGCCCTGCGCGACCTACCCCTGGAATACGAACTCAACCAGAAAGTCAACCAGAACATCGTCAGCTCGTACGTCTCGCTCGACGTGATGCCTTCCACCAAGTGGCTGGCGTCGCACATCTACCATTACGTGCTCGACACGTTCGACTACCAGCCCCAGGAGAAAATCAACCTGGTGGACCCGATGCAGAGCATGGTGCCGCTGTTTACCGGCAACATCAACTTCATTGCCTCGCAGTTCGACAACTACTGGTACCTCTACATCCGCTACTCGGAACTCGATCCGCTTCCGTGGTGCGCCCCGGACCTGATCTACGGCTTCGACCTGGCGAAAGTGGCCCGGGCCATTGAGCAACTCAACCCGCGCAGCCGGACGCTTACCGCCCCGGAAATTTACCGTCGGGTGCAGGAGCAGGTGACGTTCAACACCCGCGAGATTCAGGCGCCGCTTACGTTTCCGGAGCCGACGTTCCCCTATTACGAGGGCATGAACCGCACGCAGGAAGGCAAGTACTGGCTGGGCCTGTACTGGCGGAACAACTGCTTTTATGTCGATTTTATGCGGGCGCTGTGCGATTTATGCCTGGAAACCAACGTGGGAAAGCTCAGCCTGACGCCCTGGAAGTCGTTCATTGTCAAGGGCATTGCCGAAAAAGACCGGGTGATCTGGGAGAAACTGCTGGGGAAAAACGGCATCAACGTACGCCACTCGTCCCTGGAACTGAACTGGCATTTGCCGGTGCTTAACCAGGAAGCGCTCGAACTGAAAAAATACTTCGTGCGGATGCTCGACCAGCAGGACATCAGCACGTACGGGCTGACATTCACGGTCAAAACGCAGGCACACAAAATTCTTTTTACCTCGGTGGTGATCGAGAAAAATCCCAAAGCGACACCCGACGATCCCGACGCGTTCAACGTGCTGTACGCGCGAGACTTCAACCCCAATACGTTCGAGTACTTTACCTACGCGCGCCGCGTGTCGAAAGAGATTGTGCCTTCGCTGCTCATCGAACTCAGCAAGCAGTATTATGACCAGCTCGACGCGCACAAAAAAGGGGCAGAAAAAGCCCCCACAGCGCAAAAATCGCTCAACAAGCGCTTCCGCTGTCGCCATTGCCTCAACATCTACGACGAGGCGTACGGCGATGCGCTGAACCACATCGCGCCCGAAACGCCGTTCGCCGACGTACCCGACACGTACCAATGTCCCGTTTGCGGCAGCCCGAAAGCCGATTATGAAGAAGTCCCGGTGAGTCAAGCCTCGCCTGCCAAAGAGTAAGGGTGCTTAAGCAACAACTCCCCTTCTACCCCACAGCGTGGTGAGGCAGAAAGGGAGTTGGATTCCTTAAACTTTCGGCGATCAGGAGTGCTCCACCTTCGGCGCAAACTCCGTGTACATCAGGCTCGGCTGCACGCCGTTGTTGTTGTGGTATTTTTTGCTGTTGTAGGCCGTGTAGGCCCCTTGCAGTTCCGAAAAATAGATTTGGCAGATTTCGACACCGGCGTAAATCCGCACGGGCTTGATGCAGGCAATTTCCAGCGTCCAGTAGCCATTGGCGCCGACGTGGCCCAGGCCCGCCGTGATGTGAATGAAAATGCCCAGCCGACCGACCGACGAGCGGCCTTCCAGCATCGGGACGTAACAATCGGCCCGGGTGGTTTCGATCGTCCGACCGAGGTACAATTCGCCGGGTTGCAGCACCAGCCCCTCTTCCGGAATCTGAATGCGCCGGTACGGATTGGGCTCCTTCATGTCGAGCACCTGATTTTCGTAGACCAGCAGCTCCTGGTGCAGCCGCAGGTTATAGCTGTTGGGATTGAGTTGCGCTTCGTTGAAGGGAGCAATGTGGATCTCCTTTCCCAGCTTCTTCTTAATTTCTTTTCCCGATAGAATCATAGCAAAATGGTTTGGCGTGGACTCGGGTACGGGCGAAGTGCTCCTTCGGCCCCGTGCGGGAGTTCCCTCGCGCTAAAGTGTGATTTTCAGTTGGTTACGAGCACACAAGTTCATACAAGAACGTATCTGCGTAAGAATTAAGCATTTTCCGTGCCGATACGGGAGATGATAAACGTGGCGAAAACATTTTAGTTTCTTCCATAACAAAAAACCACCAGCCGCGGTGCCGCAGGTGGTGGTAAGGAGGTTGCGCGTACTGTCTGCACGCCAGATTGGAGTCGGTTTACTGGTCGCCTACCGTCGGGCGGGCCGTGAGGCGTCCCTTGCTGAACCGCGTTTTGGCGGGTTGCTGCTGGCGGATTTTCTGCTGCTCTTCTTCGGGCAGGTGCGTCACCTCCTGGCAGGTATCGGAGCAACAACCTTCGTACTGGGCCGCACAGGCCTCGCACTGGATAAACAGTAGGTTGCAGGCGGTGTTGTCGCAGTTGGTGTGCGTATCGCACGGCGCGCCACACTGATGGCAGTGACTGATCACCTCGTGGCCGACACGCTCGCCCAGCCGCTCGTCGAACACAAAGTTTTTCCCCCGAAACTTGTTGGGCAGGCCTTTTTCCTGCACTTCGTGGGCGTATTTGATGATGCCGCCTTCCAGCTGAAAGACGTTTTTATAGCCTTTGTGCTTAAAATAGGCGCTTGCCTTTTCGCAGCGGATGCCGCCGGTGCAATACATCACCACGTTTTTCTCCTGCTGGCCTTCCAGCTCCCGCTCAGCCATCGGAAGGGCATCGCGGAACGAGTCGGCGTCGAGGCGGATGGCCCCTTCGAAATGCCCCACCTCAGCTTCGTAGTGGTTGCGCATATCGACGATGATCGTATTCGGATCTTCGGCGATGCGGTTAAACGCTTCGGCCGAGAGGTGCTGCCCTTTGTTGGTCACGTCGAACGTGGTGTCATTCAGGCCGTCGGCGACAATTTTGGGCCGCACTTTGATCGCCAGCTTGAAGAACGACTTGCCGTCGTCTTCGACAGCCACGTTCAGCCGGAGCTGCCCAAGGTACGGATGCTGGTAAATGGCGTCGCGGTACGCTTCGAAGTGTTCGGTCGGAACGCTCACCTGGGCGTTGATCCCTTCCTGGGCGACGTAGACGCGCCCCCACACCCGCCACTGCATCCACTGCGCGTACAGTTCGTCGCGCAGGGCGGCCGGGTCGTCGATGCGGACGTAGCGGTAAAACGACAGCGTGGTACGGGGTTCCTGGCTTTGCTGGAGTTTCTGCTTGAGTTCTTTGCCGTTGACGCGGTTATGAAGTAGCATGGAACAAGACAATAATACGAATGCAATTGAAAACACGGTGCGGGTGCGTTGCGGGCACCTGCCTACCGCAAAATTAACAGGACGAAGAAATATCTGCTTCTTTCTTTTTGGGAACAGGATCGTACCCATGTCCGCCCCACGGATGGCAACGGCTCATGCGCTTCAGGCCCATCCACCCCCCGCGGAAAGGTCCGTGGAGGCGAATCGCCTCCAGCATGTACTGCGAACACGTCGGCGTATACCGGCACGAGGGCGGAAACAGGGGCGAAATGGCCAGTTGGTAGAACCGCACCAGAAAGACGAAGAAGGAACTGATGAGTTTCAAAGTAGCAAATGACAAATGGCAGCGTGCTGCGTTTCTCGTTCGTTGGGCCTCGCTTCTCACGTCAGGATGTCCTGAAAGAAGCTTTCCCGGTTTTTCTCGTTGCGGCAATCCCAGAGGGTCCGTACGAAAAAAGCCACCGCTCAGAAGCAGTGGCTTTCTCTAGTACGTGAATCGACTCGTGTTTAGTTCCCCCAGAGGTTATCGGGGTACACACCTCCCTCGATCAGGGAGTTGAGCCGCCCGATCACGTCGGGCTTGTCTTCTTTGTAGGTTACGCCGAACCAGGAGTCGCGCGAAGTCAGCACTTTGACCGACACTTCGTTCTTGGCGATCAGTTCGTTCAGAATGTCGGGAATGGTCATTTCGGCCGACGGATCTTTGATGTTTTCGCGTACGAAGTTGCCGAAATACTCGTCGATATAGTCGAAGAAGGTGGGCGTAAAGCCGAACATGTTCATCGACACAATGGTGTCTTCGCCCAACGTACCGCGCTCGCCGTCCGGGTTGTGGAAGCGGATGGTGCCGGCCTCGTCGCGGCCCACTTTTTTACGCTCGACAATCTCGGTCAAGGAACGGTTTTCGTCCACCTTGCACACGCCACGCGATACGGTTCCGAACTCCGAAAGGGTTTTGGGCAATTCGTATCCTACCATCGAATAGTGGTTTCCGGCCGGTTGGTCGGAGAGGAATTTCACCAGCAGCTCGTAGGCTTCTTTGCCGTAGTAGTCGTCGGCGTTGATCACGGCGAAAGGCTCCTTCACCACGTCTTTGGCCGACAGCACGGCTTGCGCAGTCCCCCAGGGTTTGCTGCGTTCCACCGTTTCGGAGGTGTATTTGGAGACGTCGGGCTCCTGATAGACGTATTCTACCGGAATCTGCTTCGACAGTTTGTCGCCGAAGGCTTCTTTGAAGTCGGCTTCGATGTCGCGACGGATCACGAACACGACTTTGCCGAAGCCGGCCCGAATGGCGTCGAAGATCGAGTAGTCGATGATGACTTCACCGGAGGGGCCCATCGGGTCCATCTGTTTTAATCCTCCGTAACGGCTGCCCATCCCGGCGGCCAAAATCACAAGCGTTGGTTTCATAGTTTTGGTTTGGTGGCTATTCCTGCGGGCAAAGATGACACTCTCGGCCAAGGGAAGCAAAAGTTTTTAGATTTTACGGTTATTTCTCAGTACTTACCATATTCGGCAGCTTTTTCTTGCCGGTGGCGGCCCAGTAGAGCGCTCCGTACAGGTGCTGCAAAAATTCGGGCTTCTCGTAACAGTCGTCGCGGTGGCCCAGGCCGGTGTAAAACGCCCGGCCGCCGTCGAACTCGTGGTACCAGGCCATCGGGTGCATAGCGCCCATGTTGCCGCCCTCGTAGCTACTTTCGTCGACGGTGAGCAGCACCGTCAGGTCGCCCGCCTGGTCTTCCTTATAATTGTACCACTCGTCGGTCCACTCCCACGGATCGGGCAGATGCGCCGAAGCCGGGTGCTTAGCGTCTTCTACGTGTAACATCGCCGTCTGTTGCTTCGGATGCGAATCAAAGTAGTGCCCGACCAGTTGCCCGTACCAGGGCCAGTCGTATTCGGTGTCGGCGGCGGCGTGGATGCCGACGTAGCCCTTGCCGCTCTGGATGTACTTTTCGAACGCGGCCTGTTCGGCCTCGCCCAGCACGTTTTGCGTCGTGTTCAGAAACACCACCACGTCGTACTGCTTCAGCGTATTGTCATTGAACTGGAGCGAATCTTCCGTCGTGTCGACGTCAAAGTTGTACTGTGCGCCCAGTTGTTTCACGGTCGCGACGCCCGTTTCGATGGCCTCATGACGGTAGCCATTGGTTTTGGAAAACACCAGTACCCGAAAAGAAGTCTGCGCCTGGACCAGCGGGGCGATCAGCCACGCTGCCAGCAAAAAAAGAAGAGAAGGTTTCATGGGATAAAGTTGGTTTTGCTTAAAACTAGAGGGTTTCCGCAGAAAAATGAACCGTAGCCGGGAAAAAGAGCGACGAGGCAAACAGAAAAATCGCTACCGCGCTTTTTTCGGTCCCAAACACGTGTTTGTGGGCAACGCCACAGTAACTCCGGCGGCCGACGCTCTCTTGTTGGTAGCGGGGCACAACAACCCTTCTGCGTTTCGTTTGCGACAAATTTGTAATTTGTAATTTGCCCTCAGCAATCACCCATCACCTCTCCATACATCCATGATCCGCTACTCCACACCCTTCCTACTCGCCGCCCTGCTGTCTGCCTGCCAGTCGGGTCAGGATACGGCCGATACCTCCGCTTCTGCCCCCGACTCCTCAAACGTGACGCTGGCATCGCAGGAAATCAAGGTCAATCCGCAACTGGTCCACAAAACCGACGTCAAAACCCTGGAACTGGGCGCATCTGCCCCGGATTTCAAACTACCGGGCGTCGACGGCAAATACCACACCCTGGCCGAATACCAGGACGCGCCCGTGCTGGCGGTCATTTTTACCTGCAACCACTGCCCCACGGCACAGGCCTACGAAGAGCGCATCAAGCAGCTGGTCACCGACTACCAAAGCAAAGGCGTGCAGGTCATCGCCATTTCGCCCAACAGTCCGCTGGCGCTTCTGTACGACGAACTAGGGTACACCGACCTCGGCGATACGTACGAGGACATGAAAATGCGCGCGGAAGACGAAGACTTCAACTTCCCTTACCTCTACGATGGCGACCACCAGGCCGTCTCTATCGCCTACGGCCCCGTGGCGACGCCCCACGCGTTTGTGTTCGACAAAGACCGGAAGCTCCGCTATGTAGGGCGGCTCGATGCCTCGGAAAAGCCAGGAACGGCCCAGGCGGAAGACATCCGCGCGGCGCTGGACGACCTGCTGGCCGGGCGCGACGTGGCCAATCCGCAGACCAAAACCTTTGGGTGCAGCACGAAATGGGCCTGGAAGAACGACATGAAAGAGAAGGTTTACAACGAGTGGGACGCCCAGGAAGTAACGCTCGAAACCATCGACGAAGCGGGCATTCAGCAACTCCTGAAAAACGATACCGACAAGCTGCGGCTGATTAACGTCTGGGCCACCTGGTGCGGTCCCTGCGTGGTCGAGTACCCCGAGTTTGTGGTGATGGAGCGGATGTACAACGACCGCCCGTTCGAGTTCATTTCGATCAGCGCCGACAAGCCCGAGCAGAAGGACAAGGCGCTGAAGTTCCTGCAAAAAGAGCACTCGGCCGTCGAGAACTACATCTTTGACAAAGACGACAAATACGCACTGATGGAAGCCGTCGATCCCGACTGGGCCGGGGCCCTCCCCTACACCGTGCTGGTGGAGCCGGGCGGCAAACGGGTCTACAGCCAGCAAGGCTCCATCGATCCGCTCGAACTCCGCCGTCTGATCGTCAACCACCCGCTCATCGGCCGGTACTACTAATAGTTAATAGTTAGAAAAAGTTTCAGGGTCGTTCAGGCGATCCGTCAGGTCCGGTTCCGGGGTCAGCCGACTTCGGAACCGGACTTTTTTTCTAGAGACACGTGCCTGCGTCACCGTGTACCACTCAGACTAACCACAACTCCATGGCCGGGATCTACGAAGTTACTTTCCAAGTTAAGAATGGGTTGCCTTCCTGGGAGGCAATCAGCACCCGCTTTACGAACCTAACCGGCTTACACCTGCAGCTACAGGCGCGTGTGACGCTCCGGCAACTTACCGACTCCCCCCCAGCTCATGGCACAATTGCAACAGGATGCAGCTATACAATCCCGACACGTAGAAGGCATGCGAGCCCCATCCTCAACCAAGGGAGGCATGGGCAAAGCTGAAGCGGTGGGAAGAATACCCGTTAAACGACCGAAGAAGTAAGACCATACAGCCGCTCATTTTTTGTTGAAGATAGCTTGGCGTATCTTACCGATGCGCATCCCTCCCCCCGGCAACATGGCACGCATCCACCTGTTCGAATTTGAGGACCAGCAGGCTTTCCCGTCATTTTTGCGGAATTACATGACCGACTTCCTGCAATTCCTTTCCAACAAAACCCGCCTCTTCCACCCCATCCTTCCCTTGCTCGCCGAAGCCATCCGCCAGAGCGGCAGCCGGCAGCTGATCGACCTGGCGTCGGGCGGTGGCGGTGGGTTGCTGGGATTGCTGGACGAACTCCGGCAGAAGTTCCCGGAACTGCGCGTGCTTCAGACCGACTATTATCCGAACCGGGATGCCGCCGCTTACCTCCAACAGACCCGGCCAGATGTGGATTACCTCGACGTGCCGGTCGATGCCCGGCAGGTGCCGACTCATCTGAAAGGACTGCGCACCCTGTTTCTGGCGTTGCACCATTTCCGTCCCGCCGACGCCCGGGCCATCCTGCAAAACGCCATCGACGCCCGGAGTGGCATCGCGATTTTCGAAGGGCAGGAACACAGCCTGCCGAGCCTGCTGGCCATGTTCTTTTCGCCCGTGAGTGTGCTGCTTACCACTCCCTTCATCCGGCCGTTCCGCCTGGGTCGGCTGGTCTTCACCTACCTGATTCCGTTAGTCCCGCTGTGCGTCTGGTGGGACGGAATCGTCTCGTCACTCCGCACTTACTCGGTCGACGAGATGCGTGCGCTCATCCATTCGCTGGATCGCCACGACACGTTTTCGTGGCACATCGGGCGGATTAAATCGGGCCCGGCAGCGGTGCTTTACCTGATCGGCACCGCGCAGGAAAGCGCGACACAAATCCAACTTATCTGATATAACAACGGTTTCATCGATAGGAACAAGCGACTCAAAAGTATGGCGGGTCGTCTCAAAAACATCGAAGAGCACCTGAAACAGGGCAACCGCTAGCCCCGACAGGCGCGTGAATTATGCATGGGCTGTTCGGACATCCCGACACGATGCTGTAACTTGAACGCATCTGTTTTAAGCCACTCTGTATGGGTAAACGTTTTCTGCTGTTCTACAGCCTCCTGTCCCTCCTGCTGCTCCGTTGCCACCCCACTCCCGAGCAAACCGCTGCCCCCCTCGACCTGACCGAATTGACCGTCGCTGACATTCACGAGGCGTACCGGGCCGGGCGCTTTACGGCGCAGCAACTGGTGGCGGCTTACCTGGATCGCATTAAGGAGGTGGATACCCTGACCCACGCCATTTCGGTGGTGAATCCCGAAGCGCTGGCGGCGGCACAGGCCCTGGACGATGAATTTGCCCGCACGCAGCAGTTGCGACCGCTGCACGGCATTCCCGTCATTGTGAAAGACAACATCAATACCAGAGGACTGCCTACGACCGGGGGCGCGCTGGCGCTACAGGATTTTGTCCCGGACGCCGATGCCTTTATCATCCAACGTCTGGTGGATGCCGGCGCCATCGTCCTGGCGAAGTCGAACATGGCCGAGTGGGCGTTCAGTCCGATGCACACGGAAAGTTCGACCGTCGGCACCACGCACAATCCCTACCACCTCGACCACGTTCCGGCGGGGTCCAGCGGGGGGACGGCCGCGGCGGTCGCGGCGAATTTCGGCACCCTCGGCCTGGGTACCGACACCGGCAACTCGATCCGGGGGCCTTCGTCGCACAACGCGCTGGTCGGGTTCCGCACCACGCTTGGGCTGGTGAGCCGCAGCGCCATCATTCCCCTCTACCTGCGCAACGACGTGGTGGGGCCGATGTGCCGCACAGTGGAAGACGCCACCCGCGTGCTGGAAGTGACGGCCGGGTTTGACCCGGACGATCCGCTGACGCGCCAGGCCGAGGGCAAAATTCCGGACAACTACCAACAGTTTCTGCAAGCGGACGGCCTGCAAGGAGCGCGCATCGGGGTGTTACGCGCGCTGAGCGACCACGACCCGAATCCGGAGATCAAAGCGCTGTTCGAACAAGCGTTGGCTGACCTGCGCGCCCAGGGGGCAGATGTCGTCGATTCGGTGGCGGTGCCCGACTTCGCGGCGTTGCGCCAACACCAGTGGTGTGCCGAATTTCGGAAGGACGTGGAAGCGTACCTGGCGACGTACGTGCACCGCGACACGATGCAGACGCTGGAAGACATCATCCGCGTGGGCACCACGTCGGACTACGCCGCCGAAGGGCTGGCCTATCAGGCAGACCACATCGGCCGGGGCGGGCTCCCGGAGGTTCCCTGCGGGGACGCCTACACCGATCCGCGCCGCATTGCATTTCGCGAAGCCATCGAACACACGATGGACAGCCTCCGGCTCGACGCGCTCGTCTATCCGTCGTGGCTCCACCCGCCGGCCCTGATCGACTCGTTTCAGGTGCAGTACCGGGGCGACAACAGCCAGATTATCGCGCCGCACACCGGTCAACCGGCCTTTACGGTTCCGATGGGCTTTACGCGCGAAAACCTCCCGGCCGGCCTGCAGTTTCTGGGCCGCATGTACGCCGAGCCTACCCTGATCAAACTCACCTACGCCTACGAACAGGCCACGCACCACCGCGTCCCGCCAACGTTGGAAAAGTAGCGACCGCTCTCTATGGAACGTGACCTGTTACCGGTGGAGTCCATTCAGGAAAGGGACATTGACCTGCTTCTGCTGGAGGAGCTATCGACCGATGCTTCGTTTTGTGCGTGGTTTTTTCAAGAGTTGGCCCTGCCCCCGTTTTCAAACCTGCTGGGTGCGTGGAAAAGCATTTCCGAATTTGGGTTAGGCGAAACCGACATTTTGTGTGCCTACGAGTCGCAGGGGGCGCCCATTCTTCTGCTTCTTGAAAACAAGCTGGATGCCTCGTTTCAGGAAGATCAGTTCGCACGGTATCTGTTGCGTGCGCAGCAGTACAAAACAACGCAGGCCTACCAGGAAGCGTATTGCGTTCTGGTCGCGCCAGCGTCATTCTGCCAGGCACAACATGCGTTTGATCGCTTCATTACTTATGAAACCATCGCCCAATGGCTCCACCAATCAGGCACGCCGCGAGGACGTTTCAAAAGCAAGCTGCTGCAGATTGCGGTTCAGAAACAAAGAAGAGGCTACCAACCCATCAACTCTGTCTCTGTCCAACGTTTCTGGCAACTTTACTGGCACTACCGGGAAGAACACCATGCCCGTTTTCGCATGAAGAAACCAGACCTTGTGCCGCACAACAGCGACTGGCCCATCCTCCGAGACGAAGCCCTGCTGGGCATTCTGTTTTATCACAAACTAGCGCAGGGCCACGTGGACGCCACCTTTCGGAACTTCTCTGACGACCTTGTGCGGCAACTCAAAAACCTCCTTCCACCGCAGGCGGCCGTGGTTCAGCACAACACGTATTTTTCCATACGCCTCGCGACCCAACCCCTCGACCGCACCCAAGATTTTCATCAGCAGCTTGCCCAGGTAGCACAGGCGTTCGAGCGGCTGGAACGGCTCCGGGCGTGGCTTCACCGGCATCAGCACCTTTGGGGCGACTAACGCCAACGCCGCTTGTGCGCGCTGTTTCGGCAGCAACGGGCACGTCCGCAGGGCGGCATTTTCCCGAAAAATGCTGTTACCTCGCCGTTATCTCTGCGCCCGCGCTTCCCATTTCCTTGAAAAAGTGATTAAGTTGCCGCCACTCATCTGAAACTCAACTTTCTATGATTCTCTGGCGACCTGTTGGTATTCATGAACTGCGGCTGATTTACGAATCGGGGATGAAGGCGTTTCCGGCCCGGCTGGCCCAGCAACCCATCTTTTACCCCGTGTTGAACGAACCCTACGCCTGCCAGATTGCGAAAGAGTGGAATGCCGATTCGGACAAGGGGTGCGGCTACGTGTTGCGGTTCGAGGTGAAAGATGCGTACGCCACCCAGTTCAAGAAACAGAACGTAGGGACGTCGGAACACGAGGAACTGTGGGTCATTGCCGAAGTGCTACCCGAACTCAATGCCCAGATTCTCGGGATGATCGAGCTGACCCAGGCCTTTTTCCGGGAAGATTTCCAGGGCTACGAGCCCACCACGCGCGTTTTCGGCAACCTGCACGAGGGGCTGCATCAACCCGATCCGCTGTTGCAGTGGGAGGCGCTGGAGGCCCTCGATGCCGAAGGCCAACTGGAAGAAGCAGTGATCAATTACAACAAAATGCTGTTTCTGCACTTCCCCTACTGGTGCGCCATGGCCGAAACGGACGAGGACTTTGCCTTGCTCGGCAAACTACGCACCACCTGGGAGAAGCAGTTTTCGGCCCGCCTGTGTTCGCAGGCGACGCTGTATACCCCGACCAACACTGAAGAATAATTCCCCACGTTCCGCCCCTCTGCGGGCGTTAGCTCTGTTTTTGTGACGCACCTGCTCCACATCGATTGCCCCGACGAACCGGGTCTGGTTTTCCGCATCACCCAAGTGCTGTTTGAACACGGCTTCAACATCATCAGCAACCAAGAGTTTGTCGACCAAAGTACCCAGTACTTCTTTATGCGCACCGCATTTGCGGGCGACCGTCCTCCGCAGGTAGTGGTGGACCAGTTGCGCCAGCGCCTCTCGCCGGCCACGACGGTACGGCTGGCTACGGCGGGCAAACGCCCCATTGTGCTGATGGCCACCAAAGAGTCGCACTGCCTGGGCGACCTGCTGTTGCGCCACGCCGACGGCGAACTGAACGCGGACATCCAGGCGGTCATCAGCAACCACGCCGTGCTGGAACCGCTCGTGAACCGCTTCGACATTCCGTTTCATCATGTGCCGGCCACCCACGACCGCGCCGCGCACGAGCGGGGCGTATTGGCGCTGCTCGAACAGTACCGCCCCGATTACCTGGTGCTGGCGAAATACATGCGCATCCTCTCTCCCGAGTTTGTGGCCCGCTATCCGTTCCGCATCCTGAACATCCACCATTCGTTTCTGCCCGCCTTTGTCGGCGCGCGCCCCTACCATCAGGCGTTCGAGCGGGGGGTAAAAATCATCGGTGCCACGGCCCATGCCGTCACCAACGATCTGGATACCGGTCCGATCATCGCTCAGGACGTGCTGCCCGTTACGCACACGCACACGGCGGCCAGCATGGCGCAGGCGGGGCGCGACATCGAAAAACTGGTCCTGGCTCGCGCCTTGAAACTCCTGCTGGAAGAGCGCGTCTTCTTCCACCACAACCGCACCGTCGTGTTTGAATAGCGACCATGCAAAAGCGCCTGACCGGATCTCCGGCCAGGCGCTTGGTGATGTTAAGTAAGATATGCGAGTGCTAGCTTATCGCTTCACGACTTTGAGTTGGGTACGCTGCTCGTTGGCCTGCACTTCGACGATGTAGAGCCCGGCGGCACCCGGCAGCGGCACCTGCACCTCGGCGGTAGCGTCGGCCCGCATCACCGCTACGATCTGCCCCATGGTGTTGCGCACACGCACCTCAACCTGCCGGTAGGTTTGTCCCAGCGAGAGCGTCACGTCCCCCGCCGTCGGGTTAGGATAGGCTTTGCAGTGCGTCGCCAGCAGGCGATCGGCAACTCCCGTGACCACGACCGACAGGTGCGACGACGTATCGCTGCATTCGCCTTGGGTGACGATCACGGCGTAGGTGCCGCTGGCCTCCGGCGTGAACTGCTGCGCGGTGGCTCCCTCGATCGGCAGGTAGTTCTGCGCTACATCCACCCACTGGTAAGTAGCATTAGCGGCATTGCTGGTGAGCGTGCCGCCCTCGACGGTCACCGACGTATCCACTGTGGTGACGGTAAGTTTCAGGGTCATGGCACTATCGCAACCAGCCGCATTCGGAATGGCCGTTTGGTAGGTACCGCTCTCGGTGTAGGTCGTGCCCATCCAGTCGTACGCGCCGCAGGCGGCAATCGTCGCGGTGGAGGCGGTCGGTTGCGTGATGGTCAGCGTCAAGGTCATCACACTATCGCAGCCCGCTATATTCGGAATCGTGTCCCGATACGTGCCACTGGCTTCGTAAGTGGTGCCACGCCATTCATACGCCTCGCAGGTGGTTACGGTGGCGGCAGAAGTGGTCGGTTGATTCATGGTAAGCTCCAGCGTCATGACACTATCACACCCGGCCGCATTCGGAATGGTCGCCTGGTAGGTGCCGCTCTCGGTATAGGCGGTGCCTTGCCATTCGTAGCGTGTGCACGAAGTAATCTGCGTCGTGGAAGCGGTGGGTTGCAGAAGCGTCAGTTCCAACGTCATGATGCTGTCGCACCCGGCCCCGTTGGGAATGGTATCCCGGTAGGTGCCCCCCGAGGTATACACCTGGCCCTGCCATTCGTACTGCTCGCAAGCCGTAGCCTGGAACGTCGCCGCAGTCGGTTGCGTGATGGTCAGGTTCAGCGTCAGCACACTGTCGCAACCCGCTGCGTTCGGGATCGTATCCCGGTAGGTGCCGCTTTCCTCGTAGGTTTTCCCCCGCCACGCATAAGCGCCACACGCGGTCATGGCCAGTGTAGAAGCCGTCGGCTGGTGGATCGTAAGTTTCAGGGTCATGAGGCTGTCGCAGCCCGCCCGGTTCGGAATGGTCGTTTGGTAGGTACCGCTCTCGGTGTAGGTGGTGCCCATCCAGTCGTACGCACCGCAGGCAGCAATCGTCGTGGTGGAGGCGGTCGGTTGTGTGATGGTCAGATTCAGCGTCATCACACTATCGCAGCCCGCCGCATTCGGAATCGTGTCCCGGTACGTGCCGCTTTGCGTGTAGGTTTTGCCGCGCCAGACGTAACGCGAACAGGCAACTTCCGTGAACGTTGCCGCCGTAGGCTTCTTGATGGTCAGGCGGATGGTCAGCAGACTGTCGCATCCGGCCGCATTGGTCAGTTGGTCCTGGTAGGTACCGCTTTCGGTCCAGGTGTGTTTGCCACTGGGTGAAGTATAACGCTCGCAAGCGGTCGCCGTAATCTCGCCCGAGGTTGCCGTACACATTACCTTGTAGCCGTTCCAGCGCAGGGTAGCGTCGTCGAACACCCACAGGCGTCCGTTGGCAAAACCCAGGTTAAACAAGCTGACCGAAGGCGTATTTACCGGCAACTGAGAACTGCCTGCATACGCCCCGGTGGCTTTGTTTACATAGTAGAGCACTTTCTCCTGCTCGTTGTACAACCCTATTTCGTAGCCCGGCAGCCCGGTATAGGCAATGAATGCATTGTGAACGTCTTCGGTAGGCACCGGTAATCCCGTCACGCTCACGGTCCCTACCGGCTCGTGGGTAGCCCGCTTGTAGCGATAGATGTTACCTTCATAGTAGTGGATAATTTCATCGGCCATCCAGTCATACTGGGCAGAAGAAAAGAAATAAGGCCCCATTGTGTTGGGAATGTCGTTTCTTCCTGAGCTAAGCGGGTAAGCATTGGCATCCAGATTCTGTACCCAGATTCCTCCGAAAAACGATCCGTTTCCTTCCAGTTGGCGGGTGTTCGGGTTCCACCAGACGCCGGCGTAATCAAACCCGGCACTCACCTTTGCTTTTGAAACCCCCGCGGCATTGAACGTCTCGATCAGGTAGTTCGAGCTGTTGGGTGTCACGCTGTAGTACAGTTTCTGATCCGGATTGTACGCAACGCCGGAGCGAATGGTCTGCGCCGAATAGGTCGACTGCAACGTCAGGTCGAGCGCAGCGGTCGGTAGCGGCGTCTGCGCGTAAGCGGTCCCCAGGGAGAACAGCCACACACAGTAAAAAAGTAAACTCTTTTTCATGACATTTAATAAGAGTGGGGATTAGTTGGCGATTTTTGCTGTAACGGCTTCACCCGTGAGGCGGGTGGCTCCTCTGTCCATCTTCCGTTTCGCAGGCTCGGAAAGGTTGGGGAGGCTGATCCGGGAGGGGCAGCGACGCGGCTGAGGCGGCTCTGCTCCTGTGTTAAAAATCCGGAAAGTCACCCGGGGCCCGTCTGGTGCGCACCGTGGGGTATGGAGGCAGTTTGGAATACGCCCTCACGCGTCGCCAAAGCTAGTTTTTCGGCGCATACGGCCAGCAACGGGCGTTTGTAGGAGATGTATGTTTGCAGGTCAGCTGTTCGTATGAAAGGCGCTTCATACGGCAACTACGGCGCAAAGCTGCGCGGCGGCGCGCCTGCCCAAAGGCCATCCCGTTCGGCAGCGGCACAGGTCCAGCATCGCTTTGTCGGTGTCTTTGCACTGTCTATCGCTGCTGTAATTTTTCGTCCGTAAACCCACAAATCCTCCCAGGGCGCTTGGCTCTCCCGGCGAGGGGCAGGTGATCCACACGCTGTAGCCCTACGGCCGAAGCCGCTTATGCGCAGTTGGGCCCTTTCCTCCCTTTCTGCCTGACAGGTCGCCGGAATGTGTTAATTTTTGGCGCATTCTTTACCTTGCCTTTGTATCCATGCGCTACCTACTCAAACAAAAAATCTGGTCTTTTGCCGACACTTTCGTGATTCGTGATGCCGAACAGAACGACATGTTCCGCATCGAAGGGAAAGTGTTTTCGTGGGGCGACAAGCTGAGTTTTCAGGACCGGGACGGACTGGAACTGGCCTTCATTTCGCAAAAGCTGATGAGTTTAAAACCGCGGTACGAAATTTACCGCCAGGGCGACCTGTTTGCCGAAGTGGTCAAGGAGTTTTCCTGGTTCAAGAGTCACTTCACGCTCGATGTTCCCGGCCCGAACGATTACACCATTTCCGGCTCGTTCTTCAGCCACGAATACGTGTTTGAGCGCTCCGGTCGGGAGGTAGCCCGCGTTTCGAAAGACTATTTCGCCTGGAGCGATACCTACGGGGTGGACATCGTCGACGGCGAAGACGACGTCGCGATTCTGGCCACCTGCATTGTGATCGACCTGGTGAACCACGACGACAAAAACGGCTGATGAGCACGACACCCTCCAACCACGCCAACGTAAAATTTCCGCCGCCGCTGATGTACGTGGCGGTGTTTCTTCTCGGTTTCCTGATGCAGTGGCTCATTCCGCTGCCGGAGGTCTACCTGCTTCTGCGGTGGATCGGCGGTGGGTTGCTCGGCGCGGCGGGTAGTGTGCTGGTCGGGTGGGCCCTGTGGCTCTTCTGGCAGGACCGGACCAATCCCCTCCCCCATAAACCCTCGCGTGCGCTGGTGATCCGCGGCCCTTACCGCCTGACGCGCAACCCGATGTACGTCGGCATGCTGTTTCTGTACGTGGGGCTGGCCCTGCTGCTGGGCAACTGGTGGCCCGTCATTCTGGTGCCGCTCATCACCGAACTCATCAACCGGTTCGTGATCCAAAAAGAAGAAGCGTACCTCACCCAACGGTTCGGGGGCGACTATACCCGCTACCAGACCCGCGTAGGCCGCTGGCTGTAGCCCTGAAGGCAGGATGTTGGCAGAAAGGGACTTTGGCTTTCGTCATTCTCCTGATTGCCATTGCCCTCACCTTTGCTTAGATCTTCAAACGAGCCTTCGAGCCCGTCCACATGACGATGACGATTCCCCAGACACTGGGAGGCACGCTGATTTGCATTCGTGGGGCGATCAGGTCCGGTATTTTTACCAGCGCCCGAACAATCGTCTTCGTTACATCGGCGCAGGGATGTACCTACGCACTCGATGCACTGATGGGGATACCTCGCATGATGCATGTGACTCCTTCTTGACGATCGATCCGCATGCCCTGGCTGGCGGATCGTATGCTCAACTATGTGTATAGACAGTGGTGCAGGCCCCTGGCAGCACTGGTCAGGACGGCACAAGATCGGGCTGAGCCCACCCCAGTATCCCACGACCACTCATCCCGGCAGGGCGTACCTCATACCCCCGCTCGCCGCCTTGTGTAAAAAGTGTTTTCTGCGGCGGTTTCCCGCCTTTACTTGTCCGCAGCAAAGGGGCCTGGCCACAACGTCCCGCTCGCCGACACAGAGGCTTCAAGGCCCCATCCCTTTAGGTCAGTTCGATCTTCCTTCCAAACTACAATGCGTATGGACTCCCCCAACAAAACTGCCCGCCTTGCCGGTCTGCTGTACCTCCTGATGGGATTTGCCGGCATGTTTGGCCTGATGTACGTTCCCTCCCAACTGATAGTATCGGGCGACGCCGCGGCCACCACCGCCAACATCCTCCAGGCCGAAGGGCTTTACCGCGCGGGCATCGTGGCGAATCTGCTGTGTCAGACGCTCTTCATCTTCCTGGTGCTGGCCCTCTACCGCTTGCTCCGGCCGGTGCACGAATCATACGCCCGGCTAATGCTCGTGCTGGTGATCGTAGCGGTGCCCATTGCGTTTCTCAACCTGGTGAATCAACTGGCCGTCCTGGTGCTGCTGAGCGAAGTCGAATTTTTAGCGGCCTTCGACCCCGCGCAGTTGCAGGCATTGGCGATGGTGTTTCTGCGGCTCTACCACTACGGCATTGTGGTGGTCGAAGTGTTCTGGGGCCTTTGGCTCTTTCCGTTCGGGCTGCTGGTCTACCACTCCGGCTTTCTGCCGCGTCTGCTGGGCATCTTGCTGATGATTGCCTGTTTCGGGTACCTGGCCAACAGCGTGACCGAACTGCTCTTCCCCACCTTTCAGAAGTTTGTGTCGCCCATCACGTCGGTGACCGGAACGGTGGGCGAATTTTCGATCATCCTATGGCTTCTGATCAAAGGCGTTAACGAAAAAACACAATCCGTCGCGGCACAGGCCGCCTAAACGCAATATGAAAGCGATTGTTTACACGCAGTACGGCACCCCCGAAGTGCTTTCGCTCCGGGACCTCCCCGTTCCCTCGCCCCAGGGCGACGAGGTACTGGTGAAGGTTCACGCCGCTTCGATCAATTCGTGGGACTGGGACATGCTACGGGGAGAGCCCTTTTTCGTGCGGATGTGGGGACTGACCAAACCCAGATACCAAGTTCCCGGAGCCGACATAGCCGGTCGGGTCCAAGCCGTAGGCCCGCAGGTCACGCGGTTCCGGCCCGGCGACGAAGTGTTCGGCGATCTGTGCGAATCGGGCTGGGGTGGGTTTGCGGAGTACGCCTGTGCACCCGAAAAGGCGCTGGCGCTGAAATCCCCGCACATGTCGTTTGAAGAGGCGGTCGCGTTGCCGCAAGCGGGCATGATGGCGCTGCAAAGCCTGCGCGACATCCCGGTCCGGCCGGGCGAACGGGTGCTGTTGAACGGCGCGGGCGGCGGGGTCGGTACCCTGGCGTTGCAGATGGCCAAACATTTCGGGGCGGAAGTGACGGCCGTGGACCGCGCTGATAAACTGGACTTCCTGCGAGCGCTCGGAGCCGACCACGTGATCGACTATCAACAGGAGGATTTTACCGCACCCGCTTCGCTGGCAAAACGCGGGCGGGGCTACGACCGCATCATCGACGTGGTGGCAAACCGGTCGCTTTTCGACTACGCCCGCGCCCTGCAACCGGGCGGCAGGTTTCTGATGATCGGGGGTACGTCTTCGTCCATAGTGCAGGCCATGCTGCTGGGACCGCTTCTCTCGAAAATGAACGCCCGACAACTCGGCATTCTGGCCCTGGTCCCCAACCGCGACCTCACCGTGCTGAACGAACTCTACGAGGCCGGCCCCCTGCGCCCTGTCATTGACCGATCTTTTCCCCTGGCTGATACGGCCGCGGCCTTCCGGTATTACGGCACTGGGGACGTGAAGGGCAAAGTGATCGTCACGTCTGCCTAGTCGTTCTCCTTTTATGATTGGAGAAATCACGCAAGCGACCGCAGCGCGTCCCGAATTGACGATGATGTAATAATAAGCGTCCTGATGATCAGGATGTTATCTTTTGCCGTCACCCTTCCGATTCCCTGGAATACCCCGTACCTTTTGCGCCGCAACGCTTTCTCACTACTACTATGGCACAACTTCGATTCGCCGTCTGGAACGTGGAATGGATGAACGACCTGTTTACCGGCGATCCTCCCACTTTCAAAGACGACACTGCAAAAGTCAACGGTCCGCAACGGGAAAACACCGTGGCGCAACGTCGGACCGATGTGTCGGGGGTGATGGGCGACCTGGCGGCCGACGTGTGGGTTGTGGTAGAAGGACCCAACCGGACCGACGAGCTCCAACTGTTTTTCGATACGCACCTGGAGGGGCAGTGGCGCTGTGCCGTGCAGCCGTCGGGGGCACAGAGCGTCGGCCTTGCCGTGCGGACGGATACCGGGTTGTTTCAGGAAACCCCTTTCGTGCAGTTCGATTCCTCGTCATCGGCCGAAGCCCCGGTGCTGAAAGCTGCGACCGATCCGTTTCAGATGGACACCGACGGCGACAAACTGGAGGAATTGCACAAGTTTGAGCGCCGCCCGCTCTACGCAGAACTACGCCTTCGGGACGGCACCACGTTCCGCGTGCTGGGGCTGCACCTCAAGAGCAAGGGCGTGTTCGGGGCGTACGAATGGTCGAAGTGGTGGGCGCTGGCCGACGGCAACCGCAAGAAGATCATCGCGCAGTGCAACCGCCTCCGCGAACAGTTTTTCGAGCCTTACCTTTCGGACCCGGCTACGCAGGCGGTACCGCTGCTCGTGTGTGGTGACATCAACGACGGACCCGGGTTCGACACGAGCGAGATGCGTTTGCAGGCCAGCGGCGTAGAACGGCTGATGGGCTCAATCTGGAACGCCGACTTTACGCTCGGTAACGCCCTGTTCGATACCCTTACACCGCAAAAAAAGGCCCGACTCGACTTCGACGACCTTTACACGGCCAGTTTCAAAGACCCGATTTTCGACGGGGTTTACCAGCGGGTCTGGATCGACCACATCTTGTACACCCGCAACGTGCCATCCTGGATCGCAGGGGCGCAGATCCACGAAGAGATGCCCGACGGCCAGAAGATCTACCGAAAGTATCCCCATGCGTCCGACCATTTTCCGGTGACCTGTCAGGTCACGACCCACTCCACCTGAGGCATTTGACGGGCGGCGCGTACCTTTGGGCAAACCGTTGCCGCTATGTCGCTTTCTACTCCTTCGCTCAACATCAATCCGGCGCTTCTCCAGCAATGGCGTTACGACACGCCCGGCTGTACCGAACGCCTGCACCTCAACAACGCCGGGGCCAGCCTGATGACCCGTTCCGTGGTCGAGGCCGTGACACACTACCTGGAACGGGAGATGATGCTGGGCGGCTACGAACTCGCCGCACTGGCCGCCGACGAAATCGAAGGGACGTACCGCGCGCTGGCGCAACTGATCGGCGCATTGCCGGAACAGATCGCTCTGGTCGAGAACGCCACCGTTGCGGTGTCGCAGGCGCTGAGCGCGTTCGACTGGCAGGCGGGCGACGTGGTCCTTACCACCAACGTCGATTACTCGTCGAACCAGATCATGCTGCTCAGCCTCGCCCAGCGGCGGGGCGTTCGGGTGATCCGGGCCGAAGATCTCCCGGAGGGAGGGGTCGATCCGGCCTCTGTGCAAGCGCTGATCGCGCAACACCGTCCGAAACTCGTACTGATGACCTGGGTGCCGACCAATTCCGGGCTGGTGCAGGATGCGCAAGCGGTGGGACAGATCTGCCGGGAGGCGGACGTGCCGCTTATCCTGGATGCCTGCCAGGCGGTGGGGCAACTGCCCCTCGACGTACATGAACTGCACTGCGATTTTCTGGCCGCCACGTCGCGAAAGTTTCTGCGCGGGCCGCGCGGGCTGGGCTTTCTGTACGTATCGGAACGCGCCCTGAAACAGGGTTGGTATCCCCTCTACCTCGATACGCAGGGCGGTCTCTGGAGCGATCCGAATGCATTCGAGGTGCGCGACGATGCCAAGCGGTTCGAGAACTTCGAATTCTCGCAAGCCCTGATCGTGGGGCTGGGCGAAGCCGCCCGCTACGCCCTCCGCACCGGCGTGATCGGCTACCGACGGGCCGGTGCCCTGGCGGATTACACGCGTGACCGACTCGCTGATCTTGACGGTGTAGAAGTATTGGACCGGGGAACGAAACGCTGTGCTATCGTTACGGCCGCGGTCGCCGGACACGACGCCCGAACCCTGATGCAGCAACTGCGCGAGGCGAACATCAACCTCAGTGCCGCCGCCCGCAACCACGGCGTCATCGACATGGACGCTAAAGGCGCCACTACGGCCCTGCGCATTTCGCCGCACTACTACAACACCACGGAAGAAATCGATGCGCTGATCGATGCCCTGACCATACGTCTTTAACTCATTTTGCACAGGATTTTCCCGGGAAAGTGGCGTGAGCACTGGATTGTTTTCCGTCGCGTCTTAACTTTGTAGTAACCTTCCTTGCCTGCGCCATGTCACCCGAAATCCGACCCATTACCGCCGCCGAAACGCGTCTGTTGCGCCACCGTGTGTTGCGCCCGCGCCAGAAACCCAACACCCTCATCTTTACCGGCGACACGCATCCGCTGGCCCTCCACGCCGGCGCGTTTGTGCCCGATCCGGCCGAAGCCGAACGGCTGGTCGGCATCGCTTCGGTTACGCCTGAACCCTGCCCCGCTGCCCCCCGCGCCTTCGGCTGGCGACTCCGCGGCATGGCGACCCTCCCCGACGTCCAACGTAAGGGATTCGGTGCCGCGCTGGTGAACGCCTGCCTGGACCACATCCGCAAACACGGCGGCACGGTCGTCTGGTGCCAGGGACGCACCTCGGCGCTGCCTTTCTACCGCGCAATGGGCTTCGAGCCCTACGGCGAAGAATTCAACGTGCCCCTTTCCGGCCCCCACTTCCTACTCTGGCGCTCCCTTTCTTGAGAGGTTGAGCGGTTGGAACGTTGCAGGTTTAGAAAGTCGACAGTTGGTTCTTGGTGAATCAATGGATTGAGTTGTAAGTTGAAAAGTTCTGAGTTCAAAGTTGAAAAGTTAAGAGTTTAAAGAGCGGTTGCGGTGATGCATCACGCACTACTGCCCACCGAAGACTGCCCACTCTAAATTTTAAACTCATAACTCTACATTTCTTCCGCTCTGCCCACGCTGCGCTCCGTACCATTCACTCATTTCTTACGCTCTGCCCCGTGCGAACAAGCGCTCATTTTTCATTTTTACAAGTCCGTCTTCTTAGCCCTCACCTACCTACTCCACCCCTATGCTCTTTGCGCTTCGCTCGCTGTGCCTCGTGTTTTCCGCCACCCTCGCTCTCCTGCTGTCTTGCCTGATCACGCCTTCCTCTTTCGCCCAAACCACGCAACGACAGTACCTCTCCGGCACGGACAAAGACCACACGGTCGACTGGCGCTTTCGGGTATCGGGTGGGCGGCAGGCCGGACGCTGGGGCAAGATTCCGGTGCCCTCCAACTGGGAAATGCAGGGCTACGGCACCTACCACTATTACAAAGACTGGGAAGGTGACGACCTCGCGCCCGACAGCGTGGGCGACTACCAAGTCCGCTTCCGCGTGCCGCGCGACTGGCAGGGACAGGCCATCGACCTGGTGTTCGGCGGGGTGATGACCGACACAGAAGTAAAAATAAACGGGCAGGCGGTCGGGCCAATCCATCAGGGCGGCTTTTACCAGTTCCGGTATCCGGTTGCTTCGTTTCTGAAATACGGCCAGAATAACTTGTTGGAAGTCCGGGTGCGAAAGTTCTCCACCAATCGCTCGGTCAACAAGGCGGAGCGGGAAGCCGATTTCTGGCTCTTCGGAGGGATTTTTCGTCCCGTCTGGCTGGAAGCCCGCCCGCCGCAGCACCTGGTCCGCACCGCAATCGACGCGCGCCATACCGGGGCCTTCTCCATCGACGTCTTTCTCGACAGCATCACCTCGGCCCGGCGGGTCACGGCGCAACTCCAGCAACTCGACGGCACGCCCGTCGGCGAACCGTTTTCGGCGGCCATTCAAGCGGGACAGACCGAAGTAAGGCTGCAAACCCAGGTCCGTAACATCCAACCGTGGTCGGCGGAGTTTCCCTATCGGTACCGAGTGCTGGTGCAACTGCGCGCGAACGACCAGACGCTCCATCAAATTACCGAGACGTTCGGCTTCCGGACGGTGGAGGTACGTCCCCACGATGGCGTATACGTCAACGATCAGAAAATCCACCTGAAGGGTGTGAACCGCCACACGTTCTGGCCCGAAACCGGACGGACCACCTCCCCCGCCCTCAGTTTGCAGGACGCGCAACTGATCAAGGCGATGAACATGAACGCCGTGCGCATGAGTCACTACCCGCCCGACTCGCACTTCCTCGACGTGGCCGATTCGCTGGGGCTCTACGTGCTCGACGAACTGACCGGCTGGCAGGCGGCCTACGACACCACGGTGGGCGAAAAGCTGGTGCGCGAACTGGTGATCCGGGACGTGAACCACCCCTCGATTCTCTTCTGGGACAACGGCAACGAAGGCGGTTTCAACTTCGATCTGGTGGACGATTACGCGAAGTGGGACCCGCAGCGCCGCACTTTGCTCCACCCCTGGCTCAACACGAACGGCATCAACACCGCCCACTACGAAGCCTACGACTGTTGCCCCGGCACGTTCTTCCACGGATCGGATCTGTTTTTGCCGACTGAGTTCCTGCACGGCCTCTATGACGGTGGGCTGGGCGCGGGCCTCGACGACTGGTGGCAGGCGATGTGGCACAACCCCCTGGCGGTGGGCGGCTTCCTCTGGGCTTTTGCCGACGAAGGCATCGTCCGGGACGATCAGAGCGGGCGGATCGACGTGGCCGGGAACCGCGCACCGGACGGCATCGTAGGGCCGCACCGCGAAAAAGAAGGCAGTTTTTATGCGATCAGGGAAATCTGGTCGCCGATCTACTTCGAACAAAGCGGACAGGACCGGCTACCCGCCAGCTTCACCGGGGCTCTACGCGTGGAAAACCGCTACGACTTCACGAACTTGAAGCAGGTGCAATTCCAGTGGCAACTCGTCGACTTTCCCTCGCTGACCGACACCACCGCGCATGTTGCGGCACACGGACAGACGACCGGCCCCGACGTAGCGCCGCGTGCCTGGGGTACGCTCGCGCTCGATCTTCCGACCGACTGGTCACAGCACGACGCCCTCCGCCTCACCGCCACCGATCCGCACGGACAAGCAGTGTATACCTGGACCTGGATGATTCCCTCGCCCGCACAACTGGCCGAGCGCTTCGTCACCCCGGGGTCCGGCACGGTCTACGGTGCACAGGGTGACGGCATCGTGGGGATGCGCACGAACGGATTACAGGTGCAGATCGACGCCACGAACGGTACACTCCTGCATCTCAGCCGGAACGGCCAGCCGATTTCCTTCGAAATGGGGCCGCAACTGCTGGAGGGAACCACCACGCTTCCCAAGGTGACGTGGCAGCAGGACGGTTCCGATTACGTGGTGGAGGCGCAGTACGATCAGGAAAGCAACCTGAGGTACCTCGTCTGGCGACTCCTGCCCAGTGGCTGGCTCCGGCTCGACTACACGTACCACTACCGCGGCGGCGAAACGCATCCCTACCTCGGCGTCTCGTTTCACTACCCGGAAGATCAAGTGACCGGCGTGCGCTGGCTGGGCCGCGGGCCGTACCGCGTCTGGAAAAACCGCATGAAAGGCGTCGCGTTCGGTACGTGGCAGAAGGCATACAACGACGCCGTGACGGGCAACGTGTGGGACTACCCGGAGTTCAAGGGCTTCCACGCCGACCTCTACTGGGCCACGCTGGACACCCGGCAGGCCCCCATCACGATGGTCACTACGACCGACGACCTCTTCCTGCGCCTCTTCACGCCCACCGAAGCGGAAGATCCCCGCACCACACACGTCGACTTTCCGACGGGTGACATTTCCTTCCTCCACGGCATCGCACCGATCGGCACCAAGTTTCACCCCGCCTCCGACCACGGCCCGCAGGGCCAACCCAACGGGGTCGATCGCCTCGGCCGCGACTACCACGGCACAGTTTACTTTTACTTTGGGGAGGACGTCCCGACAGGACGATCAGCTACGGGAAATTGAGTGACTTCCCCTAATCAATCGCATTCCTGATTTTGTGTGTCATCTCGAACGTAGCCGCCGCGGAGCGATGAGAGATCTTGTTTCACAACTTAGAAGATTTCTCCCTGCGCGGCACCCGCTACGGTCGAAATGACAAGAAAGGGTGTAAATCAAAATATGATTGATGTAATGCACTATTGAGATTAGCCACTTTTCTGTCATCCTGAAAGGATCTTGCTTCTCTTCATCGGGAACTTAGCCTCTCTTTTGAAAAGAGATCCTTTTCAGGATGACATAGCGGGCGAAGTAGTTATCGATCGTATACATCCTTAGTGGGTGTTTCTGGACGAAACGGTAGCTTCGTGCCATGCTCTCCCTCTCTGACTTTATCGCCGATTTCGCTGCCCTGTTTCCCGCCCAAGCCCGCTGGTTGCCCTGGGAACTGACAGCCCAACTGCCTCATCTGATTCCCGACTGGATTGCTACCCTGGGTGACGATTATCACGTGCAAGATGGGGTGGCGATTCACCGGACGGCGCGGCTCGAACAGGGCGTGGTGTTGAAAGCGCCGATCCTCATTCATGCCGACTGCTTTGTGGGGGCGCATGCGTACCTGCGGGGCGGTGTGGTACTGAGCGAAGGTGTGTCGGTCGGGCCGGGCTGTGAGTTGAAAACGTCGCTCCTCTGTCCGCAGAGTGCGGTGGCGCATTTTAATTTCATCGGCGACAGCGTACTCGGGCGGCGGGTGAACTTCGAGGCGGGAGCCCTCACGGCGAACCACTTTAACGAACGGACCGACAAACGGATTCGGATTCAGTACCAGAGGGCGGTGCTCGACACGGGCGTTACCAAATTCGGCGCACTGGTGGGCGACGACAGCCGCATCGGAGCGAACGCGGTGCTGTCGCCGGGCTCGTTGCTACCGCCCCGGTCGGTCGTCGGACGGTTGGCGTTGGTCGATCAGTCCGTTCCGGCATCGTGATGCCCTCGCGCCCCGGTTGTACCTTTGTGCGCAAATTCCCTACCCATGTTTGAGTACGTCACCAAAGTCCAGGAACAGATTCAGCGCATCGCCACCTCGCAGAAACCGCAACTGGAAGAGGCGGCCCGCTGGATGGCCCGGGCGCTGGTCGAAGATCGGATCATCCACACGTTCGGCACCGGCCACTCGCACATGATCGGTCTGGAACTCTTCACGCGGGCGGGTGGCCTGGCCCCGGTCAACGCCGTGCTGGACGACCTGGTGCTGTCGACGAGCGGGGCGCGCCGGGGGGCGGAAGTGGAACGGATTTCCGGGCTGGCCGACGTGTTGTGGGACAAGTACGACATTCGGTCCGGCGATCTGATGCTCGTGATTTCCAACTCCGGCCGGAACGCGATGCCGCTGGAAATGGCCCTCCGTGCCCGGAAGGAAGGATTACAAGTCATCGCCATCACGTCGCTCGAACAATCCAAACAGTACCCGTCGCGCCACCCGAGTGGCCGGAAACTTTACGAAGTGGCCGACCTGGTGATCGACAACTGCGTGCCCTCCGGCGACGGGCTGATGCATGTGGACGGGAACCTGACCGGCCCCGCCTCTTCGATGTCCGGCATCCTGATCGTCAACACCATCGCCACCGAAGCGATGAAACTGGCGGCCGCGCAGGGCGTCAAACTCCCCATTTACCACAGCCAGAACATCGACGGTTACAGCAACGAGGAACTTTACCGGAAATACGAAAGTCGCATCAAGCATTTGTAAGGGGGGAATTGAGTGATTGAGTGATTGAGT
This sequence comes from Catalinimonas alkaloidigena, assembly GCF_900100765.1. Taxonomy (NCBI): domain Bacteria; kingdom Pseudomonadati; phylum Bacteroidota; class Cytophagia; order Cytophagales; family Catalimonadaceae; genus Catalinimonas; species Catalinimonas alkaloidigena. Next base: position 28,523 of record NZ_FNFO01000011.1, on the reverse strand, counting down.
GATTTGTAATCCGTAGGCATTTCATTGATAATTTTTGCATACGCTACGCTACCCTCCTATGCACTCCGCGCTCCCTTCTCGCCATTCCCGTCGACGTGCTCTGGGCACGGCCATCGGGGTTTGCTTCGTCCTGGCGTTGCTGGGTAACGTGTTTACGGGCGACGCGCTGGAGACGTGGTACCTTCCGCTGCAAAAGCCTGATTTTCTGATTCCGCTGTGGGCCTTCACCGCGATCGGTCTGCTGTATTACGTATTATTCGGAGTGGTGCTGTACCGCGTGCTGACCCGGATTCAGGAAGCCCGGGTCCGTCGGCAGGCACTGCTGCTTACGCTTGCGGTGCTGGTCGGCAACGAGGCATGGAATTTTGCTTTCCTGGGGATGCGCAGCACGTGGAACGGGTTTGTCGGCATCCTTCTTTTTCTGATTCCGGTGCTTTGGCTCGCCTGGACGCTGCGCCACCACGAACGGCTTTCGGGTTGGCTCGTCACGTGTTACGCCGTCTGGGTACTGTACGACGTGCTGTGGACCTACGCCCTCTGGCAACTCAACCCGTAATTCTCTTGTCTCCCGCCCCTCTCCTGACCATTTTTTTCGTTGGGCATTAAACGTTCGGGCCGCATGTTCCTCTAACGCCCGGATGTTCATACCGCACGCACCCGATCCGCATCGAGTCGGTTCGCTGTGTATCTTTGCGCGCTTCTTGGGACAACCCGATCCTCAAAACCATTTCTTTATCTCTGTCTTCATTTCATTTTGCTCAACATGGAAACCAAACCATCGACTTCGATGCTCATGCGGATTATTCACCGGTACCTCGGCTTTTTTCTGGCGGGCGTGATGGCCGTGTACGCGATCAGCGGCATCGTCATGATTTACCGCACCACCGATTTTCTGAAAGTAGAACAGCAGGTCGAACGTACCCTGGAACCCAACCTGGGGCCGGACGAACTGGGCCGGGCGTTGCGGATGCGGGAATTTAAAGTCACCCAAACCGAAGGGGACGTGCTCTATTTCGAAGCCGGCACGTATAACCGCGCCACCGGGGAAGCGCAGTATACGACCAAGGACCTGCCCTTCATCCTCGGCAAACTCACGCAACTCCACAAAGCCACCACTAACTCGCCGCTCTACTTCCTGAACATTTTCTTCGGGCTGTCCCTCCTCTTCTTCGTGATTTCCGCGTTCTGGATGTTCCGCCCGTCCACCAGCGTCTTCCGTAAGGGCCTGTATTTCACCCTCGGCGGGATCGCGCTGACGCTCCTGATGATTTTCGTGTAACTTCCCGACCATGTCGGCAGAAGCACATTACGCCCGGCATCTGGGGAATTTTTACGCCTGGATGCTGGGCGATTTTCAGGAAAAGCAACAGGAACAAGCCCGTCTGTTTCGGGAGAAAGGGTTACTGCCTGCGCTCACCCGCAAGGCGATTGATTTCGGGGCGGGAAACGGCCTCCAGACCGTTGCCTTGGCAGAACTGGGCTACGAGGTACGCGCCGTCGATTTCAACGATCAGCTCCTGGCCGAGCTACAGGAACGGACCCAGGACCTGCCCGTTACCGTCGAGAAAGGCGACCTCCGCGACGTCACACGGCATCAATCGTTTGCGCCGGAACTGGTCGTCTGCTGTGGCGATACGCTGCCACACCTCGCCTCCAAAGAGGAAATCCGCCAGTGGATCGACGACGTCTACACAATTCTCCCCGAAGGGGGTAAACTGCTTCTCACCTTCCGCGATTACAGTCAGGAGTTGACCGACACCCAACGCTTTCTACCCGTCAGACAGGACGACACGCGCATCCATACCTGCATCCTCGAGTACTTCCCGGAAAAAGTGCGGGTTACCGATCAGGTGTACGAACGCGAGGGCGACCGCTGGGTGCAGAAAATCAGCTCTTACGAAAAGGTGCGTGTCACCCGTGCCCGGATCATCGGCTACCTTCTCGATGCCGGCTTCACGATTCTGGAAGACGATACCATCCAACGCCTGGTGTGGGTAGTAGCGAAAAAATGAGTGAATGAGTGAGGTGGTGAATGAGTGAGTAGCGCAGAGATTAGCTTGTATGAGACATAATAAATTAATCGCCTTTACCTTATGGGGATTCATTACCCTTTTGCTTTTAACAGGGTGCGATCCCTCTCATGATCTACGCCTCGAAAATCGCACAAACGAACAGATAGAGGTCATTTATGCTCCCCATACGAACGATATCGAAGAGCTACCTAATAGGAAAATCAGTCGCATCAACGTAAACGGACGTGCGACGTACCGACTCGTTCTCAAATCGTCAGAGATGATTAAAATCGGGTTTGTGAGCGCTAGATATATTCCCAAACCCAGTGATGTTCATTTAGACTATTTAGAATTAAGATTAACGAATGACACACTGATGTTTAGTGGTAAGAACGCAATTTTTTCAGCAATCCAGGAAGTTGAAAATCTTGATTGGAGACTTATCATTCGCAAAGAATTTCCATAGAGGGTCCGAGCTAAATAGCACTACGCATTACGGTTACTAAGCTAGTTTTCCACAAATTACCAAGCGCCGCGCTCACTCAGTCGCCATTCCGTAGCCGCGTGATGCAGTTCATTAGCGCCCGGCCGTCGTGGTAGGCGGCTTTCCAGATGTGGGCTTTGTCGCCCATTTTCCGTTGGGGTTCCTTGTCCAACCCGCCTTCGTACCAGCCGCCGTGTTCGTGGTCGATCAAGTAGCGCCGGGTGTAGGCCCAGAGTTTCTGAAACTGTGCGTGGTAGCGCATCGGGTCGTTCGGGAACTGGTCGCCCATCAGGAGCAGCGTGTTGAGTCCTTCGGCCTGCGACCACCAGTTTTTCCCGTCCTGCACGATGGTGATGCCGGGGCGGTCTTTGTAGTAATAGCCGCCATCGTAAAAGCCGCCGACCGCTTGGTCCCAACCGTTTTTCAGGGCATGGTCTACCATCTTTTTCCCCGCCATTAATGTGATCGTGTCGTGTTCCAGGCCCAGCGCTTCGGAGGCTTCCAGCATCAGGTAAGCGGTTTCGACATCGTGGCCGAACGACACGTGATCGAGGTAAAAATTTGCCTGCTGCGCGGCGGCCGACGAGTCACGGTACGATACGGGTTGCCAGTCGGCGGTGGAGAAAAGCGTCAGGGTGCCGGGCTCGACCGTGATAGTATCGCGGATCAACACGAGCATCTCGTGCAGGCGGTCGCGTAGCGTTGGGTCAGGCCAGACGTGGTAGAGTTCGGTGAACGCTTCCAGCAGGTGAATCGACGAGTTCTGGTCTTTCGGGGGCGTATTTTTGTAGCCCGCTTTGAGGGGCGTGCCGTCGCGTTGCAGAAACTGAAAATAACCGCTGGATTCGGGATCGTGCGCGTGCTGATCCAGCCAGCGAAACGCTTCCTGTGCAAACTGCAGAGCCTCGGGGTCGTGCGATGCTTCGTAAAACGCCGCCAGCGCGTAGATGCCGAACGCATTGCCGTACGCCTGTTTGATCAACTCGCCTGTGGCCTCCGGAATGGGTTTCCCCTGCCGGGTGACCAGCCAGTAAAAACCTCCCTGTTCCGCATCCCACAGGTGCTCGCGCAAAAACCGCACGCCGTGCCGGGCTGCCGACAGCGCCAACGGATCGTTGGGGTAAAACTGCGCGATTTTCGCGTTGAGCCAGACGTGCCGGGCCTGCGTCACGATCATCTTTTCCTGATCGCCTTTGGGCTGCCACTGGTAATCGAACCGGCTCAGGAAACCACCCGCCTGCCGGTCGAGCGTACGGGGATACCACGCGGACAGCAATTCCTTTTTGAAGGAGCGCTCCATCTCATCGGCCAGCGCGTCCCGGTTCAGGGATGTAGACTGGGCGTAAGCGGCGAGCGCGCAGGTAATACTCAGGAATACAGAGAACAGCAGACGTACCATGAGGAGAATAGCGTTGAGGAGAATAGCGTTTAGCTGAAAAGTAAGTAATTCGGGCGGACCGCAGGTGCTCCGGGTTTAGCGGAGGTACCTTTGGTGGGCACATGCTCCCACAAAAAAGGTCAGATGCCACAGCACCTGACCTTTGGGTTTGATTAGCGTTATTGTGCTTACAACGCCCAGGCTTTTTCGCCTTTCTCGTACGGCACGCAACCGTCGTAGCGGCCGGGCACCGGCAGGTAACGCAGGGCTTTGGTCGCTCCCACTTCCGAGGTAAAATACCCCCACAACGTAAGCTGCTTGATCAGCGTGAAGTAATGCGGCGACTCGCCTTCCTTGGGCTGATATCCCTTTGCTTCCTTGTCCAGCGCAATCAGGAGTTCTTGCTTCTGATCGTCGCTCAGCGCCACGAATGCTTTTCCGTATTCCTTGTCGGCAGCTTTGTCGATCTCTTCGACGCCTTTGGCAAACGTCTTCTGGTCCTTTTCGTCGTAACAGTCAGTCACGATTACTTTCATGAAGTCGCCGATTTTGGCGGCTTTCGCACCGGGCGACGAGGCCGTGGTCGGCAGAATGGTTTCGCCTACTTCGTCGAGTAGCGCGACGGTGTCGGGCGTAAAGTCGAGGATGTTGGCGACCTGTTCGGGGCTATTGGTGCAGCCGGACAGAAACGCTTCGGCGCCTACCACGGTGCCGCCCATGATCAGGGCCACGCGCGCCAGGGCTTCTCTTCTGTTTATCATATCAATCGGAAGGTTGAGTCTACAGATTTTGTTTTTTCAGTTCGCTGACGGCGTGGTCGGCCGCCCGGGCCGTAAAGGCCATGTAGGTAAGCGAGGGGTTCTGGCAGGCCGCCGAGGTCATGAACGAGCCGTCGGTCACAAACACGTTGGGCGCGTCCCAGATCTGGTTCCACTTGTTGAGGACCGACGTTTTGGGGTCTTTGCCCATGCGCGCGGTGCCCATTTCGTGGATGCCACGCCCCGGTGTGCCGTCGCCATCCCAGCTGTGCACGTCTTTCACGCCGGCGGCGGTCAGCATTTCGGCGGCGTCGTTCTGCATGTCCTTGCGCATCTTCAGTTCGTTGTCTTTCAACTCACAGTCGATCGCCAGCACGTTCAGCCCCCACTTGTCTTTCTTGTCCTTGTCGAGCTTCACGTAGTTTTCGTGGTACGGCAAAATCTCCCCGAAACCTCCCATCCCGACGGTCCAGCGGCCGGGCTCGGTCAGGGCTTCTTTGAAGTCGGCTCCGATGGAATATTCGGCCACGTCGCGGCTCCACCCTTCGCGGCTGGCGCTACCCTGGTAGCCGAAGCCCCGGATGTAGTCGCGTTTTTCGCCGTTCAGGTTGCGGAAGCGCGGAATGTAGAAGCCGTTGGCCCGGCGGCCGTACACGTACTTGTCTTCGTAGCCTTCGACCCAACCGCCGGCGCCTACGCCCAGGTGGTGGTCCATCAGGTTATGGCCCAGTTCGCCGCTGCTGCTGCCCAGGCCGTCGGGCCATACGTCGGTCGCCGAGTTCATCAGAATCCAGGCGGAGTTTAGCGTCGAGGCGTTCAGGAAGATGATTTTGGCGTTGTAGACGTACGTCTGGTTGTTTTCGGCATCCAGAATTTCTACGCCCGTAGCGCGTTTTTTGTCTTTGTCGTACAACACCCGCGTCACGATGCTCCAGGGGCGCACGGTCAGGTTGCCGGTTTTCATGGCCGCCGGCAAGGTCGACGACTGGGTGCTGAAGTACCCGCCGAAGGGGCAGCCCAGCCAGCACTTGTCGCGGAACTGGCATTGCGTCCGGCCGGGGTGCGGGGCGGTGATGTGCGCCGTCCGCCCGATGATCATTGGGCGTACGCCCTGGTAGTGGTCTTTCAGGCGGGCGGCCACGTCTTTCTCCACGCAGTTCATCTCCATCGGCGGCAGAAACTGGCCGTCGGGCAGGTGGGCGATGCCGTCGCGGTTGCCGCTGATGCCGGCAAATTTCTCCACGTAGTCGTACCAGGGTTCCATCTCCTTGTAGCGCACGGGCCAGTCGACGGCGATGCCTTCTTTGGCGTTTGCTTCGAAATCCAGATCACCCCAGCGATAACTCTGCCGTCCCCACAGGAGCGAACGTCCGCCGACGTGGTACCCGCGGAACCAGTCGAACCGTTTGATTTCGGTGTAGGGGCAATCTTTGTCGCTCGCCCACCAGTCCAGGTTCATTTCGTTCAGCGGATAATCGCGCTTCAGCACGGGATACTCCTCGATCATCTGCTGGGTGCGACGCCCCCGGTGGGGAAAATCCCACGGATTTTTGTTGGCGTTGACGTAATCTTTGATGTGCTCGATGTTTTTGCCACGTTCGAGCATGATTACCTTCAAGCCTTTTTCGGTGAGTTCCTTGGCGGCCCAGCCTCCGCTGATCCCCGAACCCACGACGATGGCGTCATACGTATTCTCTGCCATTGATACTAATTATGTGTGTTTAGAATAGATTGCTTGGTTACTCCTGTTCGTTGCCCCACAGGTCGGTGGCGTTCCCCTTCGACTGCCGCCAGGCTTCGCGCCAGCGCATCACATCGACTGGCGTAATCTCCGGCCGAAACGCCCGCTCGGCCTTCGGCGGAATGGCAGGAACGGCGGTGGCTTCCGACAAATACCAGTAGGCTACGCTCCGCAGATCCATCACCAGCACGTTGTTGTGTCCGTGCTCAATCGTAAACTTAAGCGATTGCTCGAAATAGAGCGGATCTACAATATGAAAACGGTACATGTGCGTGCGCCCTCCCCAGCCGGCTGCAAAACCGGCATCCTGTGTATTAACGCGCGGATAGCCGAAATAAGGTGTCTGAAAGGAAGTTTTCGGGCTCCACGACGTGTTGAAATAATCTTCGGTGCCGGTGCCGTTTAGCGTGGGTCGAGTGCTGCCGTTCCGTGCGCTGCCGTCGATAAAAATCATATCGTCTCCTTCGCCGTACCAGATGGGCGTAGGCGTGTGAATGTAGTAATTCACGCCGACAAACTGCCCCTTTCCCCGAATATCGGCAAACAAATAGTTGCGTTCCCCGCGTGGGTTTTCGCGCTGTGGCCCCAGCACGCCCCATTCGTTCTCGCCTTCCTGCGCGTCGGTTTGTGTCAACTGCTGGTTGTACCAGGCGTGGAACCGCCCCGTACTGGCGGGCAGCTTGTCCATTTCCAGGTAGTCGACATAGTAATAAAAGGCATCGACGTCGCGGTCCGACTGGTTTTCCAGTTCGATGCGCGCGCCCTTGGCAAACGGCATCACAAAATAGCTGGTCAGCGCCCGGCCCTGTAGTGGCGTGGCCGTCAGCGGCTGCGAATACAAGGGATAACTTTCGTTCCAACCCTGCCCGAAAAACGAGCCGAGCGGGCTTTCGACCGATGGCGACGGGTTGCCGTCCCAGTACATGCGGAGCACCAGGTCGTCGCGGTTCAGCACTTCGGGCGGCGGCGCTATGGTGATCCAGATGTGGTTGATCATGCCCGCGCCCTGCACCTGAAACAGCGTACGCTTTTCGCCGGGGCGGATGTGTTCGATCCGGTCGTTGTTGTTGCCGGTGGTGTCGAACGAACTGATGCGCTTCGACCGGATGCCCTTCTGAAGGCGGGTGATGGCGTACAGATCGCCGCCCGGCGGTTGGGCGTGGAGCGCGAGCGGCAGCAGCAGGCCGAGCAAGCACAGAACAAAGCAGGGTTTCATGGGGTGGTGGGGATAGGTTGGGATGGACAAAAGACGCCTCGCCTCAGAGAGACGTGGCCGTGTATTCGAAGACGTAGTGGCCGGAGCCAACCTCCAGCACCACATCGTCGCCGGTTTGGCGGGCCGGTTGCAGGTCTTTGGCCGCGGTCAGGGGCTTACCGCCTTCGCGAACGGCCTCTACCGTGGTGCCGGGCAGGACGAGGGTTGCCGTCGTGTTCGCCGGGATGTCGACCGTGATGCGCAGGGTTTCGCCCTGCCGTTCCCAGCCCGACCCAATTGTGCCATAGCTGCTTTGGAACGTGGCACGGGCGTAGTCGAGTTTCGGGGTGGGATGCGGCTGGATGCGGCTTTTACGGTAACCGGGCGCGTCGATTTCGATGCCGGCCACCACACGGTACATCCAGTCGCCCACCGCGCCGTAGGCATAGTGGTTGAACGAGTTCATGCCCACATCCTGAAAGGTGCTGTCGGTTTTCTGCCCGTCCCAGCGTTCCCAGATGGTGGTAGCCCCCATTTTGACCGGGTAGAGCCATGACGGAAAGGTTTCCTGCAACAGTAGGTCGTAGGCCACGTCGGTGTGGCCGTTGTCCGACAGGACGTGGCACAGGTACGGCGTGCCCAGAAAGCCGGTCGAGAGGTGGTTGTTGCGGCGCTGGATGTCGGCCACGAGGTAGTCGGCGGCTTTGGGGCGCATGTCCTCAGACAGAAGGTCGAACATCAGCGCCAGTACGTACGACGTCTGCGAATCGGAGGCGATGCGTCCCGAACCGGTCACGTACTCGCGGTTAAAGGCGGCTTTCACCTTGCCGAACAGCGCTTCGTATTCCCTGGCATCGGCCGTGTTGCCAAGCACCGCGGCGGCCTGCGCCACCAGCCGGGCCGAGTAGGCAAAAAACATCGTCGCGATCATGTCGGGGTTGGTGTAGCCGTCGGGTTCGGTGTGGCTTTCCATGCGCGGCTTGTAAAACAGCCAGTCGCCGAAGACGCTGCCGCCTTTCCAGAGGTAGTTATCGCCTGCTTTCTGGCGGATGTAATCGACGTATTGCTTCATGGACGGGTACTGCGTTTCCAGCAAGCGCCGGTCGCCGTACACTTGGTACATCGTCCAGGGACCGATGGTGGCGATGTCGCCCCACCCGGCCGAGGTGCCCTCGCCCAGCACGTTGGGAATGACAAACGGCACGGCACCGTTGTCCAGTTGGTCGGCGCTGACGTCTTTCAGCCACTTGGTGAAGAAGGCAGCCACGTCGTAGTTGAACGCTGCCGTCCGGCAGAAGGCCTGGGCATCGCCCGTCCAGCCGAGGCGTTCGTCGCGCTGCGGGCAATCGGTCGGGACGTCGAGGAAGTTGCCCTTCTGGCCCCACTGAATGTTGTGTTGCAGTTGGTTCAGCAGTTCGTTCGAGCTGGTGAAGGTGCCGGTCGGCTCCATGTCCGAATGGATGACTACGCCCGTCAGGTGCTCGGGCGTCAGCTCACCGGGAAAGCCTTCGACCGCCACGTAGCGGAAGCCCATAAAGGTAAAGCGCGGTTCGTAGGTTTCGGTCCCGTTCCCGTTCAGCACATAGCGCAACGTGGCGTCGGCGGCCCGCAGGTTGTCGGTATAAAACTCGCCCGTTTTGTCGAGGACTTCGGCGTGGCGGAGGGTCACGGTGTCGCCCGCAGTGCCGCGGACGGTCAGGCGCATCCATCCTACCATGTTCTGGCCCATGTCGGCCACCAGCGTACCCTGCGGCGTGCGCCAGATTTTTACGGGCTTGCGCTCTTCGATTTTACGGACGGGCACGGTCTGCATGCCGATCAGCCCCGTGGTGGAAGCCCCGCTTTCGCGCACCGCCTGCCAGGCGGCATCGTCGAAGCCCGGGGTGCTCCAGCCGGAAATTTCGCGTCGGGCATCGTACGTCTCTCCGTTGTAGATCGAATTCAACCGAATCGGTCCGTCGGCAGTGCCTTTCCAGGTGCCGTCGGTCCCGATGATCGCCCGAGTACCATCTTCGTATTCAATCTGAAGCTGACACAGCAGCCCGATCTTCTTTCCCCAAATGCCCCAGTTGTCGTTCCAGGCCAATAGGCCGCGGTACCAGCCGTCGCCCAGCATGGCGCCAACTGCATTCGCTCCGGGCTGCAGCAGGTTGGTAACGTCGTACATCTGGTATTGCAACCGGTGGTCGTAACTGGTCCAGCCGGGGGTAAACACCTGGTCGCCGACCTTCTGCCCATTGAGGTACAACTCGTAGAGGCCGTGGGCGGTGACAAACGCGCGGGCGCGGACCACACGTTTCGGGAGTGAAAACGCCTTGCGCACCAGCAGAGCGGGGCCGTCATGCGCTTCTTCCTGTACGGGTTCGATCCACTGTGCCTGCCAGTCGGTGGGTTGCAGGAGCCCCATCTCCCAGAAAGCGACCGGACTCCACGCCGAAGCTTTTCCGCGCTGGTCCCAGACACGCACCTGCCAGTAGTAGCGCTGCCCGGCGTGGAGGGCGGGGCCGGCGTAGGGTTGGAGCACGGATTCGCCGGACGCCACTTTGCCACTCTCCCAGACCTGGCTGCCCTTCGCAAACCGGGGGGACGTGGCCACACGCAGTTCGTACGCGCTCTGGAGCACCCCACGCGCGGCACTTTGCAATTTCCAACTCAGCCGGGGTTGTGCCACGTCGAGGCCCATCGGGTCAATTTTGTGTTCGGTGGTGAGGTCGGTAACGGAAAGTTTCTGGGCAGCGAGCGGATCGTGAAAGAAGAGCGTGAGCATCAGGGTAGGCAAAAGCCAGGAGAGCAGCTTCATAAGTGGGGAGAAATGGTGGAAGGTTTGGATTAGCGCCGAAAAGCTAAGCTTTTTTAGTCTTTTTTCCACAGCCACCCGCGTCTTCGCTCAATCGCGGGCATGGGTAACCCGAACTGCCGGTCGCGACGTACTCTTTGTTGTGTGCGGGCAGGCGCCGTTGCGTTTGGACGCGGGGTTCCGCCTTTTGTCATTCTACTCACGAGTACCATGTTCATGCAACTCCTGTGTGCCTTCGCCGGACTTGGCCTGCTTTTGCTGGCGCTGAGCGACTTTGCCGTTACGGCCTTCGTACCGACCGGCGAAGGACGACTCACCGCCCTGGTGGGGCGCGGTGTTTACAAATTGCTGCTGTGGCTTTCGGGCTACAACGGCTACAACCGCCGCCTCAACTACATCGGCCTGGTGGCCATCGTGGCCATCAGCACGGTGTGGATTTCGCTTCTGTGGTTGGGGTTCACGCTGATCTACCTGTCGGACGTCAACTCGATTCTGGTTGGCACTTCCAAGACGCCAGCCGATTTTTTCGAGAAACTGTACCACGTCGGCTACACCATTTCGACGCTGGGCATCGGCGACTACGTGCCGGGCAACGACTTCTGGCGGGTCGTCACGTCGCTCGTCTCGTTTGTGGGGCTGGTGACCATCACCATGTCGATCACCTACCTGATTCCGGTCATCTCCAACGCCATTCACAAACGGTCGCTCAGTTTACAGATCAGCAGCCTGGGCCAAACGCCGGAAGACATCGTGCTGAACAGCTACGACGGCCACGACTTCCGGAGCATCGAAAGTACGCTGACGAGCCTTTCGTCCGAGATTTTCCTGTACACGCAGAACAACGTCGCCTATCCCATTCTCCACTACATGCACAGCTGCAACCCCAGCGAAAACATTGTGCTGCGACTGGCCGCCCTCGACGAAGCGCTGACGCTGTTTCTGTTCCACGTTCCCGACGAGCTGCGTCCCAGTTTGCTGTCCCTGCAATCGGCCCGCCGTGCCATCACGGCCTACCTGCAAACCATCCTCTATCTGGAGCTTCCCGACGAAGCGCCCCCCTATCCCCGCTTTGCGCTGCTCGAGCGCCGCACGGGCCTGGCGTTTGTCGGGACCGAAGGTGCAGCGCAACGCCAGATCTACCAGTCGCTGGACAAACGGCGCAAGCTGCTGCTGGCCAACGTGCAGAAAGACGGCTGGCAGTGGCAGGACCTGGACGGCCCCAAGTACCAGACCGACCTCGATGCCCCCTTCGCGGACCAACGGCAGCCGTCCGATGCGCGACGCTAACAGGCCGCTCGAGCATGTAAGAAAAACGGCGAAAGAGAGTTGTCCTGGCCAGCGCCCCTGAACATCTTTGAGGCATTCTCTGTCTCAGCTACTGGTCCATCCTTAATGAAAAAAATCTTTTTTGTGCTACTCCTTTGTAGCCTATTTCACTTTTCTGCATCAGCTCAGGACGATGTTTCTACTTATGCTGCACAACTCAATACAGGCTCACTTTTTACCGGCCGAACAACCGACGTAGTGCCCATTGAAAGCTCCGATCAAGCGTTTCTGTCGTTAGGTGTTGCTGACGTAGATAGAGTTATTAGCCTCGTTTACGATACCAGTTATAGGATCATTTACGAAATGGAAGCGATTCGTCCCGCTACCGGTGCGTTTAAGTCTGTTCTTGGAGGTGTTGGCAAAGGAGTATTGTTCACCTATTACTTCAGCAATAACAGGAATACAAACTTTGCCAGCATTACATTCGACCATCGTCTCAGAACATCGCGGGTTCAACTGTACGATCTCCCTTTAGAAAAGCAGACCTATCTGGCTTGTTTCGCTACCGAAGAGAAGTTCTATGTGTTGACCATTGCCAACCATAGCTCAAGGCTGCATCTTTATCCGTTAGAAGAATATGGGCTAGGGCAAGCACAAACATTTTCCTTTGACGAGGTAACTTTTGAGAGGCCACAACTCAACCTGTACCATAAGCTCGTACTGAATGAGAACAAGCAGCGCCTTTCGGTGAATCCGCTTGTCAAGATCACAGATGAGGTTTATAACAGTTTCCCTTTAACTCAATCCCTCTATAAACTGTATTACGAAGACCGTAAAATCATTATTACCCTAGATGATGTCTCCCATCATACGTATGTATTAATGCTCGATCCTGCCACGGGTGACAAAAAGTTTTTTACCACCACACAACCCCTGAAAGATCATCCGGCTGGCAAATTTCCCCGTACGAACTCTTTCTTGTACGGGCAAAAGATATTTCAATTCGCGGCAACCACGCAAGAAGGCGCATTGACCATACGCGATCTTTATTCTCAAGAACTTGTTCAGGAATACAAGTTTACCAGAACCGAATCCAGTATTCCATTTGCCAATACACCCCTCTACCGCGAAACACCTACGCAGACCAGTTCAGCCCAAACCAAGGAACCTTCCATCAAACAACTTCTGTCGCGGATGTACAATTCGAGAGTAGCACTGGCAGTAAATGCTGACTCTTCCGATCGGCTCGTGATCTCTATAGGTTCCTATCAAAAAGTGAATACTACAGGAGGAGGTTATATGGGGGGCTACACGCCTGGAGGCACCCTAAACTCGCCATATGGCCCTGTTAGTCTCCCTGGATACTTCAGTTCCATGTATAGCTGGCAGCAGGGTACTAGCAATTATAAAACTACTTACTTCGAAGGCCTCCTCAATGATCAAACACTCGCACACGAAACCGGGGAATTGTCTACCCCTGTGTTGAAGAAAATTGACAAATACGCTAAAAAGCTGAAGAACGCCTCGGCCGAGACGGTTTTCAACTGGAATAACAAATACTATTACGGCTATTACGAGCCCACAAGCAAGCAATACCATCTGGTGAAATTCTGACGATCGGTTCAGGGTCTTGATTCCCGGAGTTGCGGGCGATCCGATCTAGCGGAGTACCCACACGGGCGCGCGATGAAACGGCATCTGGCAAATCCGCTAAACTTGTAGCGGATTGCCTCTTCTACCTTTAAACGCCCTCCCTCATGAACGACTGGTTCCTGGCTCCTCTGCCCCATGTGTTGTGGATTGCGCTTTCGTGCGTCGTATACTATGTCTTTACCATCCTGACCACCCGCCTGGTGGGCCTGCGCAGTTTTACCACCTTTTCGAGCTTCGACTTTCTGATTACCCTGGCGATGGGCGCATTGCTGGCATCGACCGTGGTGAGTCAAGACGTTGCCCTTGTGGAAGGATTTACGGCCTTGCTGGCCCTTTACGCACTGCAAATTAGTGTGGCGCTGGTGCGTACCCGCTGGCCTTATGTGCGCAAATGGGTAGACAACCCACCCACCTTGCTGATGGAAAACGGGCAGGTACTGCACCGCAACCTGCGCGCCGTCCGCATTACGGAAGACGAACTGCGCGCCAAGTTGCGGGCACACAACGTGCACAATTACACCCAGGTGAAAGCCGTGGTGCTGGAATCGTCCGGCGAGGTATCTGTGCTCTACGATGCCCACGCCACGCTCCCGTTTCAGCCAACCTTGCTGGAAGGCGTGATCCGCGAACTATAACATTACCGTTTGTAAGCAAACGACGCGGCTGGTTCCTGCCGGATGGATGTTCCGTCTGGTAAAATAGAGGCTACCGGCCCTGTTTCAACTTTGCCATGAGCGGGAGAAGGGCATTCAGCGTCCGTTGGGTGACGCCGGGGCGGGGATCGGTGTCCCAGCGGTCGTAATCGGCGCTGCCGCCCACAAAAATGCCGTCGGGCCGGGACACCAGCGCCCCTTCGGGCGTATCGATTTTGAAATAAGCGGTCGGATGGGCCGGGTACTTGGCCAGTTGCCCGGCGATGGGCTGCAGGGTCTTGTCCCCGAACAGCGCCTTTGCCCCCAAGCCGGTACAGTTCACCAGACACGGCTCGGGCAGTTGGGTCAGCTCGGCGGGGCTGTGAAACTCCCGAGGCTGCACCACACCCCCTGCCGCCCGGAAATCGCTCAGCAGCTTCTGAAAATGAGCGGGAATGTCAAACACAAACGTTTTGGAGTGCAACACGTCTTCGTCGAACGGATGCCGGTCGGCCGGGAACGGCTGCGCCTCCTCGAACGTGGCGATCAGGGGCAATTGCCGCTCCAGCGGATAGAGTTCCCACGGTCCCCCGAAACGAAAATTGTCGACTTCGTGCACGGCACTGACGCCCGCGGCCAACGTGCGGTACTGTTGAAACGAAAAGACGGCGGCGCGCTCCCACCAGGCACCGAACTGCGGCGTTACCCGGTCGGGGCTACACACCCGCGAGGCCGGCGACCAGTTGCCTGCTGCTTTGCTGGACGTGACGCCGGGCGGGGTATCCCTGGCGTAGATCGTGACCCGGTAGCCACGCTGCTGCAAGACGCGCGCGGTGGTCAGGCCGATGGCGCCGCAACCAATCACGGCTACGCTGCTGACCTCCAGCGTTTTGACCAGTTCGGCGGCGGCCTGTGCCGAGCCCCACGACAACGACCAGCCACTGCCGCCGTGTCCATAATGATGTACCAGTTTTTTCGCCCCCAGCGACTCGATTTCCAGCCGGGGCCCGGCGGCGCGGAAGGGCCGCAGGCCGACGGTTTCGGTCAGGATGCGTTCGGGGGCAAGGTCAACGTACGGGAAGGGCGAGGAGAGCGAGACAACAGACACAGCGAAGACAGAAAATAAGGTGATGAATACGCACTTTTTGCGGCAAAATGGCCAGAAAAGTAAAGTCGGCGAACCGAAGCGCGACAGGCAAGGTAATTTAATTCTACCTTTTTTACCAAATACCTAATTTTGTTTGTTTTTTATTATCAATCTCATTGCAAAAATTTGGATAAGGCCGTATTATTACCGACAAATTACATCCGTAAGAATACTGCTTCGCCTGAAGTCGTCTTCTTCTCCTGACCACCACCTCGAAAGCTCCCACCCGCTTTCCGTAGCTATTCATCTTTTCGCGGTACTACCTACTCGTTTGTCGAAGCTCGCTTTCGTAAACGCGTGATGCTTTTTTCTTTTTCCTAAATCCCAATTTTTGATCGCCCCATGAACACTTCTATCAATCGTCGGAAATGGCTTAAGTCAGGAGCCCTACTTGCCTCAGGTCTGGTGGCTGCCCCCTGGAAATGGGCCACTGCGGCGTCTCGGCCAGCCGCCACTACGGCCGAACTTCCATCCCAGTACCTGAACCGGACGCTCCGCGAGCGCCCCGAGCTGCAAGCGCGTCTGCTGGCCAACGAAAACCCGTTCGGCCCGGCTCCCAGCGCCAAAAAAGCCTTCGCAGCGGCCGTAGACGATGGATTTAAATACGCTTTCGCCGAAAAACGGCAGCTCCAGGAGGCCATTGCCGCCAAAGAAGGGGTTACACCCGACCACATTATGCTGGGGGCCGGCTCGACCGAGCTGCTGATGGCTGCAGCCCTGTACTACGGCCTGAAAGAGGGACACATTCTGTCGGCCGATCCGAGCTATACTTCGCTCATGCGCATGGCCGACCGGATCGGCAGCGAGTGGGTGAAAGTGCCGCTGACCTCGGATTACAAGCACGACCTGAACGCGATGGACACACGGACGGTCGGTGCCACCAAACTGGTCTACATCTGTAACCCCAACAACCCGACGGGTACCACGCTCGATCCGGCCAAGCTGGAAGATTTCTGTAAGTCGGTATCGAAAAAAGCGCCGATCTTTATTGATGAGGCCTACATCGACTACGTAGCCAATCCGGATGTCACGTCGATGATCAAATGCGTTCGCGACGGCCACAACGTGATGATCGCCCGCACTTTCTCAAAAGTACATGCCTTTGCGGGCCTGCGCGCCGGGTACCTCATCGCCCAGCCGGAAGTGATCAAAGAGCTGGATGCCTTCTCGACAGGCGGGGGCACGCTGTCGGGCCCCACGGCGCTGGCCGCGCTGGCTTCGTACCAGGACGCCGACTTCATTAAATACAGCGTGAAGATGAACAAGGAGTCGAAAGACTTCGTCTACAAAACGCTGAAAGCGATGGATTACGAATACGTGCCGTCGGATACCAATTTCGTGCTGTTTCCGCTCCGTATGCACGGCGACCAGTTCCGCAACGCCATGATGGACAAGGGGGTGGGCATCCGCACATGGGAGTTTAACCGCCAGCACTGGTGCCGCGTCAGCATGGGCAAGATGGACGACATGAAACTGTTCGCCCAGGCGTTCAATCAGGTAGTAAGCTAAGCGGTGCTCCGCCTCCGTCACCCTCAAAACTACCGACGCGGTATCTACGAAAACGTGTACTATCTTTAGTGAATCTTTCGTGAGCAGGTAAGTTCCGGTCGGGACTTACCTCTCCTTTTTATCTACTTCGTTGCGGATGACAAACTTCTCCTCTTCTCAAAAACCTTCTTTTTCCGGCCTGAGTCGCCGGCAGTTTATCGAGCGATTTTCCCTGTTGACGGGCGGTGGCTACGCCGCCATGATGGGTCTCGGCTTTATTCAGGAAGCCCCGGCCAAGCCCCTGCGGGCCGAACGAACCGGACGGGAAAAAGGACGCAAAGTCATTATTCTGGGTGCCGGCATGGCCGGCATGGCCGCCGCCTACGAACTGGGCAAACTCGGCTACGACTGCACCATTCTGGAAGCCCGCAACCGCCCCGGCGGACGGGTCTGGACCGTGCGCGGCGGCACGCAGGAAACCGAAATCGACGGCCCCACACAAACGTGTCAGTTCGACGAAGGCCACTACCTGAACGGGGGCGCGGCCCGCATCCCCCACAACCACGACATTTCGCTGCACTATTGCCGCGAGTTCAACATTCCCCTCGAAATTTTCATGAACATGAACGAGGGGGCCTACTACTACAGCGAGGGCAAAGGTCCGCTCGCCAACAAACCGGTTCGCATCCGCGAAATTCACGCCGACCTGCGTGGCCACACCAACGAACTGCTGGCAAAGGCCATCAACCAGGACGCCCTGGACCTACCCATGTCGCCCGCCGACGTGGAAAAACTCCTGGACTACCTCCGCAGTGAAGGCAGCCTGACGGCCGATCTCCTCTACAAAGGCACGGAACGACGCGGCTACCGCGAACGCCCGGCCGGTGGAGTGCACAGCGGCATGATCGACGACCCATATCCGCTCCGCAACATCCTTTATTCGGGCTTTACCCACCCTGCCTTCTCGAACGAAGGCGAGTACACATTTTACCAGCAGCCCACCATGTTGCAACCCATCGGTGGCATGGACGCCCTGCCGCGGGCCTTTGCGGGGGCGCTGGGCGACAAAATTGTGTACCAGGCGGTGGTGAGCGAAATCCGCAAGGAAGCCAACGGCAAAGCCCGGGTCGTTTACAAAGAAAAGGGCGGCAAAGCGCGGGAACTGAAGGCTGACTTCTGCATCTGCACCATTCCGCTGCCCGTCCTGAAAGACATTCCTTCCGATTTTTCACCTCACGTACAGACTGCCATTTCGTCGATCCACTACATGTCGACCGGTAAAATCGGCATCCAGTTCAAGCGGCGTTTCTGGGAAGAAGACGACCTGATCTACGGCGGCATCAGCAAAACCAACCAGGACATCACTCAGATCTTCTATCCGTCGTACGCCTTCATGGCGAAAAAGGGCGTCCTGAAAGGCTACTACAACTTCCACCAGCGCGCCGAAATTCTGGGTAACTTGTCTCCGGCCGACCGCCTTAAGGCCGCGATGGAACAGGGCGGACGCATCCACCCGCAGTACCACGAAGAGTTCGAAAACGCCTTTTCGCTCTACTGGCCCAAAATCGCGTACAGCAAAGGCGGCTGGGCGCACTACACGGACGAAAACCGCAAAGAGCACTACCCGGCTCTCCTGGAACCCGACGGCCCCTACTACTTTGCCGGAGAACACGTCTCGTACCTGACGGCCTGGATGGCCGGTGCACTCACGTCCGCCCGCGACGTGGTCGAAGCGCTGCACCAGCGGATTGCCAGCAATTGAAATGAGTGAATGGCGCAAAGCGGGCAGCATGCAGTACCGTACAACAGGCGGAGTGCATCGCCTCAAACGCACTTTTAACTCATAACGCTGAACTCAAAACTTTCTATTCTGAATCGGATACCCGAATCAACTCCTTAACTGTTAACCAATTCCATATCCATGAAATCCAAGTTTGCACTTTTTCTGTTTTTTGCCTTACTGGCGGTCGGTGTACGCGCGCAGGAAGCCACGGCGGGAATGACCCCGGACGACTACAAAGCGCTGAAAACGCTGACGATGAAGAACATCGAAAAGGACACGTACGTGAAGTTCGACGAAGGGTACGTGCTGGATCGTTACGAGATGAAGCCGCCATTTGTGTTCAAATTCAGCGACGGCATCGAGCGGAAAGTGTACCTGTACCGTGTTTACGAAACGAAAAACATGGCGGACATCGGCATGATGGCACTGTATACCAACTCCAAAACGCCCGAGGTGCTGAACCTGCCGATGCCTAACAACAAGGGCGCCAAGGACGTGTGGGGGCTGTACATCGACGACATCAAGGAATACGACAAAGCCGCCGATGGTTTTGCCGCCTGCCTGTCGTTCTCGCTGACCAAGGAAATGATGAACCTGATGGGCGGCGCCGGTAGTGGCGACCAGGCCTCGACCGACGAGGAGTACGAGTATTGCTTCACGCCGGAAGCGCTAGTGACGCTGGCCGACGGTGCACAACTGCCCATTGCCCAGGTGCAAGTCGGGATGGACGTGCTGGCGTTCGATCCGGCCACGCAAACGCAGGCGGTGACCACAGTAGAGGAGGTCCAGGTGCACGCCGGACGTGCCTTCGACCTGATGCAACTGACCGCTTCGCCGGTCGAAGTGGTAACGGCGGGTCTTGCGCCTACCGCGGCCGACTACACGCTGACTGCCACGGGCAACCACCCGATCCTGACGCCACAGGGCAAAAAAGCGCTGGCCGACCTGCATGCCGGTGACCAAGTGTACTACTTCGATGCGGGCCTCAACGGGTTCCGCCTCGGGCAAGTCCGGCAAGTCGCCACCGCTCCGACCCAGGCGCACACCGTGTACAACTTAGTTACCAAAGCTGGCAACTACCTGATTGAAGGAACGGTAGTTGCTGACAAACGATAGGGTCATTCCTGTAGTAGACCGGGTCGCTCCCAGCGGGGCGGCCCTTTTTTTGTGCCTTTTAACTCTCTCTCTACGGCTCTCCCTCTGGCTAGTGCTTTTGCGGACCATCCGCTGTATCCGATGGGTGATCACGTTAATCCCGGAAGTAAGGCAAATCTTTGCTTTCAGTGCGGTACGCTCCGCGGGACCATCCGTTTTTTAGGACCTAGTGGGGCGCGGCCCAACACCCGCCCGGCAAACGTAGTTCCGTTCCCGTCAGCAACGATCCCGGCATTTTTCTGTAATCTTGCTTACCGATCAGGAGACCGCCCCGGCAGGCGGATCGGCCCCGATTCGGTGATGACCAGCCGACCGCTGGTCGCTTGTGTATCACTAGACCTGTTCTTTCCTTGGCACGTACGGCGCTCCTCCTTCTGCTGACCCTTTTCCTGGGGTATTCTTCCCTCGCCCAACCTTCGTTCGATCTGCAGCAACTCGCGGTTTCCTGGGAACTGACAGAGAACCAGCACCAGGGAAAATCGCAGTTTCAGTCGGCGTTTACGTTGCGAAATACCAGCCAGCAAAACCTCCCCACCACCGGCTGGTCCCTCTACTTCAACCTGCCCCGGCTGATCGACTCGGCGTCGGTGACGAAGGGCTTTCGGATCGAGCACCTGAACGGCGACCTGTTTCGCCTCGTGTCCGGCCCGGCGTTTCCGGGACTTCCGGCCGGACAATCGGTGGAGGTGACGTTTGTCGCCAGCGACTGGTCCATCAACCGGACCGATGCCCCGCTGGGCCTGTACTGGGTCTGGGACGATGCTTCCACGCAACCCCAACCGGTAGCGCATTACGAGATCATTCCTTCGACGCAGCCGAAACAGTTTGCCCGCACGCCCGACGACCGGGTCGACGCGATGACCTCCGAAATGGTGTTTGATCAGAACCAAGGCATCCGTGACCTTCCGGCCGAGGAGTTGCCCTTGATTTTCCCGACGCCCGTTTCGTACCAGAAAAAAGAAGGCACATTTGTGCTGAATCGCGATGTGGTGCTGGTCGCTGATAAAGCTTTCGCCGGAGAAGCGGCCTATTGGCAGGGCGAAATGGCCACGCTCCTGGGCAGGCCCCTTCCGGAGCGCGCTGCGGCCACCGGCAAAGCCCTCGTCCTGCAACGCCGCGAAGGCGCCCCGGAGGCCTATCACCTGTCGGTAACGCCGGACCGCATCACCCTGGCTGCCGCCGACGGAGCCGGAATGTTCTACGGCCTTCAGTCGCTCAAGTCCCTCCTGCCCCCCACCGCCTGGAAGAGGTCCCAACGCGCCCTGGCCATCCCGGCGGTCGATGTAGAAGACGCGCCCCGGTTCGGGTTCCGTGCGTTTCTGCTGGACGTGGGGCGGCACTTTCAGACGAAAGAACAGCTCCTGAAGACCCTCGACCTGATGGCGCTCTACAAGCTGAACGTGTTCCACTTCCATTTCAGCGAAGACGAAGGATGGCGGCTCGAAATCCCCGGCCTGCCCGAACTGACCGACGTGGGGGCACACCGCAGCCATCCCGACGGGAACGACCACCTGCCTCCCTCCTACGGCTCAGGACCGGCGGCTACGCTGTACGGTTCCGGCTACTACACGCGGACCGATTTTCTGGAAATTCTTCGTTATGCCCACACGCGCCACATCCGGGTGATTCCGGAAATCGAGTCGCCGGGACACGCCCGCGCCGCGGTGCAGGCGATGGAAGCGCGCTACCGGAAACTTCACGCCGCCGGCGAGGAGGAAGCCGCCAACCGCTACCGCCTGGCCGATCCGAACGATACGTCGCGCTACCGGTCGGTGCAACTCTGGAACGACAACGTGATGAACGTGGCGCTGCCGTCGACCTACCGCTTTCTGGAAAAAGTGATCGACGAAATCCAGGCGATGTACCGGGAGGCCGACGTGCCGCTGGAGACGATTCACCTGGGTGGCGACGAGGTGCCCGCGGGGGTATGGGAAGGCTCTCCGGCCTGCCAGCAACTGATCGCTACCGACCCGACCGTCCGCCACACGAACGACCTCTGGTATTACTACTACGGCAAGGTGAAAGCGCTGCTGGAAAGCCGGGGGTTGTACCTCTACGGCTGGGAAGAAGTGGCCCTGCGGAAAACCAAACTCGACGGACAACCGATCATGATTCCCAACCCCGACTGGGCGGGCGAAGGCGTCCGGGTCGACGTGTGGAACAACGTGCTGGGCTGGGGGGCGGAAGATTTGGCCTACCAGCTGGCCAACGCGGGGTACGACGTGGTCCTTTCGCCGGTGAGCAACCTGTACTTCGACATGGCCTACCAGAAGGCCTTCGACGAACCGGGCTATTACTGGGGGGCCTTTCTCGACCTCGACAAGCCCTTTTCGTTCATTCCCTACGATTACTTCAAGAACGTCACGACCGACAAACTGGGCAATCCGCTCTCGCCGACTTCGTTTCTCGGGAAAACGCGTCTCACCGACTACGGCAAAGAACACATCGTGGGCATCCAGGGATTGTTGTGGAGCGAGACCATCCAGGGTCCGGAAGCGATGGAATACCGGCTGTTGCCCAAACTTCTCGGCATGGCCGAACGCGCCTGGGCCCCCGCCCCTGCCTGGGCTACAGAACCCGATTCGGCTCGGAGCGCCGCCTTGTATCAGGACGCCTGGTCGGAGTTTGTCAACGTCGTCGGCAAACGCGAACTCCCCCGCCTCGACCATTACGCCGGTGGGTTTCACTACCGCATTCCTACACCCGGTGCCCGGAGCATCGACGGTCGGGTGGAAGCCAACCAGCAACTGCCCGGGCTGACCCTCCGCTACACCACAAACGGCCGAACGCCTACCGCCAAAAGTCCGGTCTATTCCGGCCCCATTCCGGCCCAGGGACTGATCAAGCTACGGTTGTTCACCTCTACCGGGCGCGGCGGGCGCACCGTCACGCTGGGCCAACGGGTAGAAAACGGCACCATTCGCTACCGTTAACTGCACAGCCTTCCTCCGACGTCTTGCCGTTGTGCTGTACGCATCTTGTACCGCAAATAGGTGGGGGTAGCGTTTAGGATTAACTGCTAGCGCAACTGGATCAAGGGCTGCCCTTTCCCTACGTCGCCATTTTCTTGATGGCTTCCACGAGGAGATCGAGGTCGCGGAGCGAGGTGTAGACGTGGGGGGTCACGCGCACGCCGTGGATCTGCTCCCAGTTGACCGTTGTCGTGTGGATCTTGTACTCGTTGAACAGGCGGTTGCCGAACTCGTTCGGGTCAAGACCGTCGATGGTGACGTTGGCCAGGGCACACGAAAAATCGGGGTGCAGCGGCGTGTTGAAGCGCACGCGGGGCAAGTCTTTCACCTGTTCGGCCCAGTAGTCTTTCAGATAGCGGAGGCGCTGCTCTTTCAGCTCCCCGCCGATGGCCAGGTGGAAATCCAGCGCCTGCGCAATGGCCTGTTCGTTGGCAAACGAGCGGGTGCCCAGCGACTCAAACTTCCGGATGTCGTCGCTTTTCGGATCGTTTGTCCCGAAGAGCGGCCACAGGTCGTTGATCTTGTCTTTCTTCACGTAGAGCAACCCGGTGCCGAACGGCGCACACATCCACTTGTGCAGCGACGTACCGAAATAATCGGGTTTCAGGTCGGGAATGCGGTAGTCGATGTGGGCGAAGGTATGGGCGCCGTCCACCACCGACAGGATGCCCCGTTGCCGGGCCTCTTCGCAAATGCGTGCGGCCGGCAGCACCTGCCCGGTCCAGTTGATCATGTGCGTGACATGCACCACCTTCGTTTTGTTCGTGAAGGCGTCGGTATAGCTCTTCGCCAGCGCCGCTTCATTGTCGCTCGGCAACGCCAGGTTGATCCACACCAGTTTGATGCCGTCGCGCAGCTCACGCTGCTTCCAGGCGTTGATCATGTTCGGATAATCCTGTTTGGTCAGCACCACCTCGTCGCCTTTCTTCAGCGGAATCCCGAAAATGGCCGTCGCCAGGGCTTCGGTCGTGTTGCGGTGAATGGCCAGCTCGTCCGGTGAACAGCCCGCAAAGTCGGCCAACTGGCGGCGCAGGGGTTCGCGTCCCATGTCCAGCACCCGCCACATGTAATACGACGGCGCTTCGTTCGAGTAGCGGTAGAAGCGGTCGACGGCATCTTGCACCACCAGCGGCTGCGGACTTACCCCGCCGTTGTTGAGGTTGATCACCGTTCGCGATACCGTATAGGCCTGCCGCACACGGTTCCAGGCTTCTTCGTCGCGTACGGCATCGAGCGGGGGCTGATCCCGCAGGCGGGCGAGGCCTTCGTGCAGGTTACGCGCCTGTAGCACGCTGGTCATACCACCGGTGGTCAAAAGTCCGGCCGTTCCGGCCAGTCGGGTCAGGAAATTACGTCGTTGCATAAGGAAAGGCGTGGATAAAGAAGCGAGGTGGGCGTGGTGGCGAAACCCGATGACTAATATTCGGAAATATACCCCGAAAATGAAATATAATTCCGAATAAGCGCCCTAAAAATGCGATTTCATTTTGATTTTCAATCACCCTTTGCTTTCATCGCTGTCTCTGTGCAATGGCGCAACCCTAACATCACTCTTTTCTGTCTTCCTATTTATCTGATATACATAACCTTATTTCTTTATAGCACTATTTTCTACACTTCTACGCCTCAGGGAGGGCACAGGCCATAATCAGCAACCTTTCGGTGGCCGCTCGTCTTGTCTTCCCAACCGCTCAACCTTATTTTACATACAAATGGAGAGGTAATCGGAATTTTTCATACATTCGGAGCATAACTACCGGATGCATGAAAGGAACACACCTCGGCGAATTTGAAGAACTGGTGCTACTCACCATCGCGGCGCTGGTGCAGGAGGCCTACAGTGTGGCGATTTGCGACGAACTGGAAAAACACACGGGCCGCGCACCCAAACTTGGCGTGGTCCATTCCGTATTGAACCGCCTGGAAAAGAAGGGATTGGTGAAGAGCGAACTCGGCGAGGCCACGCAGGTGCGGGGCGGCAAACGCAAGCGCTTTTATACGGTAACGCACGCCGGGAAAGTGGCCCTGGTCCGTACCAAAGAGGTCCGCGACGGGCTGTGGCGCATCATTCCCGAATTTTCGCTGAAAGGCTCGCTATGAATACCCCCCGACCTCCCCGCTGGGCGCAGCGCTTCCTGGCCTGGTACTGCCGCCCCGAACTGCTCGAAGACCTGCAAGGCGACCTGAACGAATATTTCGACCGCCACCTGCGCCAGTACGGCCCCCGCCGCGCCCGGTGGATTTACGTGCTCGACGTGCTCAAATTCCTCCGGCTCTACACCGTCCGTCCACCCGATTTCCTCCACCTTTCCCTCCATTCGATCATGCTTCGCAGCTACCTTAAAACGTCCGGACGCAGCCTCGTGCGTAATCCACTGTTTTCCGCCATCAACGTCATTGGGCTGGCCATTAGCCTGTCGGTCGGTCTGCTGGTGCTTTCGATGCTCGCCGACTTGTTCGCCTACGATGATTTTCTGCCGAACAAAGCACAGGTCTACCGCATCGTCACCTCCTTGCAACGTCAGGAAGGCCCCGGCATGGAATTGGCCAGTACGTCGCTCAAAGCCGGGAAAGCGATTCGGGAGAACGTTCCGGGACTGGGCGCGGTGACGATCCTGCGCAACGGCTTCGGAGGAGATGCCCAGGTCGGCGACCGAACGCTTCCGCTGTCGGGGCGTTGGGCTGATGGCCACCTGTTCCAGGTCCTTCCCTACCCGCTTCGGCAGGGCAATCCGGCCACGGCCCTGCAGGAACCGTACTCGCTCGTGCTGACGGAAACCACCGCCGAGCGGCTGTTCGGCACGGCCGACGCGCTGGGTCAGACCGTGCGGCTCGACACCCTCGACTACACCGTGACGGGTGTGGTGCGCGACCTGCCCAAGTTTTCGCACCTGCGCTTTGACGTGCTGGCCTCGCTGGCTACGCTCGAAAACCAAATGGCGGCGGCCGACGGGCAGGACAGCGACGGCGATTTCCTGAGCTGGGAAAATGTCTACATGAATTACGTCTACCTGACGCTGCCCCAGGCCGACGCGGTGCAGGACGTGGAGGCGCGTCTGGCCCAGCTCTGCGCCCGCGAAAACGCGCAACTTCCGGCCTCCGCCCACCTCAGCGTTACGCTGGAACTACAGCCGCTGCACGACATTGTGCTGGGAAGGACGCTCTCCAACCCGATTGGCCCTACCATGATTCCGCTGGCCCTCTGGATTCTGAGCGGGCTGGCGCTGGTCGTCATCCTCTCGGCCTGTTTCAACTACACCAACTTGTCCATTGCCCGGTCGCTGCGCCGTTCGCGCGAAGTCGGGGTGCGGAAGGTGATCGGGGCCCTGCGCAGCCAGGTGCTGGGTCAGTTCCTCATCGAATCGGTCTTTATTTCCCTGCTGGCGCTGGGGTTCGCCGTGGTGCTGTTCGCCGTGCTGCGCACGCAATTCCTGGGCCTGAGTAGCTACCTGTCGGACGTGTTCACCCTGCAACTTTCCTTCCGTCTGGTGGCCTGGTTTGTGGTCCTGGCGGTGGTGGTCGGGTTGGTGGCCGGCGTTCTACCGGCCCTGTTTTTCTCGCGCCTGCCCGCTTTGCAGGTGATGAAAAACATGTCGGCGTTGCCGTTGTTTCGCCGCATTACGTTGCGCAAGGCGCTGATCGTGGTGCAGTACACGTTTTCGTTGATGTTCATCACCACCACGCTGATCGGCTACCAGCAGTACAAAAGCTTTGTGTCGTTCGACCTGGGCTATTCGACCCAGAACATCCTGAACGTCAAGCTCCAGGGCAACCCGACGGCACCGGTCAAACAGGCGCTGGCGGCCCTTCCGGGCGTGGGCGACATCAGTGTCTCGCGCATGGTGACCAGTCTGGGCAGCTACTACGGCAGCACGGTGAAGTACCAGGACCCGCAGGATTCGACCAACGTCTGGCTCAATGCCGTCGACGAGCATTACCTGCCCCTTCACCAACACCAGTTTCTGGCCGGACGCAATTTTCACCCCAAGGCAGAAGGCGAAACCGAAAGCGAGGTGATCGTGAACGAACAGGTGCTGAAGCGGTTCAACATTGCCAACCAGGACCCGCAACAGGCCCTCGGCGAGGTGCTCAAGACCGACCGCAAGGAGCTGACCATCGTCGGAGTATTGAAAGATTTCCACTACGGCACGGTCGAAAGTAAAATCGATCCGGTGCTGTTCCGGTATTCGGCCAACGAGCCCGGCGGGTACCTGAACCTCCAGATCGTCTCGCGCGATTTGCCCACCACGCGGGCGCAAATCGAAGCGGCTTGGAAACAGCTGGACCCGGTGCATCCACTCGAAGCCCGCTTCTACGACGACCAGATCGAGGAAGCGTACAATCAGTTTTCGGTGATGATCAAGGTGATCGGGTTTCTGGCCTTTCTGGCGATCTGCATCGCGTCGATGGGGCTGTTCGGCATGGTGGTCTTCACTACGGAAACCCGCCTGAAAGAAGTCAGCATTCGCAAAGTGCTGGGGGCCGACGAAGCCCGGCTGATCTACCTGTTGAGTCGGGGTTTTCTGATGTTGCTGGGGCTGGCCGCGGCCGTGGCACTCCCGGTGACCTACCTCTTTTTCGAGCGGGTGATCCTGCCCAATTTCGCCTACCACCCGCCCATCGGCTGGGGCGCGCTGGTGCTGGGAACGGTCGCGGTGGGCAGCATCGCCGCGCTAATGATCGGTTCTCAGACCTGGAAAGTGGCGCGCACCAACCCCGCCGACGTGCTGAAAAGCGAGTGAGCCTCGAAGTCAGCCTCCACCCGCTAGGCTCCACTTCTTCCTGTCACTGAAGTGACTCAAAGTTTTTCACGTTTCACAAATGCTTCTGTGCAAGAATGAGGTGCGGGGGCCTGGAAATTTAGCGGGGGCGCACGGTGGCCCTGCGTGAGGAAGCTTTGAATTTTCTAGACTTTTTTGGTTACTTTTTGTGGCAATGACAAAAAGTAACAAGGATCATTTCTAGTGCTGATAGGTTGGATGTTTGACAGAAAACTTTGAACGGGTTCACTTAAAATGCTCATCCAGAAATTGAAACACCACCTCGAAATGTTCCTTCGTATCGTGATGCTTGCCTTCAAAAGAGATATGTTGGTAGTAGTAGGGAAATTGATGCGCTTTTAATCGTGCCACTACTCGATCCGACATGTATGCAGAAGGCCAGAGTTCGTCGTATCTGGCGGATAACAACAACAGGGGACCCCTTATCTTTTCCACGTCGATTTCCGCTTGTTTCGAATAGGTTTCGTTTTCCAGGATCACGCGCAGCCCACCCTGAGGATCGCCTTTCAGCAAACGCCAAATGGCCGGGAAGGGTCGTTTGAAAGTAGGTATTTCCTGATTGTGCACCATCCAGGACGAGGTGCTTCCCGAAGCCGTGAGGGCTGGAAAGGTCACATGTGAAGGGACCAGTGCCACCACCGCATCGAACTCCTCGTAGCGGCTCGCCAGATTCAGCACCAGTTCTCCGCCCTTTGAGCTGCCCAGAAGGGCTATCTTGTCCTGATTGATGCCTGGCCGATGGCTTATGCTCATGATCATGTCATAGATGGCATCCAGCGAAATGCGGTCCAGGGTTTCAGGGGTGTTGGTAGTATTGAAATAACCAATCGCCAGAACCGCGTAACCTTGCTGCAACAATCGGTTTCTCATCCCTGCCCAGTACACTTCCGCCCATGTATTCCCCCCCTGGCTGCCCCCAAACGCAACAATCAAAGGTTGATGGTCAGCCTCCCCCATAAACAACTGAGCGTCTACCTGACCGTATTTTTCAGACAAGGGCGGTTGATACACATATAAGAAAAGGTATAGACCCGCCACCAACACGGCAACTACAGAAATTGTAATCAGGGCTATTCGCTTTAGGAAGGTCATGAGTAGAAGCGCTGGTGATCATTCGATACGGATCTGTCTTTCGAAAGTAGGAGGCGTATTGGCAACAACTTAGTAAATGATACGGAGAATGAAACCTATGGTGGTCCCCAATGTTAGGACAGCGTTCGTTAGAATTTAAGTTGGTTCAAGCGGCTAGGTTGTAGATAGTTTCGGGCGTCTTATACCCAA